>CAUJEY010000034.1 GCA_963169325.1 Bacteroidota bacterium
TAAACCGGGACTGTTCAAAAATCTGGTCTATTGACCCTATGTTATTTTTATAGATACCTAATTATCAATTTTTTAAATGCAATATTTTAAATATTAGACATCAGTTTTTGAACAGCCCCAAATTCAACTTAATTTTTTCAACTCATTCATTTTAAATATTTTATGACTGGAAGCGGGCGAAGACATCGATTTTTGAACAAACTCTTTGGCGGAAACTCCCAAACCTCTAAACTCCCAAACCTCTAAACTCCCAAACCTCTAAACTCCCAAACCTCTAAACCCCCAAACCTCTAAACTCCCAAACCTCTAAACTCCCAAACCTCTAAACCCCCAAACCCCCAAACCTCCAAACCCCCAAACCTCCAAACCTCTAAACCCCCAAACCTCTAAACCCCCAAACCCCCAAACCTCCAAACCCCCAAACCTCCAAACCCCAAACCCCCAAACCCCCAACCCCCCAAACCTCTAAACCCCCAAAACCCCAAACCCCTTCAACTCATCCAATTCGTTTTCGACTCCGGATTCCACTTCACCGTCGTTTTTTTCAACTTCGTCCAAAACTCGATAGAGCTCTTTCCGGTAATATCATTCACGCCGAATTTGCTCTCATTCCAGCCGCCGAAAGAAAAAGGCTCGCGCGGCACGGGTACACCCACGTTGACGCCGATCATGCCGGCGCCGGCATTTTCCATCACTTTGCGGGCCATACCGCCACTTTGGGTGAATACGGACGCCGCGTTGCCGTAGTTGCTGGCATTTTCAATATCCAGTGCTTCGTCGATGTCTTTGGCGCGGATAATGGCCAGCACCGGGCCGAAGACTTCTTCTTTGGCGATGGCCATATCGGGGGTGACGAAATCAATCACGGTGGGCCCCACGTAAAAACCATTCTCATTTCCTTCCACGGTCCAGTTGCGGCCATCCACCAATACTTTGGCGCCGGCTTTTTCGGCCTCATCGATATAACGTTCGATACGTTCTTTGGCAGCTTTGCTGATCACACTGCCGAGATTTTTGCCCGGGATGATGTTTTTTGCTTCTTCGCAAATTTTGTCGATAATCAAATCTATCGGCCCAACGGCCACCATGGCTGAAGCGGCCATGCAGCGTTGGCCGGCACAGCCGCTCATACTGGCAGTGATATTGGAAGCCGTCATTTCCGGGTGCGCATCGGGCAGCACGATCAGGTGGTTTTTGGCGCCGCCCAGGGCCACGCAACGTTTCAGGTTGCCGGTAGCGCGGCGGTATACGATTTTGGCTACTTTCGTGGACCCGACGAAAGAAACGGCTTCAATGTCGGGATGGTCGCAGATAGCTTCCACGATTTCGCGGTCGCCGTTTATTACGTTGAATACACCGTCGGGCAGGCCGGCTTCTTTCAGCAATTCCGAAATGCGGATTGCGGAGAGTGGTACCTGTTCGGAGGGTTTGAGGATCATACAGTTGCCCAGCGCGATGGCATTGGGAATGGTCCAGTTGGGCACCATGTTCGGAAAATTGAACGGCGCAATGGAGGCGACCACACCCAGGGGTTTGCGCTCCACCCTGCACTCCACACCTTTGCTCACTTCGAGCAATTCGCCGGAAACCAACTGCGGCAGGGAGCAGGCGAACTCGGTGAGTTCGATGCTTTTTTCCACTTCGGCGATGGCTTCCTCTATGGTTTTGCCGTTTTCTTCGTGTACCAGCCTGGCCAGTTCGGGCAAGTGTTTTTCGAGCAGGGTTTTGTACCGGTAAAAAATCTGTACCCGCTCTTTGATCGGCGTAGCAGACCAGGCGGGAAAGGCCTTTTTTGCCGCTTCCACGGCGAGGTCGAGGTCGGCAGCAGTAGAAAGCGGGACAATAGATAAAACGGCGCCGTTTAAAGGGGTGATTACGTCGAGTGTTCGCCCGGAAACAGGCAGGAAGGTCCCCCCGACAAAGTTTTTGGCCGCGGGGTATGGTAAGGTTATGGCGTCTATTTTTGTCATATTCGTACAATATTTGCAACAAAGTTAACCGAAATTTCCGCACACAGAAACGAACCATGCCATTTCTTAAGTACTGCATTCTTACCTGCTTCACGCTTTGCCTGCCTGGTAAAATCGCTGCCCAACCCGCCGCCTGGATCCGCATCAACCAACTCGGCTACCTCGAAAAAGATATAAAAGTGGCCGTTTTAGTCGGTAAACAAACGCTGTCTTTCGATGCGTTCGAACTGCGCGATGCCCTCACGAACGAGCCGGTTTTTAAAGGAAAAAACATTCGGAAATACGGCCCATGGGCTGCTTTTTCTGAAGGCTACCGGCTTGATTTTTCGGCATTTAGCACACCGGGAGCGTATTATATACAGGTGCAGGACATCAAATCGCCGGTTTTTCGCATTGCCAATGATGTGTACGACGGTGCGGCTGATTTTATCCTCCGGTACATGCGGCAGCAGCGCAGCGGATTCAATCCCTACCTGAACGACTCCTGCCATACCCGGGACGGGTTTATCATTTACCACCCCGACCCGGCTAAAGACTCCACGCGCATCGACGTATCGGGCGGCTGGCACGACGCTTCCGACTACCTGCAATACCTGCCCACCTCGGCCAATGCCACGTTTCAGATGTTATTCGCCTACCGGCAAAACCCCGGCGCGTTCGGCGACGCTTTCGACGCTTCGGGGCGGCCCGGCGCCAACGGCATTCCAGACATCCTCGACGAGGCCAAATGGGGCCTCGACTGGTTGCTTAAAATGAATCCCGGCCCCGGCGAATATTACAACCAAATCGCCGACGACCGCGACCACCAGCGCATGCGCCTGCCCACACTCGATTCCGTTTTCTACGGCGCACCCGACGGCAGCCTTGCCCGCCCGGTCTATTTCATCACCGGTACGCCGCAAGGAGCGTTTAAATATAAAAACCGGACGCAGGGAGCGGCCTCATCTGCCGGCAAGTTCGCCTCTGCATTCGCACTCGGCAGTCAGGTGTTACAACCTTTTTATCCGGAATATGCAAGCGCATTGGCGCCCAAAGCCGTAGCGGCTTATACATTTGGCCGGCAAAAACCGGGCTACACCCAAACGGCTCCCTGCCGCGCGCCTTATTTTTACGAAGAAGAAAATTGGGTGGACGACATGGAACTGGCGGCCGTACAACTCGACGACTTGTTCCCCGGCCAGGATTACCGCGAACAAGCCGAACAATACGGCAATGCCGAACCCATTACTCCCTGGATGGGCAGCGACACGGCCCGGCATTACCAGTGGTATCCGTTCGTCAACCTGGGTCACTATTTCCAGACAGAAAAGCCCGGCAGTCCGCAACAGGCCGTTTTCCTCGAATTTATGCGCCGCGGGGTCGACAGCGTGTACCAACGCGGCAAAAACAATACTTTCTCGTACGGCGTGCCGTTTATTTGGTGCTCCAACAACTTAAACGTGGCCATATACACGCAGGCCCGCCTATACCGCGAACGCAGCGGCGACCAGCGCTACCGCGAAATGGAAACAGCCCTGCGCGACTGGCTTTTCGGCTGCAATCCCTGGGGCACGAGCATGATTTGTGGCCTGCCTGCCAGCGGCGTTTACCCGCGCGACCCGCATTCGGCCTTTACCCACCTGTACCACTACCCTATCGACGGCGGCCTGGTAGACGGCCCTATCTATGGCAGCATCTGGAACAAACTCATCGGGATTACCCTGTATGAAGCGGACGAATACGCCGAATTTCAGTCGCCGCTGGTTATCTACCACGACGATTACGGCGACTACTCTTCCGACGAGCCGACCATGGACGGTACGGCAAGCCTGAGTTATATGCTCTCGGCGCTGCAAACAGAAGGAAACGCCGGTCGTACCGTCCAGGTGAAAGATCGCTACGGCGCCCTCATACGCGGCGACACGACGCAAAAGATCATCCATTTAGTTTTTACCGGCCACGAGTATGCCGAAGGCGCGAACGATATTTTAAAAACCCTGAAAAAAGCCGGGATAAAGGCTTCCTTCTTCCTCACTGGAGATTTTTGCCGGCACTACCCGAAAACCGTGCGGAAAATGAAAAAAGCCGGGCACTACGTCGGTCCTCACTCGGATAAACACCTGCTTTATTGCGACTGGCAAAAACGCGATTCTTTGCTGGTCCTCAAAAATGCCTTTTTAGAAGATTTGCGCGACAATTTCAACACCCTGGCCGCCCTGGGTATCCCCAAAAATGAAGCGCGTCTGTTTATTGCGCCTTATGAATGGTACAACGACTCGATCGTCGCCTGGAGCCGGCAGGCCGGGCTGACCTTGCTCAACTACACACCGGGCACCTTGTCACACGCCGATTACACGGCGCCGGAAATGAAGAACTACAGCTCCTCAGAAGCGATTTATACCAGTATCCTTGATTTTGAACGGAACAGCCCGAACGGGTTGAACGGGTTTTATTTGCTGATGCATGTTGGGGCGGGGCCGGGAAGGAAGGACAAATTTTATGGGCGGTTGGGGGAGATGGTGCGGGCGTTGAAGGGGAAAGGATATACGTTTCGCTGAGTGATGCCGGTGCATGTAACAATTCCGGCTTCATTACTGGCGATGGATAAAATCCGGAACCGGTTTGGTAAAGGGGCGGGGCGGGAAATAAAATTCCCGCTTTCGGATTTTAGATTTGTTGGCAAGAATTGTTATCCTTTTTGCGGCCTCGGCGCCTGCTTAGGAACTTTTTTAAATTTTCCCGGTTTTAAATGTTGATGTTTTACGCGATGACTGTGTATCTTTGCCGCGCTAAAAAAATATGGAGGGTGTAGCTCAGCAGGTTAGAGCGCAAGTTTGTGGCACTTGAGGTCGGGGGTTCGAAACCCCTCATTCTCCCATCAAAGGGTCGGACGTCAAAATCCGGTCCTTTTTTTATTTTAAAAACTTCGCAAAATGCGGCATTGGGCTTTGGCAATCGCAATTGTGGTAGCAATTTTAAAAAGTGTGTAACATTGCATACGCTTTGACAAATCTCTCCGCACCAATCAACAACAACCTAACTCAACGCCTCCATGCCCACCCCCACCCGAAAAGGCATCTTCCTCGTCCTCCTCGCTATGTGCTTAGTCGTGGCGGTGGCGGTTATTCCGGATAAGTTCGGGGTCGAGTATCAGCGGTATTTGATGGTGGGGATTGTGCTCGGGTTGGTTGTTATGCTCTTCTTTACTACCGACTTTAGGAAATGGCTGTGGCCTGGGGCTGCAAAATCAAAAGCAGACCGGTTCAATATTCCGCCCGGCGCCGCCACGCGGCGGTTGATCAATCTGGCGAAAGCGGCGATTAGCGAAGCCGAGCCGGAGAAATCGCTTCAGCATCTTTCGGGATTGAAAGCGCCGGCGCTGGACACCCAGGTTGTCGCCTTGAATGGCCGGTATGCAGAGTATCGGCGCAACAGCCGCTTGGGGCTGCTGTCAACAAAAGAGGAAACCCTGATTTCAAATCAGATCAAACACGATATTCTCGATCTGATAAAGGCCCTGGAAGATGAACTGGCCACCGGTACAGAGAATTACAATATCATCAAAGAGTATCTTAAAAAGCGTTATACCAACCGGTTGAGGCAAAAATTAGCTAACCGGCAGCCCGTCAATTTGCGTCGCCTTATTAATGCCAAGGTTACCCCCAAAGGAAACAGACCTGCCTTTGTAACATACAATAGTGATGAGGTCAGTGGGAAGTTGCTGCAAACCTTTAATGAGGCCCGTGGACGGATATTGCTGGTCGGTGCACCTGGCGCAGGGAAAACAACACTTTTGCTCCAATTAGTACTCGAATTGCTCGTGGCCGAACCTGATTCCTTACCCGTGCTTTTAAACCTTGCCACTTGGTCCAAAGAGTACATTTCTCTGGAGCCCTGGCTGATAAAGGTTTTGGCTGCGGAAATGGGTATTTCTGAAAAATATGCAGTCGAGATCATCCAGCAAAATCGCTTAATCCCTCTTTTTGACGGATTTGATGAAATTCGGGGAGAGGACCGCCCGTCTTGCCTGGAAGCCATTAATCGGTATGGGGCAGATACACAACGACAATATGTCATTTCATCTCGAAAAAAAGAGTACAAATCGGTGGGCAAAGCGGTGCTCGTACACCTCCCAATCGAAGTTTGTCCACTTCCCCCGGAGCAAATGAAGGCAGAATTACAGCGGTTATGGGAGCATCCGGACAAGCCCGAAAGAGGCGCCATGCTATTATTAGACGCTATTGAAAAAGATGCTTTGTTACAAAAAGCAGTACAAGTACCATTTTACTTTAACTGCTTACAGATTTTGTTTAATGAAGGGTTGACGCTGGAAGAAATGTTTTTTGTAGCCAAGACTCCGGAAGACCGACAGGCCGAAATTCTCGAACGATTCGTGGAGTACGAGTTTAAGGCGTCAGTGTATGAGTCATATCCTGTGGAAAAGATATGTCATTGGCTATCCTTTCTTGCCTCCCGGATGACGGAGCAGAATATAGTTGTGTTTGAGTTGAGGGATCTGCAGTATGGGTGGTGGAGGTGGTCGAAAGGACAAATTATTTTGGCTTATTTGGTCTACGGGCTGGTTCAGGGACTACATGCACTAGTCTATGGGCCAGGTGTCGGGCTGGCAACCTGGCTGGTCGCCGCGCCCAATCGCGAAATAATTGAGTATATAACCGGTACACTGTTTGCTGGGCTGCTCGTGGTGGTGGTAGTCGGACCGCTTACCGGGTTGATCCACATGCTGCTCAACTTAATATTTAATTGGCAACTAACTATCAAAACAAGAGACAACATAAACTGGTCTTGGGGTAATTACATAAAAAATCTTAAAAAGGACATAATCGCAGGGTCAACTGCGGGGCTAATTATCGGGCTGACCGCCGGGCTGGTATACGGGCCAATTATTGGGCTAACTTTCGGAATAATAGGCGGACCGATGTTTCGTGGGCTGCTCTCGTTATTAAAGTCTAGTACGGATATCCTTCAAATCACCTCCCCTTACCATCGATTCAATGCCTCAAAAAAATCTTTATGGTTTTCCATCCTCCAGCACAAATTCCTCTGCTACCAACTCCGCAAGCAAGGCTTACTCCCGCCCGACCTCGTTGTATTTCTCAACGAAATGTCCCTGCGCCATATCATGGAGTTCGACGGTGATCCGAAAACGGGTGAAGACGGCGGCTCCTGGCGCTTCCGTCACCGCATCTTGCAAGAATATTTCGATGCGCAATGGAAAGGGCCAAGGGAGCATAAAAAGCCGGAAAATCCATCGATATTCTCATAAATCCGCATTTTTACCTAACTTTCAACGCCATGCCCACCCACCCATCAAAGAAAATCTCCTGGGAGCAAGCCGCCCTTTGGATCGGGATCGTCGCAGCGATCGCAGGGGTAACAGGGCTTACCCTTGGCGACTTTGTCGACAAACAGGTGGTCGTGCAGTATGTGCGGGATAATGCGGAGTTGATTGGTCTTGGGATTCTTGTTCTGGTATTGGCCATAACCATCCTGCGTAAACGGATATTCTTCGGCGCCGCAAACAGATCTGCCGACCTCGCGCCCGGCACACCCGACCCCGACCTCGTCGCCAAAGTCCGCAAATACCTCACTGAGCGCTACGAACACCGCCTCCGTCAAAAACTGGCCGGTCGGCAGCCGGTGAACCTGCGCATCCTGCCTTCCATCACAGGCACCTCCAAAGAAGGCGCTGAAAACTACATCACCCTGCAAGAAGAAGAAGTCCGGGCCGCCATCGGTGATATTTTCACGCGGGCCAATGGCCGGCTGTTGCTCGTCGGTCTTCCCGGTTCCGGAAAAACCACGCTGGTCCTCCAACTCGCCATGCACCTGCTGGAACGGCCGGGAAGTAGCATGCCGGTGGTACTCAATCTCGCTACCTGGCGGGCAGAGTTTAAAACGTTCGAGGAGTGGCTGAAGAAGATACTACCGACCGAATTGGGCGCCTCGACGGGTTTGGCCGAGCAAATCGGGAAGCACACCCCGCTGATTTTACTCCTAGACGGCCTCGATGAGGTGCCAGAGGCTGACCGGGATTCGCTCCTGGCCGGTATTGGCGAATACGGCGCCGATGCCAACCGGCAATTCTTGATCAGTTCCCGCATTGCCGAATACGCCACTACAAAAGACGCGCCGGTGAATGCCCAAGTGGAGGTGGCGCCGTTGACAGTGGAGCAGGTGGAGATAGGGCTTGCGGCTACGGCGGGTCTGCAACCGGAATCTAAACGTTTGCTGAATGCCTTGAAAAGCGATCCGCTGCTGCGCTCGGCGGTGGAAAATCCGTTTTACCTCAATACCGCGCAGTTGCTGTTTTCAACGGGTAAGAATTGGTCGGAGTTGGGGTTTGTGGCGAAGGATGTGGCTGGACGGCAGCGGGAGTTGGTGGAGCGGTTTGTAAAAGGGGCATTGGAGCGGAAAGTTTCACACGAGTACCCACTAGATAAGGCCGGACATTGGTTGTCGTTTTTGGCATCGCGGATGACGGAACGGAATATGGTGGTTTTTGAGTTGAGGGATTTGCAGTATGGGTGGTGGAAGTGGAGAATTGGACAGTCAGTGCTTCCGTTGATGATTAACTTCCTTGTTATCTCATTTAACGGAATTCCAATTATCGGTTTAACCACTGGATTAGCTATTTTGTTGATTGATGGACTAAAGAGTGGACCGATCGTCGGGTTATTCAACGGACTGGTCGGTATGGTGATAAGCATATTAGTCATCGGCCTTATCTGTATGTTGATTGGCATGTTGATCTTTGTTGTGTTCGCAATGATGATTGGAGGACTTCCGCCGATTATAACTAAGGATAATATAATCTGGTCGTGGAAGAACTATTTTACAAACTTCAGAAAACAGTTTCAAGGCCTCAGACTAGTCATGGGCTTAGGCTTTGGAGTGGTTTTTGGACTGAAAGGTGGGTTAATCTTTGTACTAATCTTGACATTAATCTTCTTTCTGATATTTGGGCTAATCAGTTTTTTAAAAGACAGCAACGAACGCGAAACAAACCAAGTCGCATCTCCCTATCACCGCTTTGATGCTTCAAATAAAGTACTATGGTTTTCCATCCTCCAGCACCTCCTCCTCAGTTACCAACTCTACCAGCAGGGCCTCCTCCCATTCCGTCTCCCCCCCTTCCTCAACGAACTCTCCCTCCGCCACATCCTCGAGTTCGACGGCGATCCGACCACCGGCAAAGGCGGCGGCGCCTGGCGGTTTCGGCATCGCATTTTGCAGGAGTGGTTTGCGGAGAAGTGGGTGGAGCCGGAATGGCCAGAAAAGAAAACCGCTGAAGAAAAGACAGACGTAACAGCACATAAATCTTCTGCCAATGCCGAATGAATTTCAACTTTTTCCGGAATTCGGCGATCTTTTTGGGAAGGAAGCCGAGCCATACGCGATGTCGCTGGCCAGGCGCTTCGGCGAGGTGAAGGTCTTGGGTATGCCGCGGCCGGTGCCGTTATTGAGCCTTTACGTTCGAGCCAATATTCTGGAAAAAATCACCTCCCGGATCGGCGCCACCGTGGAGGAGATGGAAAAAGCATTCGATTTTGATCGCCGGCCGTTTGGAAAACGGCAGGAAACCAAAGATGGAGAAGAGATCGTCAACCAACTAGAGAAATTCATTGTCCTGGGCAAGCCTGGCGCCGGCAAAACTACCTTCCTGAAATACCTCACCCTGTCCATTCTCCATGCCGAAACCAAAATCCAAAAACGTCGCCTGCCCATATTCATCACCCTGCGCGATTGGGCCGACCGCCGCACCAACCTGATGGATTATATCGCCGGCCAGTTCGATATCAACGGATTCGAACAGGCCGGGCCTTACATCGAACGCGCGCTCAAATCGGGCAAGTGCCTGGTTTTTTTTGACGGGCTTGATGAAGTCAGTCAGGAAGCCAATATAGACGGCATCACTCGCGACATTCGTGATTTCACTGACAAGTATTCTGATAATCAATTTATTATCAGTTGCCGAATTGCAGCGTACAACCATTCATTCGACCAGTTTACCGATGTTGAGATTGCTGATTTCAATGAAAAACAAATTGAGGCCTTTGTCGGCAATTGGTTTCACTATAATCTGGATAAAGCCCAAGAATGCTTGCAACACTTGAAGGCCAGTTCACAATTTCAGGAATTGGCAACGGTCCCTCTACTGCTTACCTTGTTGTGCATGACGTATGAAAATAACAATGAATTTCCTCAACGTCGCGCCTCTTTGTATCAGGAGGCGCTAAAGGTGCTTTTGGAGCAATGGGACGAAAAAAGACCCGGAGGGCGGGTCAAGCGGGATGAAATCTACAAAAACCTCTCCGTGGAGAATAAAGAAGCCTTGCTCACTCGTATTGGTTACGGGACATTCCTTGAAAATCAATATTTCATCGAAGAAGATCATCTGGCTAAAATGATCCAGAATTTTGTAAAAAATTTGCCGCAATATCAAGAGGAGAAGGTATTACCTGACGGCGCCCACATTTTGAGGCAAATTGAGGCACAGCATGGAATTTTAGTTCAGCAAGCCAAAGGAGTTTACTCGTTTGCGCACTTGACGTTCCAGGAGTATTTCACAGCAAAACACATTGCGGATCATAATTTGAACGAAACACTGGAAAACCTTGTACAGGAGCATTTATACGATGACAAATGGAAGGAAGTGTTTCTCCTTGTGGCTGGTATGCTCCACAATGCCAGCGAATTGTTATTGTTGATGCTGAAAATAAATCGGAAATTGCTACAAGTGCCTAAACTAAATGCATTGATGAGAATGGTCGCGAAAGCGCTTTTGCCTGTAGAAAGTAAATATACTAATATCGCTCGAAAATGTTTAGTAATTATTCTTGCAATTTCCCCTGGTCATCGGATTCGCAGAGATATCGCAATTTTAGGTTTCGCGCGTGGCCCATATGTTGCCCTTTGTTTTGCGCATTCGGCTACTTCACCTACCCTTAAAATTAAACACAAGATTAACCCTATTCGAAAAAGCAAAAACAATCAAGACCAGCCGACTGACAGTGAACTTATAGATTCTTATCTCCGTGGCGATCCATCCGTTGATTTGGCTGACGAAATGGGCCTTAATCTTGATCTTATAGACGCGAATGTACCATCACCTGAATTAAATTCACAGATTGCGTCTTTCCTCTCTGGCAACATACTCATCGCCCAATGCCTCTCCTCCGCCGCCTACCTCTCCAAACCCACCCGCGAGCACGTCCTGAGTAAGATGCTGGCGCCGCTGGAGGAGGGGGAGTAATCGCAGTAGTACCCAAAATACCAAACATCCTCCTATATTTACCCCGCGCCTATTCAATCCGCCCAAGCCATTATGGAAGTACTCCTCCTCGCTTTTGCCAACAGCGAAATCAATCCGCTCCCCACGCTCCGGGAAGAGGATGACAAAACCCACGCCATCCTCGGCGAACGGGTCGCGCGCGACGATTTCACGCTCGTCCGCGAACAGTATGCCGATCGGGAGAAAATCGTGGCTGCACTGAAACAATACCGGAACGATATCGCCCTGTTTTGGTACAGCGGCCATGCCGGCCGCGACCGGCTGGAGTTGGAGGATGGATCGGCGCATGCCGACGGTATTGCCGCATTGCTGGGGGCCTGCCCCAAGTTGAAATTAGTCGGCCTGAACGGTTGCTCTACCCGCGACCAAGTGACGGCCCTGATCGGCAAAGGTATCCCGATGGTCATCGCAACCACCGCCCCGGTGGGCGACCAGACGGCTACACAGTTTTCAATCGCCTTTTTTACAGAACTATCCAAAAACCGGCGTTCCGTCCGGGAGGCTTTCCAACTGGCCGTAGATACCGCCAGGGTGTATGGAAAGATCGACGCCGTGATCCGCAGTATCGGGCTGGAGCAGACGGCAGGAAATCCGGTTTGGGAATTGATTTACGCCGAAAAAGACGCCGACCTGCTCGATACCTGGCGCCTGCCGGAAAATCAACCGGCCACACCCGTGAACCAATACCTGCATAACGCCCTGAACCTGCTGTATAAAACGCAACGAAAACCCGACGAAAAAGCGGATACCCCCATCGACGAACTCCTCAAGAGCCTGCCTTTCACCATCAGCGAGCCGATCCGGAAACTGCTATCGCCCCGCGATAAATCCGAGCAGGTGTTCTACGACCGCCCCTCCCCGGAACGGTACCGCATGTTGTTATACGCCTACCGGAGCATAGGCAATTTCCTGACGTTCGCCTTACTGAGCCATCTGTGGAAAATCCGGTCTGCAGGGGCAGCCCTGACCGGCCTCGACGGGATTTGGGATGATTTCCGCCTTTGGTTGGGCGCCGATTTCCGGGCCGACGAAAAACGCTCCATGATGCCGATGTTCAACCGCCTGGTGACTGTATTCAAGGCCAACGAGGTTCCCTACTTTTTCCCGGACCTGGAAAAATCCCTCCAGGATATGGAAAAACCCCTGAACCGGCAGGCGTTTGAATTTCTCGAACAAAAGTTGCAGGAACCTGCCGGAACCCGAAATGAAAACTGGGACAGGCTGTGTGATGATACGGAAAAACAACTCGCGCTGGTGTTGTACTGTTTCGGGTTTTTATTCCGCTACACCCTCACCTCGGTAAAAGATATTGATGTCTTGTTTTACCTGCACAACCGGAAGGCCACTTTTGAGCACACGGTCGTGCGTTTGCAACAGCAAATGTCCGGCATGCAAGACAACAAAGAGATGCACGAGCATTACCTGAATACGGCAGCGGTGTTGTTGCGTCATATATCAGATCAAAGCATGGAATTATACGTGTCGCCATTTATCATTGATGAAAATGCGTACACCCATACCTTGAAGGCCAATCCACGTTTTTGCATCGCTTATGACAAACGCAACCAGCATTTTTATTTTAAAAGCGTCTCCAAGCCGAATGATGACATTTTAAAAATCAAAGAACAATTACCCATCGAAGAGCTGATTATTATGGGTGAAGCCCCGGATGGCGACGACGATTTTTTCCCCCTCATTCACGGCCAGTTTTCGGCATTCTGTGATACCGTGTTTGGCAAAACCCTCGATGACCTATGAACCCCACGCCCAGTCCGTTCAAGTTTTTAGAGCCTTTCACCTTTGCCGACCGAAAGAATTTTTTCGGACGCGATAAGGAGGTGGAAACCTTGTACCGTGTTGTTCAACGTACGCCTTTACTGCTCCTGTATGGTCTTTCGGGCACCGGCAAAACCAGTCTGGTACAGTGCGGCCTGGCTGCCCGCTTCGACGGTCCCGATTGGCTGCCCCTTTGGATCCGGCGCGAAGACGACTTCGTCCGCTCTTTGCACAAAGAGATCGACGGGGCATTCACCACCCCGGTCCCTGCCGGCGCCGGCGCCCCGGAAAAGATACAGGCCTTATACCGCCAATACCTGCGCCCGGTATTCCTGCTGTTCGACCAGTTTGAGGAACTGTTCATCCTGGGCGACGCAACGGAGCGCAATGCTTTCGTGGGCGAGATAAAAAACATCCTGAAGGCCGGCCTGCCTTGTACCATCCTGCTGATCATCCGCGAGGAATACCTCGGGCGTTTGTATCCGCTGGAAAAAGACATTCCCAATCTGTTCGATTTTCGGATGCGGGTGGAGTCTATGGACACCACCAACGTGACCAAGGTACTTACTGATTCGTTTGCCAACTTCAACATCCAACTCGAAGCGCCGGCCGAAACGCGTATCGGAGAAATCATCACGAACATTCGCCTGAAGGATACCCCGGTGGAGTTGCCGCATCTGCAGGTGTACCTCGACCGGCTGTACCGGGAAGATTTTGCCCGCACCTATCCAAACGGAGCAGACTCCCCCGAAGGCGCCTGGCCGCCGCTGGAATTTACAAAGGCTGAAATCGCCGACTTCGGCACGATTGAAAACGTGCTGGATGAGTTTCTGCGGGAGCAACGTAGACTAATTCAGGAGCAGTTTGAAAAAAACTTTCCGAGCGAGTCCGGCACCGAATATGCCGTGGATCGTGTATTGGCCGCATTTGTGTCGGCAGAGGGCACCAAACGCCCCATCAGCGTAGCAGAAGAGGCGGGAGGGCTTGTCATTGCCCCGCGCCAGCGGGATTTGTTCCCGGCACTTTCGCCAGAGGCCCTTTCCTGGTGTATCAAGCAGCTGGCGCAGTCGCGTATCCTGCACTCCAGCGGTGCCAGTTACGAACTGACGCACGATACCCTCGCCACCGCCGTGGAGCGGCAGCAAAACGCCGAACAGAAACAACTGTCAGAAGCCCGCCACCGCATCGAGCTGGGTTACAAAAACCACCTGGACACCAATGGCCAATCCTTTATTGACCAGGCGATGCTGATCCGCCTCGAACCGCTCTTGCCGAAGTTGGACCTGCCTAAAGAATGGGCGGAGTTTGTAGAAAATAGTATTAAAGAGGTCAAACGGCAGGCGGACCTGGAAAACGAACGGCAACGGCAGGAACGTGAAAGAATCCGGCGCGGCAAGCGACGCAATTTGGTAGTAGGGCTACTTGCCTTTGCGCTCCTGGGGTTTGCATTTTGGCAGATGAAAGCCGCTGGAGATGCCGTTGAACTGGCCGAACAAAAAACCCATGCCGCGGAGTTAAGCGACTCCTTGGCCGGAATTGAAAAAAGAAATGCCGACACCGCTACCGGTTTAGCCCTGGCCGCTAAAAACGAAGCGGCTCAAAAAGAAAAAGAAGCAGCCACTGCGCAAGCGGCCGCTCGAATCGCGGAAATAAAGGCACAAGATGCCATCAAACAATCTGGTGTAGATTCCGAAAAGGCCCGGCTTGCGGCAATCGAAGCAGAACAAAAAAAGCAGGAGGCAATTGAGGCAACACAGGTAGCTGAAAATGCTAAACTGGAGGCGCTAAAAGCTGCGGAGCAAGGTGTGGTGGCAATGCTCACTGTTGCCAATAATGCCATCAAACAACTAAACTACACTGAAGCCTCCGAAGCCGTCAACGCCGCCGTACGGCTGGAAGCCGGCAAGCCCGAAGTAGCCAATGCCCTGCTCGAAATGGCCTTTTTTCACAACCATACCGGCGATTGGAAAATCGCCGCGAAAGAAACTGCCACGGCTGCCCGCTGGTTGGGCAAGCCGGAACTGGCGACGCAAGCAGAGCGGGTAGGGAGCGGTAACGCCCTGCGCGCGTTGCGCCGCTTGCAGGAAACCCTGGCGCCGGCCCGCTTTGCCGATCTGGACAGCCTCTATTTCCCGAAAATGGTGGATATAAAAGGCGGGACCTTCATACCGGGTTGTATAAAATCGGAAGATTGCGAGGAAAAAGATTCACTCTACCAGGCGACACTCTCCGATTACCAACTGGCCCAAACGGAAACTACCGTATTTCAATACCATCTCTACACCACGGCCCTGGGCCGGCGCATCGGGCAGCGCATCACGCCGGCAGATACTTTAGAGGAGTATGATCCACCTACCTGGGGCTGGGTGTACGACCATCCGATTATTAATGTCAGCTGGTACGATGCCGTGGAATACGCCAACTGGGCCAGCGAACAACAAGGATTTACGCCGGTGTATGACATCGTGAAAACGGAGCGTGATCCAGACAATCAGCATTCCGGAGATCAATACGGTTGGCTCGTGCGCATCCGGGAAGCCGCCAACGGCTACCGCCTGCCCACGGAAGCGGAATGGGAATTCGCGGCCCGGGGCGGCGTACGGCAGGATACATTCCAAAACGCCTCCGGCAGCGATGATCTGGACGAAGTTGCGTGGTCGTACTCAAACAGTGGCAGTCGCACGCATACCGTGGGCGGTAAAAAGCCGAATTCCCTGCAATTGTACGACCTGAGCGGCAACGTGTGGGAGTGGTGTTGGGATTGGTACGGCGATTATCCGGAAAAACCGGAAACGAATTATCGGGGAGCGTCTTCCGGGAGCAGTCGCGTACTGCGGGGCGGTTCGTGGTACGACGATGGTTTCATCGATCGCCTGGCTTTGCGGAATAGGATATATCCGATTGATCGGGACTACTACGTCTGCGGTTTTCGCGTTGCCCGGCACTAAAATGACCCTTTTTTTCTTTTACCCCCGAGGTCTCGGGGCAGGCTCTTTTACCCTTTTTTTATCTCTGGCGCGCAGCGCAACCGATCCAAAACTACACTCTTTTCACTTCGCCACCATCGAAAACGCCATGCTGGAACCCTCATCCGAAATCAGTAAAATCGTAGCCGACCTCAAAACCGGCCACGCCGCCCTCATCCTCGGCCCCGAAATCTTTGACGTCGACGGTACCTCCATGCAGCGCTATGTGCGGCAAAAGATCGAACAGCAGTTCGCTGACCAGATCGCCTCGTACTACGAACGCGACGGCTTTTTCATCATCAAAAATCAGGACGACAAGCCCGAAATCGCCGAAGCCGTCGCCGACCTATACCGCGGCCTGCGGCCCAACGAAGCCGTGTTGCAAAAGATCATCGAGATTCCCTTCCCGCTGGTGGTGTCGGTGAATCCCGATACCTTTCTGACCGACCTGGCCTTCCGGCTCGGCGTAGCGCACCGTTTTTCGGCGTTCTATCCCAACATGCCCGAAGACATCGAAACGCCCACGCGCGAAGTGCCCCTGTTCTACAATGTGGCCGGTTGCGTGGCCCGCGAATCTTCCTTGCTGCTCGACTACGATGACTTGCTGCGCCTGCTCGAAGGCATGCTCTCGGCGCCCAAACTGCCCGAGCGCCTGCGCAACACCCTGGGCGATACCAAATCGTTCCTCTTCCTCGGCTTCCAGTTCGACCGTTGGCACACCCAACTGCTGCTGCGCCTGCTCAACATGCGCCAGGCCGTACGCCGCATCGCCACCAAAACGGCAATGCCCGACGACGACACCCAGGCTTTCCTGCTCAACCAGTTCAAGATCAAGTTCCTCGGCGCCGACCGCGACCTGCTCGACGAACTCCACCAAGCCTGCGACGCCGAGGGTTTGCTGCGCCACACCAGTCCGCCCGGCAGCGCCCAGCAGGGCGACGTCATCTACTTTTTGCAAAAAGGCAACGTGGAAAAAGCGGCTGAAAAACTGCTTACCGCTGCGCAAAAAACCGCGCTGGCCGACGAGGCCACCTTGCTATCCGGCCAGGTCAATGCACTGCTGACGGAAAAGCCCAACCTCGACAGCCGCGACTTCTTCCCACGTCAGAACAAACTGGCCGACACCATCCTCCAACTTGCCAAACAACTGCCCGCCGTATGAAAGTGTATCGCTATCCCGGTGTTCGGCCTTTCCAGGCCGCCGACAAAGCCCTGTTCTTCGGCCGCGACCGCGACATTGCCGACCTGTACGAAATGGTACGGGCCGAGCGGCTGGTCGTGCTGTTCGGCAAATCGGGCTACGGCAAATCGTCGTTGCTCAATGCCGGCGTATTGCCCCGCCTCGCGGGGGCGATGACTCCGGTGGAGGTGCGTCTGGGCGAGTATATCGCCGGCCAAAGTTTTCCGCCGGTGGAAACCCTGCGGCGTAAAGCGCCGGTTCAACGCAAATTAAAACCCGGCACGGCCTTCCTCGCCGACCTGCCGCCCACCCTGTGGACCCATTTCAAACAACTCGACAGCGCCGAAAAAGGCAGTTATCTGCTGGTGTTCGACCAGTTCGAGGAGTTTTTCTCCTACCCGCCCGAGCAGCAGCGCGACTTCCGCGACCAACTCGCCGACCTGCTCAACGGCGAACCGCCCGAGGCCCTGCGCGAAGCCGCCCGTGCCCTCGACCGCGAGCAGCGCCGCCTGCTCACCGCTCCCATGGACATTCGGGTGCTGTTCGCCATCCGCTCCGACCGGATGCATGAACTCGACCGGCTCAAAGATCGCCTGCCGGCCATTCTGCACAAACGTTATGAACTCAAAGCGCTCAGCCGCGAGCAGGCGCGGGAGGCCATTATTGGCCCGGCCGCCCTCACCGATCCCCGGCCCGATCTGCGCGAAGGCCGTATCACCATGACGCCCATGAAGGACCAGTGGGCGTTTGCTTCTCCGCCGTTTGAATACAGAGAAGACGCCTTGACGAAAATTTTAAATGGCCTGGCCGTATCCAACACCGCGCAACAATCCGGTGTGGAAGCCTTTCAACTGCAAATCCTGTGCGATAGCATCGAAAACAAAGTAGCCGAAGGCAGTGTGCCCGACCGCGACGGCAACGGCCTACCCGACGTAACGGCCGACGACCTGCCCGATTTCACCGAAGTATTCGCCCAATACTACGAACGGCGCCTCTCCCTGTTGCCCGAAACCGAGCGCGCCGCCGCCCGCCGCGTGATTGAAGACGGCCTCGTACGCTACGACCCCTTCACCGACGAAGGCCGCCGCCTCAGCGTCGACGGCCAGGCCCTGCTGAAAGACTACGAAAACATCGGCCTCAATCCCGACCTGCTGCGCGAACTCGAAAACACCTTCCTCGTCCGCCGCGAACCCAACACCCTCGGCGGACACAACTACGAACTCAGCCACGACACCCTGCTGGCGCCGGTGGTGCGGGCAAAGAAAAAGCGTATGGCGGAGGAGGAGGAGCAGCGGCAGGGGGAAGCACTCGCCGCCGAAGAAGCCCGCATCGCCCGCGAAAAAGCGGATGCGCAGCGGCGGCAGAAGCGGGCGCTGTATACGTCGGTGGTGGCGGGGGTGTTGGTGCTGGCGGCCGTGGGGGCGTCGGTGTTTGCGTATCAGCAATCAAAAAAGGCTGCGGATGCTACCGAACTGGCTAACCAAAAAACCCGCGATGCAGAAGCAAGCAAATTGGAAGCGACAGCCCAAAGGGAAGAAGCCGAACAAAAAACATTCGCCGCGGATGAAGCAGACAAACGCGCCAAAAGAAACGAGGAAATAGCCGCCCTCGAACAGAAAAAAGCGCGAACCGAACAGGAAAATGCCCGCTTGATGCAACTTAAAGCCGAACGCGCCGCTGAGCAGGCCGCGATTGCCCTTATAGACGCTGCCCGCAGAGACATTCTGCAACTTCATTACGACGCCGCTTTTTCAAAAATGAAAAACGCTGCCGGCCTCGGCTCGGTGAAAGACAGCGTAGCGTTTGAACTCATGGAAATTGCTTTTTTCCGCCACCATGCCGGGCAATCCGATCAGGCAGCGGAGCCGCTCTCGATGGCTGCCAAATTGCTGGGGAAGCCGGGTGTTTCGGCTGACGCCGACCTTGAAGCGGCACTGAAGCGATTGGATATACAACGTGATTCTTTTTTGCGTGCCCGGTATTTTACCGCCATGATTCCCTTGAAAGGCGGTACCTACCAAATGCAGGGCGAATTCGAAACCACAGTGCCCGGTTTCCACATGGCCGAAACCGAAACCACCGTATGGCAATACAATCTCTTTTGCCAGGCCATCGGTCGCGATATTACCCAACGGATAGGGCGGGACGGCAAAACGCTGGAGGAGGAAAAATACCAACCCTCCTGGGGCTGGATCGGCAACAACCCGGTAGTGTATGTCAACTGGTACGACGCCGCGGAATACGCCGACTGGCTTAGCCGGAAAATGAACCGCACACCCGCTTATGACATCAGGCCGGATGAAAAGGACTCTCTGAATACCTCCGACTATGACGATTTTAAATGGACGGTCACCCTGCGCGAAAATGCCCGAGGCTACCGGCTGCCCACTGAGGCGGAATGGGAATACGCCGCTAAGGGCGGCGCCCAGCACGATACATTTAAGTACAGCGGCAGCGACGAGATTGACGAAGTGGCCTGGTACTATTATAATAGCGACAGCCGAACGCAAGCGGTAAGAGCCAAAAAAGCCAACGGCGCGGGACTTTACGACATGAGCGGAAATGTGTTTGAATGGTGTTTTGACTGGCGTGGCGGCTTGCCTGCCGAAACGCCCCGGGGGCCGAAAAGCGGTTCGCGCCGTGTTCTTCGCGGCGGGGGTTGGTACGACGACGCGGGCTACTGCCGCCCGGCGCACCGCCACGACTCCGACCCGGACTTCCGCACCGGCCGCTATGGCTTCCGCCTGGTTCTCCTCCCGTAGTCAGTTGGCAGCTCATCCCGGCTTTACATTTGAGCAAGAGCGCGTTGGCGAGAAAAAAGGAGGATGGAGGGAGGGACGACCGACTGCGCCTTTTTTTGAGGCAACGAGCGTTTTTTACCTTACCGCCTTGGGCGGTCGAAACAAAAAAGGGCAGCCCGCCACCCCAACGGGCATCTTTACTTAAGCCGAAAAATTACTTAACAGTAGAATTCGGCAAGAAAGCCCTCCGTGCCCAACCCACGCAAAAATATCCCCACAACCCCTATATTTACCCCGCGCCTATTCAATCCGCCCAAGCCACTATGGAAGTACTCCTGCTCGCTTTCGCCAATAGCGAAATCCATCCGCTCCCCACGCTCCGGGAAGAGGACGACAAAACCCACGCCGTGCTCGGCGAGCGGGTCGCTCGCGACGATTTCACGCTCGTGCGCGAACAGTACGCCGGCCGGGAGAAAATCGTGGCCGCGCTGAAACAATACCGGAACGATATCGCCCTGTTTTGGTACAGCGGCCATGCCGGCCGCGATCGGCTGGAACTGGAGGACGGATCGGCGCATGCCGACGGTATCGCCGCATTGCTGGGTGCCTGCCCCAAGTTGAAATTGGTCGGGCTGAACGGTTGCTCTACCCGCGACCAGGTGACGGCCCTGATCGGCAAAGGCATCCCGATGGTCATCGCAACCACCGCCCCGGTGGGCGACCAGACGGCTACACAGTTTTCAATCGCCTTTTTTACCGAACTGTCCAAAAACCGGCGCTCCGTCCGGGAGGCTTTCCAACTGGCCGTAGATACCGCCAGGGTGTATGGAAAGATCGACGCCGTGATCCGCAGTATCGGGCTGGAGCAAGAGCAGACGGCAGAAAATCCGGTTTGGGAATTGATTTACGCCGAAAAAGACGCCGACCTGCTGGATACCTGGCGGCTGCCGGAAAATCAGTCGGTTACACCCGTAAACCAATACCTGCATAACGCGCTGAATCTGCTTTATAAGACACAACGAAAACCCGACGAAAAAGCGGATACCCCCATCGACGAACTCCTCAAGAGCCTGCCTTTCACCATCAGCGAGCCGATCCGGAAACTGTTGTCGCCCCGCGATAAATCCGAGCAGGTGTTTTACGACCGCCCCTCCCCGGAACGGTACCGCATGTTGTTATACGCTTATCAGAGCATCGGCAATTTCCTCACGTTTGCCTTACTGAGCCACTTGTGGAAAATTCGGTCCGCCGGCGCCCCACTGACGGGCCTCGACGGGCTTTGGGAAGACTTCCGCCTTTGGCTGGGCGCCGATTTCCGGGCCGATGAAAAACGCTCCATGATGCCGATGTTCAACCGCCTGGTGACTGTATTCAAGACCAACCGGGTTCCCTACTTTTTCCCGGAACTGGAAAAGTCCCTCCAGGACATGGAAAAACCCCTGAACCGGCAGGCATTTGAATTCCTCGAACAAAAACTGCTGGAACCGGAAGGGACCCGAAATGAAAACTGGGACAGGCTCTGCGATGACACGGAAAAACAACTCGCGCTGGTGTTGTACTGTTTCGGGTTTTTATTCCGCTATACCCTCACCTCGATAAAAGATATCGATGTATTGTATTTCCTGCACAACCGGAAGGCCACTTTTGAGCATACGGTCGTGCGTTTGCAACAACAAATGTCCGGCATGCAGGACAACAAAGAGGTGCACGAGCATTACCTGAATACGGCAGCAGTGTTGTTGCGTCATATATCAGATCAAAGCATGGAACTATACGTGTCGCCATTTATCATTGATGAAAATGCGTACACCCATACCCTGAAGGCCAATCCACGTTTCTGCATCGCTTATGACAAACGCAACCAGCATTTTTATTTTAAAAGCGTCTCCAAGCCGAATGACGACATTTTAAAGATCAAAGAGCAATTACCTATTGAAGAACTGATAATCATGGGAGAAGCCCCGGATGGCGACGACGATTTTTTCCCCCTCATTCACGGCCAGTTTTCGGGATTCTGTGATACCGTGTTTGGCAAAACCCTCAATGACCTATGAACCCCACGCCCAGTCCGTTTAAGTTTTTAGAGCCTTTCACCTTTGCCGACCGAAAGAATTTTTTCGGGCGGGGCAAGGAAGTGGAAACGCTGTACCGTGTTGTTCAACGTACGCCTTTACTGCTCCTGTACGGTCTTTCAGGCACTGGAAAAACCAGTCTGGTACAGTGCGGCCTGGCTGCCCGCTTCGACGGCCCCGATTGGTTGCCCCTTTGGATCCGGCGCGAAGATGACTTCGTCCGCTCTTTGCACAAAGAGATCGACGGGGCATTCACCACCCCGGCCCCGGCCGGCGCCGGCGCCCCGGAAAAGATACAAGCCTTATACCGCCAATACCTGCGTCCGGTATTCCTCATGTTCGACCAGTTTGAGGAACTGTTCATCCTGGGCGACACAGCAGAGCGCAACGCATTCGTGGGCGAGATAAAAAGCATCCTGAAGGCCGGCCTGCCCTGCACCATCCTCCTGATCATCCGGGAGGAATACCTGGGGCGTTTGTATCCCCTGGAAAAAGACATCCCCAATCTGTTCGATTTTCGGATGCGGGTGGAGCCTATGGACACCGCCAATGTGACTAAGGTACTTACCGATTCGTTTGCCAACTTCAATATCAGCCTCGAAGCGCCGGCAGACAAGCGCATCGGAGAAATCATCGAAAATATTCGCTTAAAGGATTCCCCGGTGGAATTGCCGCATCTTCAGGTGTACCTCGATCGGCTATACCGGGAAGATTATGTCCGTACCTATCCTAACGGGGCAGACTCACCCGAAGACACGTGGCCGCCCCTGGAATTTACAAAGGCTGAAATTGCCGACTTCGGCACGATTGAAAACGTGCTGGATGAGTTTCTGCTGGAGCAGCGCGGACTGATTCAGGTGCAGTTTGAAAACACCTTTCCGGGCGAGTCCGGCACCCAATATGCGGTGGATCGTGTATTGGCCGCCTTTGTGTCGGCAGAGGGTACCAAACGCCCTATTAGCGTAACAGAAGAGGCGGGCGGGCTCGTCATTGCCCCGCGCCAGCGGGCTTTGTTCCCGGCACTTTCCCCAGCGGCCCTTTCCTGGTGTATCAAGCAGCTGGCGCAGTCGCGTATCCTGCACTCCAGCGGCGCCAGTTACGAACTCACACACGATACCCTCGCTACCGCCGTGGAGCGGCAGCAAAACGCGGAACAGAAACAACTGTCAGAGGCGCGCCGCCGTATAGAACTGGGTTACAAGGATCACCTGGACACCAATGGTCAATCCTTTATCGACCAGGCGATGCTGTTCCGCCTGGAACCGCACTTGCCGAAGTTGGACCTGCCTAAAGAATGGGAGGAGTTTGTGGACAACAGCTATAAGGAGGTGAAACGGCAGGCGGATGCCGAAAAAGAGCGGGTGGAGCGGGAACTGCGGCTGGCCGAAGAAAAACTTGTTGCAGAACGAAAGCAACAAGCGGCGGAGCAGGAACAACAAGCCGAAAGGCTAAGGCTAACCGAAGAGATGCTGGCCAAGGAGGCGCAGGCGCGAAAACGACAGCGATTTTTTACGCGGCTGGTGGCCGGCGTGGCGGTGCTGGCGATTGGGGCGAGCGTGTTTGCTTTTTTCAAACAAAAGCAGGCGACGGAAGCGAGTAGCCTGGCTGAAACGCGCAGGCTTGAATCGGAGGAAAATTTGAAGTTAGCAAATAAAAATGAGCAAACTGCCAATAAAGCGAAGGCCGAGGCCGAGCAAAACCTGGCTCTGGCTAAGAAAAACGAAGAGAAAGCCAGGGATGCCCTCGCACAAGCCGACCAGAATTTGATTTTGGCCAAAAAAGAGGAAGCCAAGGCAAAATCTGCCCTCGAACAGGTGCAAAAAGAAAAGGCGGCTACCGAAGCACAGCGCAAAATAGCAGAAGATAATTATCGCATTGCGCAACAAAAAACGGTGGAGGCCGAGACGTCTGCAAAAGTGGCTTTAGATAAAACCAAAGAAGCGGAACGAGAACGCGACAGAGCCGAAACAGCCCGCTTAGAAGCCGAGGGTAATCTCAAAAAATTTGAGGCAGCCAGCGCCGAAATCGTCGATGCCCTCGTGCGCGAAGCCGACAACCTGATCTACCATCTGGACTATGCCGGGGCTACCGCCAAACTGCGCACGGCTGCCGACCTCAATCAACCCACAGCCTCTTTCCAAAAGGCCCTGGCGGAAGTCGCTTTTTTCTGGAACGAAGGCGGGCAGACCACACAAGTAGCCGACTTACTGGCGGTGGCAAAACAAACCGATGCGCCCAAGGAAAAAGCCGGCCTGCAGTCCTGGCTGAAAAAATATGCCGGCCCTTGGCACGACTCCCTCATACTGCGCTACTACCCGAATATGCTGCCGGTAGCCGGCGGCGAAGCCAATATTGACGATAAAAAAGCCGCTGTTGGTGCATTCAAAATGGCTCGCACCGAGACGACAATGTGGCAATATGCCTTATTTTACACCTCGCAAGGGAACGATATGCGCGCCAATAAAGACCTTTCCTCCCTGAGTTGGGGCATCAACGGCGACAACCCGGTGGTGTACGTTTCCTGGTTCGATGCGGCCCTGTACGCCAACTGGCTCAGCCGGCGCTTCGGGCTGCGGGAAGCCTACAAGATGGGCGAAGTATCAAAAGGCGATTATGGCGATTACTATAAAAATATCGCCCTGGACAGCTCCTCCAACGGCTATCGCCTGCCCACCGAAGTGGAATGGGAATACGCTGCGCGGGGCGGCGCGGCGCAGGAGAACTTCAGATATCCAGGCAACAATGAAATAGATAGTGTCGGTTGGTACTCTGGTAACAGCGGAAACCGCACGCGCCCGGTAGCGACGAAACAAGCCAACAATCTTGGCCTTTACGATATGAGCGGCAACGCGTGGGAACGGTGCGGCGATTGGCATGGCGAGTATCCGGCTACTTTCCCGGCGAACTACCGTGGCCAGGAGACGGGTTCGGGCCGTGTTCTTCGCGGCGGGGGTTGGCGCGGCAGCGCGGAGGGCTGCCTACCGGCGTACCGCAGCGGCAGCAGCCCGGACTACCGCACCTTCTACTGTGGCTTCCGCCTGGCTCTCATCCCGTAGTCAGTTGGCAGCTCATCCCGGCTTTACATTTGAGCAAGAGCGCGTTGGCAAAAAAAATGTGAGGTGGGGGGAGGGACGACCCCCGGCACGCATTTTTTGAGGCAACAAGCGTTTTTTACCTTACCGCCTTGGGCGGTCGAAACAAAAAAGGGCAGCCCGCCACCCAGACGGACCACCCCATGAAACAACCTATAAACCTAAAATTCAAAAATAGAGATCAACCTAAGCAACCCGCCCGGCGCCGCCGTCACCTCGTCACCACCCAAAGCAATACCGTCAAAAAAACGGTCATGATCACAATAGTCAGCACATCACCCACGCCACCCGCGTCCGATCCCACTTCCGGGTCGCGTACAGGCTTCCGGGGTTCAGTCCCGCGCGGGTCGTGTTGGCGAAAGTTCTGCCCTTCTGGTCGGTTGCTCATATTGCTCAATTCAACGACGGCATTTTCGAAAAGCACCCCGGAAAAGCCAATTGGATCGAAAATACCACTTCGGAGGCCGCGCCATCTGCACTACAGTAACCCGGTTGCAGCGGCACCTTTACCAGGTACCGCCCACCCGGGTGCAAGGAGGCTTCAAAATGGTACAGCAGGCAATTCATATCCGGCGCTTCCGTCACCCGCACACCGTTTACGTACCAGCCTTCGTCATACCATACGTGCAGGGGATAAGAAAGGCTTGCACTTTGTTCGTGGCTCCCGGCCACTTCCCGTTCCAGCAATGCCAGTACCGGCGCGGGCAGCAATAGCCGGAAATCTGCCGGTCGCCGCCGCAGGGCCGCGTGCATGGCGCCCTGGCGGGATAACTGGGCAAACATTTTCGAAAGGAGGGTGAGTATCGGCGTGTCCATGGCGGAGCGTGATAAAGGTGGGCTGGGAATAAAAAAAACCTGCTTTCAGGCTGCAAAGAGCGCTGAAAGCAGGTTCAAGGGGGTTCTAAAATTGTCCGGCCATTCTCCCCCAGAAAGGGTCGGACGTCAAAATCCGGCCCTTTTTTATTTTTAAAACTTCGCAACGAATTGATTTTGAACATGAACAGCAACCAGAGCAACCTGCAACTCATTGAAAAAATCGACGCCTTGGGCGTACGGGCGGCCATCGACGCTTTGCTCCACGAACTGGAACGCGCAGAAACCAAATTTCCCGCCTGGCCCGATGATCTTATCCACGCCGCCGCCATCGTGGGCGAAGAATCCGGCGAACTGATCCGCGCGGCACTGCAATACCAATACGAACAAGGCGAATGGCAGGAAGTGCAAAAAGAAGCGGTCCAGGTCGGCGCTATGGCGATACGATTGCTGAAAAACCTGCCGGAGCAGGAACCCACAGGCCGCCTTCATTTTTGATTTGCGGAATCGTGCGGCGGAAGATTACCCTCCTGCGAGTTTCATTTCCCACCCCGCCGCACAGCCCCTTTGCCAAACCGGTCCCGGATTTTATCCATCGCCTCCAGCAGGCGCGATTCTTTTTCCGTGTCATCGAACAGATTGAGTTGACTGGAACCGGGAACCATTTCGCTGAAACGTACGCCTACCAACCGGATAGCCTGCCGGCGTTCGTATAAGCGGTCGAACAAGGCCAAGGCGTGTCCGGTAAGCAGGCTATCCTGGGCGGTATAGGGGATTTTGGCCTGCCGGGTGAACGTGTTGAAATCCGAATAACGCAGCTTCACCGTGACGCAGGCGGTCAATTTCTTCAACGCGCGCAATTCATACGCCAATTGAGCGGTTTGCCTGCGTATCTCATCCTGCAGATAGCACATATCGATGGTGTCGGCGTGAAACGTGCGCTCCGTGGACATCGAATCTTGCGTCCGATAAGGTACCACGGGCGTATCATCCACGCCGTTTACCCGTTTCCACATCAGCACGCCATGTTTGCCAAACTCCCGCTCCAACAGCCGCGGCGGCACTTCGCTCAGCACCTGACAGGTCCGCACCCCCATCAATGACAGCCGGCGTTCGGTTTCTTTGCCGATGGAAGGAATTTTACCGACGCGCAAAGGAGCCAGGAAGGCCTTTTCCACACCGACCGGTATCAATTTGGCGCCATTGGGTTTTACTTCGCCGGCGCCGACCTTCGAAACCGTTTTATTCACCGAAAGTCCCAGCGACAACGGCAAACCGGTTTCCCGAATGATGCGCTCCCGCAATTCAGTGCTCCATTTCCAACAACCGATATATTTATCCATGCCCGTCAGATCTAAGTAAAACTCATCGATCGATGCCTGTTCGAACAAAGGCGCTTCGGCTTCGATCACCTCCCGCACCAGCGCCGAATGCTTGGAATAGGTTTCCATATCGCCCTTCAGTACGGTAGCGTCCGGACAAAGTTGCAAGGCCTGCCGCATGGGCATTGCCGAACGCACGCCGAATGCCCGGGCTTCGTAACTACACGAGGCTACCACGCCCCGGTCGCTACTGCCGCCGATGATCAGCGGCTTGCCACGCAGGCTGTCATTGCGCAACACCTCTACCGCCACGTAAAAAGCATCCAGGTCGAGGTGAAGAATAGATCGGTCAAAGTGTTCCATAATCGTACATTTTATTCCGGATAACGCTCGTCGATTCGATACGGCAAACGCTGCATATCCATGACTTCCAGACTGATAAATCCAAAATCGGACGTCGGCCGGCCACGAATACGATAGATGCCCCGGCCACGAAAAGACGTTTTTTTTAACTGGTCCGGAAAGTGTACCGTGTCGAAAAACTGGCCTTCCATGTCGAGCCAGGTGCCGAAGTGCATGATTTCTCCTTTTGTCGTTCGCGTGTCTTTCCTGCAAACATAATAACCCGTCATCACAACGATCTTATGAACATGATCGGCCATCTCCTGCGCCCGCAAACCGGGGTGTTCCTGCCTGGCAGCATCTTCCAGCAGGTCGAAGGGCGAGCATAGCGGGAAGCCCAGCAATTCCAGTTCGTCAAAAGACTGGTCAAAAGAACTATCTTCCAATTCAGGCAACCGAAAAGTATCCGCTTCATCAGCAAACAGCGGATTGGATCCGAGTCCGCTTTGCTGCGTGAGCACGCGGCTTTTTTCCCACAACAATTCGCTTTTTTTCAATCCGGTGAACCGAAACGCCCCGATACGGATCAGAATATTCAATTGCGTTGGCGTAATAGCCACCCGCCGGACAAAATCCTCCAGGGATTTGAACGCGCCAAACTCCGCCCGTTGCCGCTCTATTTCCTGAATGACCTGCGTCTCCAATCCGCGAACATGAATAAAACCCAGGTAGATATCGGCGCCGGCAATTCGAGTCAGGTTCCGGCTCCGGTTCACACACGGCGCATGAATAGCGCCGCCGCACATACGGGCCTCGTGCACATAATATTCCGTGTTATAAAACCCGCCGAAATTGTTGATCACGGCAACCATAAATTCCAGCGGGAAGTACGTTTTCAGATACAGGCTTTGAAACGACTCCACCGCAAAACTGGCGGAATGGGCCTTGCAAAAAGAATAACCGCCAAAACTCTCAATCTGCCGCCAAACTTCCCGGGCCAGTTCGTCGGAGTGCTTGCGGGATTTACATTGTTCAAAATACTTCTGCCGCAGCCGGGCAAACGCCTCCGAGGAACGTTTTTTACCGGTCATCATACGGCGCATCACATCGGCTTCGTCCAGCCCCAAACCGGCAAAGTAGTGCAGGATTTTCATCACATCCTCCTGATACACCATCACCCCGAACGTTTCGCTAAGGTGCTCTTTGAATGTCGGGTGCAGGTATTCGAAGCCGTTGGGCTGGTGAAAACGCTGGATGTATTCGCGCATCATGCCCGATTTGGCTACGCCGGGCCGAATGATGCTGCTGGCTGCCACCAGGTGGACGTAGTTATCGCAGCGCAACCGCCGCAACAGCCCGCGCATGGCAGGACTCTCAATGTAAAAACAACCCATACAACGGCTGCTGCGCAGTTGGGCACGCACCTTTTCATCCGTTTTCAGCCGTTCCACGTCGTGTATGTTTACGGCCCTCCCCTGGTTTTCGCGCACCAGGTCCACACAATCCTTAATGTGCCCAAGGCCGCGCTGACTCAACACATCGAATTTGTGGAAACCCCAATCTTCCGCCGCATACATGTCGAAATGCGTAACGGGGAAACCCTTCGGCATCATTTGCAACGCTGTAGCCTCGCTCAGCGGTTTTTCTGAAATGATGATTCCTCCGGCATGGATGGACAAGTAATTGGGGAAATCGACAAGCATTTCCCCATATCGCAAAATGTGCTTCGTCCAGGGATGCAGGTTCCCGCCACCGGCTTCTGCGGCCGGGTTTTTCGGCTTGCCATTCGGCGAAGGCGATACGTTTTCCGCGTCTTTGCGCGACGTCCATTCCCAGGTGCCGGCAGCCGTAGCCGACCAGTGATCTACGATTGCATCAATCTCATTTTTCGTCAGGCCGAATACCTTACCCAATTCCCGGATCACGGCGCCGTGTTGGAATGTACTGTATGTGGCGAGCAAAGCAGTATGCTCGCGCCCATACCTTTTAAAAATATAATCTGTTACGTCGTCTCGCTCATCCCAGGAGAAATCAATATCGAAATCGGGCGGTGATGTGCGTTGTGTATTGATGAAGCGCTCAAAATAAAGGTCAAGTTCGAGGGGCTCCACGTCGGTAATAAACAGGCAGTACGCAACAATGGAATTCGCGCCGCTTCCCCGACCGATATGGTGATAACCGGACGACTCCGCATACCGTACGATATCCCACGCGATCAGGAAATAGGAGGTAAAATCCAGTTGGGCAATGGCTTTCAGTTCTTTGCGCACCCGCTCCTGCGCCTCTTGTGCGCGCCGGTGTTGTGGTCCATAACGCCGTTGGCAGCCGCTTTCAGCCAATTTTGTCAGCAAATTGATGTCCCCGTCTTTAGTGCCCATGAACGTCCGGCGGTTGATTTGCAGGCCGGTTTCAAAACGGATCGTACAAGATTCGATCAAACGGCGGGTGTTTTCCACAATTTTTGGGTAACGTTTAAACGGCTCCAGCACCTCCGTTTCGGTTGGGAAGTTTTCATCGGCCCGGGCAATTACCACGGCGTCGAGTTTGGTCACCAACGTATTGGCATCAATGGCACGGAGCAGTTTATGTACCCGGTAACCCTCCGCATCGAGAAAAGTAACGGGCTGCCACACCACCAACTTGTCGGGATGATGGCGCCAATTCGAAGAAAACAACCCGCCGGCCTGAGCCGGCCGGATACCGATAAATTCATTCGGTCGAAACATTTCCAGTGGCTTTACCTCCCGATCATATACGATAAAAACACCGTCCATCGGCGGCGGAACCGCCGGCAACGACTTTCCGGCCAGCGAATGTTCCGTTAAAAAACTACAGAGCGCCGCCCAGCCTGCATTGTTACGGGCAATCCCGACATACAAAAAACGGCAACGCTCATCCCGAAACTCAATGCCCAGCACCGGTTTGATACCCCGCTCCCGGCAGGTATGGACAAAGCCCAGTGCCGCCGACGTGTTGTTAATGTCCGTCAGCACAAGGGTTTTCACCCGCCGCGACACGGCTGCTTCCACCAGTTGTGGTGGCGACAAAGTCCCGTAGCGCAGGCTAAAAAAGGTATGCGCGTTCAGGTACATACCCACGCGAGTTTTTTGCTTTAAAGAGAGAGAATCAGGAAATTTTCACCGGTCAAAACGGGAAAAGGCGGGAGTATTTAAAACAATATGCGGCAAGGTAAGGGCATATTTGGTAAATACTCAAAATTAAAAACAAATAATTTTAAAAGTAATTTCTAAGGAAGTGGGTGCGTTGAATTTATTTTGGGGTGTTATCGGGCAACCAGCCACTTTGCGGCCGAGGCCCGGATGGGCTGTTTCAGGTAGGAATGGCTTCGATTCTGCTGTCTGTTTTACATATTTGGGCTTTTGTATAACATTTTTCGGTTAAGGGTTTACATTTGCCAACAGCGCGCCGCCCCCCTCCATTCAATCTGAAAGAATCACATGAACAACAAAACGCCGGAACAACTCGCCAGAGACCGCATCGACGAACTGCTGCACCAGTCCGGTTGGGCTGTGCAGGACCGGAAAGCCATTAATTGGTCGGCCGGGATGGGCGTTGCGGTGCGGGAATACCAAACTTCCGAAGGCCCGGCGGATTACATCCTGTTCGTGGATCGAAAACCCATCGGCGTGATCGAAGCGAAACGGGCCGAAAAAGGCGAGTCACTCACCACCGTGGAAGACCAATCCCAGGGCTACCGCAAAGCCAAATTGCAGTACCTCGACAATGCGCCGCTGCCCTTCGCCTACGAATCCACCGGCGAAGTCACCTGGTTCACCGACCACCTGGACCCCAAGCCCCGAAGCCGGCGCGTATTTTCCTTTCACCGCCCCGACGTGTTTGCCGAATGGCTAAAAAATGCCCGGTCGCTGCGCGGCCGGTTGCAGGACATGCCCAAATTAGATACTACCGGCCTGCGGGAATGCCAGATCAGCGCCATTCAAAACCTGGAAAAATCCTTCACAGCGGCCCGTCCCAGAGCCCTGATTCAAATGGCCACCGGCTCCGGAAAAACCTACACCGCCATAACCGCCATCTACCGCCTGCTGAAATTTGCCGACGCCAAACGGGTGTTGTTTCTGGTGGATACCAAGAACCTCGGCGAACAAGCCGAACAGGAATTTATGGCCTTCAATCCGCCGGACGACAAGCGCAAGTTCACCGAACTCTACACCGTCCAGCGGCTCAACTCCCGCTACATATCGCCCGACAGCCAGGTGTGCATTTCCACCATTCAGCGGCTGTATTCCATCCTCAAAGACGAAGAACTGGACGAACGCGCAGAACAGGAAAACCCCAACGAACGCTGGCAACCCCGGGAACCGGTGCCGGTGGTGTACAATGAAAAAATACCCATCGAGTTCTTCGATTTTATTGTCATCGACGAGTGCCACCGCAGCATTTACAACCTTTGGAAACAGGTGCTCGACTACTTCGACGCCTTCCTGATCGGCCTCACCGCCACACCCGACGCCCGCACATTCGGCTTTTTCCAGGAGAACGTCGTCTCCGAATACACCCACGAGCAGGCGGTCATCGACGGCGTCAATGTCGGCTACGACGTGTACCTCATTGAAACCAAAATCACGCAGGACGGCGCTACCGTGCAGGCGGGCGAGTACATCGAACGCCGGGAAAAACTATCCCGCCGAAAACGCTGGGAACTGCTCGACGAAGACGAATCGTACGCCGCTACCAAACTCGACCGCGACGTCGTCAACCCCAGCCAAATCCGCTGGATCATCCGCACCTTCCGCGACAAACTGCCCGAGATATTTCCCCACCGGACGGAAGTGCCTAAAACCCTCATTTTCGCCAAAACCGACTCCCACGCCGAAGACATCATTCGGATGGTGCGCGAAGAATTTGGCGAAGGCAATGAGTTTTGCAAAAAGATCACCTACCAATCCAAAGAGGTGCCCAAATCGGTGCTGGCGCAGTTGCGCAACGAATACAACCCGCGCATTGCCGTTACGGTGGACATGATCGCCACCGGAACCGATGTAAAACCCCTGGAATGTCTCCTGTTTATGCGCGACGTGAAGAGCCGCAACTACTTCGAACAAATGAAAGGCCGCGGCACGCGCACCCTCGGTTCCGACGATCTCAAAAAAGTAACCCCCTCGGCCGCTAGCGGCAAAACCCACTTCGTTATCGTGGATGCGGTGGGCGTCACCAAAACCCTGAAGACCGACTCCCGGCCGCTGGAACGAAAGCCCGGCGCCTCGCTCAAGGATTTGCTGGGCGCCGTGCTCATGGGTGCGCGGGATGAAGACCTGTACACCTCGCTCGCCAACCGCCTGATTCGCCTCGATCGCCAACTTTCCGACCCCGAACGCGCTGAATTCCGGCAGGAAGCCGACGGCAAAACGGCTTCGCATATCGCGGCCACCCTGCTGGCGGCGTACGATCCGGACAAGATAGAAGACAAGGCCCGGGAAATCTACGCGGTACCGCCCGGCCGCCAACCCGACCCAAGCCACCTCGCCGCCGCACAGGAATCCCTGTTGCATGCTGCGGGCGGTATTTTCTCCGGCGCCCTGAATGAGTACATCGACAATGTGCGCCGCGTACATGAGCAACTGATCGATATCGTCAACCTCGACGAACTGAAACAAGCCGGCTGGGATACCTCCAGCGGCGCGCGCGGGGCCGACCTGGTGCAGGGATTTCAGGCCTATATCGACACCTATAAAGACGAGATCGGCGCGTTCCGCATCTTTTACGAGCAGCCTTACCAGCGGCGGCATTGGACCTACCAAATGGTAAAGGAAATACTCGAGCACCTCAAACGCCACAAACCCCAACTCGCGCCCTACCGCGTGTACGAAGCCTTCGCCGAACTGGACAAGGTACCCAAAGACCAACCCAAATCGGAACTGATCGCCCTGGTCAGCCTCTTGCGCCGGGTAACCGGCATGGATGCCCGCTTGGACCCCTACGATGAAAAAGTGCGGCGCAATTTTCAGGACTGGGTATTCCGCAAACAAGCCGGCGCCCTGAAATTCAGCGAAGAACAAATGGACTGGCTGCGTATGATCCGGGATCATATCGCGGCCTCGGTTTCCATATCAGCAGATGACCTGGATTTTTCACCGTTCGATGCGAAAGGCGGACGGGGTAAGATTTGGCAGCTGTTTGGAGCGGAAACGGAAGGAGTTATTCATGCATTAAATGAAGAATTAGTCGCTTGATTATGATAGATATAAAGGAATTGCCGGAAGGGTGGGAATCAATTGGGTTGATGAATATTTCCAGAGTCCGAACAGGAAAACGAGACGCAAATCATGCAACTCCTAATGGCATATATAGATTTTATACATGTGCATATGAGCCTCTTTTTTGTGATACAAAATCCTTTCATGGAGAATGCCTCATCCTGCCGGGAAATGGTGCAAATGTAGGAGAGGTATTTTATTATAGTGGAGATTTCGAAGCATATCAAAGAACGTATGTAATTGATGGCATATCAATCTTTGCAAAATTCCTCTATTATCATTTTAGATGGAATTGGAAAGGCCTAACTGAAAAAAAACAATATGGATCGGCGACAAACTACATTAGAATTGGCAATTTTGAAGATTATCATGTACGAGTCCCACCTCTCCCCACCCAGCACCTTATCGTCGCCAAGATCGAAGCGTTGTTCAGCCAATTAGACCATGGTATCGCGCAACTAAAAACGGCCCAGGCACAACTCAAGGTGTACCGACAAGCGGTGCTGAAGTGGGCGTTTGAGGGGCGGCTGACAAATAAGGACGTGAAAGAGGGGGAATTGCCGGAAGGGTGGAAAATTGCAAAGTTAGGGCAAGTGATAACGGATATTGAAGCAGGCAAAAGCATGAAATGTGATGAACGACCGCCAAGAGAAAACGAGGTTGGAATTGTCAAAGTTAGCGCAGTTACATGGGGAATTTATGATGAAGAAGAAAGCAAAACTTGCTTTTCGAATAGCGCTTACAATCCAAAATATTTAATACGAAAAGGAGATTTTCTGTTCAGTCGCGCTAACACAATAGAGTTGGTTGGAGCCTGTGTTATTGCCCATAGAACATCAAAAAAATTGATGCTCAGTGATAAAATTTTACGCTTCCAATTTACTGCTGAGGTTACCAAAGAGTTTATTCTGCATTATTTACGTTCCCCAAAAGGCCGCCCCGAAATTGAACAAAAATCCTCCGGGAACCAAATGTCAATGAGGAATATTGGACAGGGAAAAATTAGAGAAATTGAAATTCCGCTCCCGCCCCTCCCCGAACAACACCGCATCGTCCAGGAAATCGAATCCCGCCTCTCCGTTTGCGACAAGATCGAAGAAACCATCATAGAGGGTTTGCAACAAGCGGAAGCGCTGCGGCAGAGTATTTTGAAACGTGCGTTTGAGGGGAAGTTGGTGGGGGAGGTTATCTTGTAAAGAACCGTCCGCTCTACGCCCCTTTCCCTCCCACGGGTTGTCATTTTGTAAAAACCTGTCCGCTCTACGAATATTCCCCTCTACGCACTGTCATTTTGTAAAAAACCGTCCGCTCTACGGGCGCTACGCGATGTAAAAAAAGCCCGTCGTAGAGCGGACGGTTCTCTACAAGATGACAACGTGTAGGAGGGAAAGGGGCGTAGAGCGGACGGGTTTTTACAAAATGACAACGTGTAGGAGGGAAAGGGACGTAGAGCGGACGGGTTTTTACAAAATGACAACGTGTAGGAGGGAAAGGGACGTAGAGCGGACGGTTTTTTACAAAATGACAGTGCTGGGGAAGGAAAGGGCGTAGAGCGGACGGGGTTTTACAAAATGACAGCGTGTGGGAGGGAAAGGGCGTAGAGCGGACGGGGTTTTACAAAATGACAGTGCTGGAGAAGGAAAGGGGCGTAGAGCGGACGGGTTTTTACAAAATGACAGTGCTGGGGAAGGAAAGGGCGTAGAGCGGACGGGTTTTTACAAAATGACAACGTGTAGGAAGGAAAGGGCGTAGAGCGGACGGTTTTTTACAAAATGACAACGCGTGGACGAGAAAAAAGGGATGAGTTTGAGCGATTAAATGTTTTTATTTTTGTGATGTCTTATGACTTTTCAAACAACCTCGCCATGGAAAGGGAATATAATTTTTGGGTCTATATCGTAACCAACTGGAAAAAAACAGTTCTGTATGTGGGAATGACCAATGATTTGGGCCGTCGCCTGATGGAACATTACGCTAACCGGGGAAATCAGGAGACATTTGCCGGTCGCTACTATTGCTATAACCTAGTCTATTACGAATGGCATCCTTATGTAGAAAGTGCCATAGCGCGGGAAAAGGAGATCAAAAATTTCCTCCGGGAAAAAAAGGAAGCCCTGATTCGGGAATTCAACTCCGATTGGAAATTCTTCAATACCACTATATGCGGCGCCTGGCCTCCGCCGGCCACCCTTTAGGCCCTTGTTGTTTGCGTTGTCATCTTGTAAAGAGCCGTCCGCTCTACGTCCCTTTCCCTCCCACGGGTTGTCATTTTGTAAAAAACCGTCCGCTCTACGGGCGCTACGCGATGTAAAAAAAAGCCCGTCGTAGAGCGGACGGTTTTTTACAAAATGACAGTGCGCGTGGAGGAAAATGGGCGTAGAGCAGACGGCTCTTTACAAGATGACAACGCGGATGGTGTAGAAAAAGGGATTTGGGGTGGATTTCGTGATTAACGACTATTTTTACCGGACAAACCCGATTAATAAACTATACCCATGTCCAACACCTCATCCATCATTTCCCGCGTCTGGTCCTTCTGCAACGTCCTCCGAGACGACGGCGTGAGCTACGGCGACTATCTGGAACAACTCACCTACCTGCTCTTCCTGAAGATGGCCGACGAGTACGCCAAGCCGCCGTACAACCGCGACATCAAAATACCGGCGGCCTACAACTGGGAGAGCCTGCGCAGCCGGCGCGGCGCCGAACTGGAAACGCATTACGTGACACTGCTCCGCGAACTCGGCAAACAAACCGGCATGTTGGGCGAAATCTTCTTCAAGGCCCAGAACCGGATACAGGACCCCGCCAAACTGTACAAGGTCATCCAGATGATCGACGACGAGAGTTGGGTGATGATGGGCGCCGACGTAAAAGGCGACATCTACGAAGGCCTGCTGGAGAAAAACGCCGAGGACACCAAGTCCGGCGCCGGGCAATATTTTACCCCCCGCGCCCTCATCCGCGCCATGGTAGAATGCGTGCAACCCGAGCCCGGCAAATCCATCGCCGATCCCAGCGCCGGCACCGGCGGCTTTTTCCTGGCGGCTTACGACTACCTCACCCAAAACTACCAACTGGACCGGGAGCAAAAGCACTTCCTCAAATACGAAACCTTCCACGGCTGGGAGATCGTGGCCGGCACACACCGGCTGTGCCTTATGAATCTCTTCCTGCACAACATCGGCGACCTCGACCACGAGCCCGACATCCACCGCAACGATGCGCTCATCGCCGATCCTGGCAAACGTTTCGACTATGTGCTCGCCAATCCGCCCTTCGGCAAAAAATCCTCCATGACCAGCACCAACGAGGAAGGCGAACAGGTAAAAGAGGGCCTGAGTTACAACCGGCAGGACTTTTGGGCCTCCACCTCCAACAAGCAGTTGAACTTCGTCCAGCATATCCGCACCATCCTCAAGATCAACGGCGAAGCCGCGGTTGTGGTGCCCGATAATGTGCTGTTCGAGGGTGGCGCCGGCGAGATCGTCCGGAAAAAGTTGATGCAGAATACCGACCTGCACACCATCCTGCGGCTGCCCACCGGATTGTTCTACGCCGGCGGCGTAAAAGCCAACGTCATCTTTTTCGACAACAAACCCGCCCAAAAGGAGCCCTGGACCAAAGCCGTCTGGGTTTACGACTTCCGCACCAACATTCACTTTACCCAAAAGAAAAAGACCCTCCAGTTCGAAGACCTGCAGGAATTCATTCAATGCTATAACCCGCCGAACCGCCACAAGCGCGCCGAAACCTGGTCGCCCGACAACCCAGAAGGCCGCTGGCGGAAATTCACCTACGACGAAATTCTCGCCCGCGACAAAACCAGTCTCGATATTTTCTGGCTCAAAGACAAATCCCTCGCCGATCTCGACAACCTGCCTGATCCCGATGTGCTGGCGCGGGAGATCGTGGATAATTTGGAGGCCGGGTTGGCGAGTTTTCGGGAGATGTTGGGGGAGTTGGAGGGGAGGTGATCGCGCATCTGTCGGGGCTGAGGCGGAGTAGGATTAGTTTACAGGACTTAATATTGAGACCATAAGGATTACGGGGAGGTGTTGAAGACGCGACTGGAGACATTTATGCAAAATGATAGTTTATTGCTAAATGTATGTTATGATAGTGGGTTTGAATATCCGAACGTATTTGACGAGGCTTTCAGGCAACAATGGATTCAAAAAAACAATGCAGATGCCGTTATTTATGGAAGTTATTCCGGAGGTGCAGAGACTGATTTTGTGAATGTCAACTTATCGATCAAGCCGGAGTTCGGTACAATTACGAGGAAGAGCGATCTACAGGTAACTACGCTCCCCGATTTTTCAAAAGGAGGCCTCCAGGGAGAAATAGATTATGTTGTTACACTCTTTTCGACCCTGATAGCTGCTCAGGTAGGGTTTAATTGTGGCACAGGTCCGGTAGAGATATTTATTCCGAACGATTCGACTATCGGGGTTGTTGATTGTGAAACACTCAAAATGAAGTCAAAAAAATATCTGAAAAAAATAACCGAAAACGAACGTTTCAGGCAGTATTTCGATGCCAATACTTATTTATACCTTGGTCAAATTTGCATGATCCAGGACGATAAGAAAAAAGCAGCTCAGTATTTCACAAAAGCCTATGAAATGGACAGTACTAATGCGAGGGTTGTACTTTTTTATGCTGAACACAGAATACACTTGCTGGACTTAGATCATCTTACGCCAAAAGAGAAAGCCGCGAAATTGATCCCTACTACAACAAAACTTATGGAGCGCGCATTTTGGCTTTCACCAAATGATGAAAGTATCATTTTTGCTCTTGGCGCCTGGCATTTTCTTGTTACTAAAGATCTAAAAAGAGCACAGGCGGTTGTTTATAGTAATGGTTATCCAATTGATATGATATACCATGATCTTATTTTAGGCATGAGAGAAAATATTGATTTGGAAATTTTATCTAAGGAGGCCAATTCGCCCAATTAAGTTAATTTTCGGTCGGAACCTCGCAATTTATACCACTAATCATTAACGATCAACCATCACACACTCAAACCCAGCCATGGCTAATGCAGAACACCTGAAAATTTTGAAGGAGGGGGTGGAGAGGCATGCGCATCAGGTTTAGTATTTAACTAAAGTATATTTTGTTGAAAAAGAAAAGGTGTTCCATTTTTGTCTTGGCAAAACAAAAATCATGGAACACCAGACTTTAAATAAAGCATGGCAAAGCAAAGGAATATGCCAGCG
>CAUJEY010000035.1 GCA_963169325.1 Bacteroidota bacterium
TCGATATGTACAACGGCGAAACCAATCGCGGTATCCCGATGCTCCGTACCATGCTCGCCCGGTATGCCAATGTGCTCCGGTTCGATCACTTTGATGTACGGGCTAAAAACGAGGTGCCCGATTTGTCTTACGACGTGTATATTTTTTCCGGCGGTCCGGGCGACCCGTTACTAAACGACGGGCCGTGGTATGATCGGTATTTTGCCCTGATTGAATCGCTGTGGCGATGGAACCGCAACGAAAACACTTCCAGCGAACAAAAGAAATATTGTTTTTTTATCTGCCATTCGTTTCAAATGGCTTGCCACCATTTCCGGTTGGGCGAGGTGACGGAGCGTTTTAAGATGTCGTTTGGCACCTATCCGGTGCATAAAACCCATTTTGGCAAGGATGAACCTTTTTTCGAAGGCCTGGCAGACCCGTTCTACATTGCCGATTTTCGCCGTTACCAGGTGGTCAGTCCCAATAACGGGCGTTTTGACCAAATGGGTGCGCATATACTTTGCCTGGAGAAACTGCGCCCGCATTCACACCACGAACGCGCGCTGATGGCCGTGCGGTTCAGTCCGGAAATGATCGGCACCCAGTTTCACCCCGAAGCCGACCCGAACGGCTTGCTGGACTATTTCTTCGAGCCGGCCCGGAAAAAATCAATCGTGGACGAACACGGCGAATCCCGCTACGACCGGATGATCCGCGATTTGGCCAACCCGCAGAAGATTCAGCGGACTTTCGACACAATCATTCCCAATTTTATTGAACATGCAGTGGAAGAACTGACGGCGCTGGCGGTGTGAATTTGATTAACGTCATTAGGTCATTTCGTCATTAGGTCATTGCTCGTCATTTGGTCATTGTTCGTCATTTGGCGTCTATCCGTTTCGGATTCTCTACCTTTGCTCGCGTTCAACTCCACCCCCATCCCCTCCCCCGAATGGGAGGGGGGCTTGATTTCGTGTTTCTTTTTAGTTTTCGTAATTGGAATCAATGAGTAACGATTGAACAAGCCCCCCTCCCATTCGGGGGAGGGGATGGGGGTGGGGTTGAACGCGCCTAATAAGCACTCTACAACACCTCAAATCCCTAGAACCGCCACACTCAGCCTCCGGCTTTTACCATGAATCTTACCTCCCTTTCCATTCGCCGCCCCTCGCTGATCATCGTCGTATTTGCCGTACTGACATTTATGGGGGTGGCCAGCTACTTCAGTTTGCCCATCGAGCTGGTGCCGAAATTCGACCCGCCGGTGGTTACCATTATGTCGGTGTATCCCGGCGCTTCCCCTGTAGAGGTGGAAAACGCGGTGGCCAAACCCATTGAAAATGCGATTTCTTCGCTGGAAGGAATCGACCAGATTCAGATCGGGTCGAACGAGAATGTTTGTTTTGTGGCGGTAGAAATGCGGCAGGACATCGATATTGACCAGACGGTTCAGGAAATGCAGCGCAAGATCAACCAGATTTTGCCCAATTTTCCGAAGGAAGTGCGCGCGCCGGTCATCAATAAATTTGCCCTGTCCGAGTTGCCCATCCTGCGTTTGTCGGTCCGGGCCAATGTGGCGGGCTCGGAATTTACCGATCTGATTAAAAACCGGATCGTTCCGGAAATCGCCCAGGTGAAGGGTGTCGCCCAGGTGGGCATGCTCGGCGCAGAAGAGCGGGAAATCAAAATTAATATCAACAGCGGGAAACTGGAACAATACGGCTTGTCGCTGCTCCAGGTAGCGCAGGCGATACAAGCGGCCAACCTCGATTTTCCGACGGGAAAAGTGAGCGGCGCTGAAACGCAGATACGAATCCGGCTGGCCGGCAAATTTCTGAATCTGGAGGACATCCGTTTCCTGGTGGTCGGCAAATCGCGTTTCGGCTCCTCCATTTACATCAAAGACATTGCCGAAGTACAGGATGGCAGTAAAGACCCCGAGGTGATCTGCCGGGCCGGCGGGCAACCCGTGGTCGGGCTCGAAATCCGCAAACAAAGCGACGCCAACGCGGTGCAAATGGCCGACCAGGTGTTGGAACGGTTGAAGGCGCTGGAAACCAGCTACGCTTCCCGGAACCTGAAATTTGAGGTGGTGGCCAACACCAGCACCTTTACCCGGCAGGCTACCGACGCCGTGGTGCATGATCTTTTTATTGCCGTGTTGCTGGTGGCCCTGGTGATGCTGCTGTTTCTGCACAGCCTGCGCAATGCCGCCATCGTGCTGATCTCGATCCCGACCTCCATTGTCAGCACTTTCGTGATGATGAAGGTCATGGGATACTCGCTCAACCTGATGTCGCTGTTGGGGCTGTCCCTGGCCATCGGTATTTTGGTGGACGACGCCATCGTGGTCATCGAAAATATATACCGGCACCTGGAGATGGGTAAAAAACGGGTGCAGGCCTCCTACGACGGCCGCACGGAGATCGGCTTTACCGCCATCAGTATTACGCTGGTGGACGTGGTGGTGTTTCTGCCGATCATTTTTACCGTGGGTATGGTGCCCAACCTGCTGCGGCAATTTTGCATGACGGTGCTGGTGTCCACGCTGATGTCGCTGCTGGTATCCTTCACGCTGGTGCCCTGGCTTACCTCGCGACTGGGCCGGGTACACCGTTTCAAAGGGAAAAACCTGGCAGGACGGCTGGTGCTGCGTTTTGAAGTATTTATCGACTGGCTGTCCGACGGTTTCGTCACGGCCCTGCGCTGGGCTTTGCATAGTTGGAAAACCAAGGCGCTGACCGTATCGGTCGCCGTTGTGCTCATGTTCGGCTCTATTTTGCTCATTACCGAAGGATTTATTGGCAATGCTTTTATCGACCCGGGCGAACGCGGCGAGTTTTTAATGCAAATTGAATTGCCCAAAAACGCTTCGCTGTCGCAAACGAGCAACATAACCAAACAGGCGGAAGACTGGCTGCGCGAACAACCCTATGTGGTGAACACATTTACCACCGTGGGCACCACCGGCAAATCTTTTGGTCTCAACGCGCCCTATTTAGCCGAAATTCTGGTTTTTCTGACTCCGTATAAAAAGCCGCGCGCCGTTTCCACCGATATTTTTGCCCGGCAGGCCAAGGTGAAATTAGAGGGGATTATTGCCGGCGCCAAAATCAGCGTATCACCCATCGATATCCTGGGCCTGTCGTTCAATCCGATTGAAGTGCGGCTCAACGGCCCCGACCTCGACAGCCTGCTGACCATGTCCGCACAAGTCCAAAAGGTAATGGCCTCTGTGCCGGGTTGTGTGGAAATCACGCCCAGCGTGGAAGCCGGCAACCCGGAAATACAGGTGGATGTAAACCGCCAGCGGATGGCCGACTACGGCCTGACCATGGCCCAGGTAGGGCTTACCCTGCAAACGGCCTTTAGCGGTAACTCCGACGCCCGTTTCCGCGACGGCGATTACGAATACCCCATCCGCATCGCCCTCGACGCTTTCGACCGCCGCAGCGCGGAAGATATCCGGCAACTCACTTTCGTGAACCCTCTGGGCAGCACCGTTTTTCTCAAACAGTTTGCCGACGTGCGCGAAAGCTCGGCGCCTACCCGCCTCGAACGCCGCGACCGCATGCCCTCCATCCAGTTTTCCGCCCAAGTGCTCGGCCGGCCTACCGGTTCTGTGGCCCGCGAAGTGAAAGCCCAACTCGACCAGCTGAAAGTGCCCGTCGGCGCACACTTTCGCTACGGCGGCGACCTGCATCGGCAGGAACAGGGCATCGGCGCCATGGGTTTTGCCTTATGGACCTCGCTGGTGCTTGTTTACCTGATTATGGTGGCGCTCTACGACAACTGGGTGTACCCCTTCGTAGTGCTGCTGTCTATCCCCTTGTCTATCATCGGCGCGTTTTTGGCTATGGCGCTGGCCGGCCAAAACCTCACGGTATTCACCGGTTTGGGTTTGCTGATGCTGATCGGGCTGGTGGGCAAAAACGCCATCCTCGTGGTTGACTTTGCCAACCACCTCAAAGGTCAGGGAATTAACCTGACGCAGGCCTTGTTGCAAGCCACCAAACTGCGCTTCCGGCCCGTACTGATGACCAATATCGCTATGGTGGTCGGTCTGCTGCCCCTGGCGCTGTCGTCCAGCGTCGGTTCGGCCTGGAAAACGGGACTCGCCTGGTCGATCATCGGCGGCCTGACCTCCTCTATGTTTCTTTCCCTCATTTTCGTTCCGGTAGTGTACGGTTTGTTCGACCGGGTGCTGGCGCGGTTCGGCTGGGATAAAAAGACGGAAATTGACTTGAAGGAGTGATGCAAACGGTTTCTTAACCTAAGTCAATGAATCGCGGTTTGTGTTGCCCACAGATTTGCCCTCGAATTTTTCACACAAAAAAATCGAAGGCAAATCATGAAAAAATCCTGTGCGACGACCTTAATCTTCACCCTTTTCACAACGCTGGTTTTCAGCCAACCCTTGACGCAAACCGTGCGGGGTGTCGTCCTCGACCTGGACAGCAAACTACCGCTCGTCGGCGTCACGGTAGGCCTCATCCCCTACGCTCCGGATGATGCGCAGGGCAAAACGATCGGCACGACGACCAACGGGGACGGAAATTTCAGGCTGGAAAACGTGCCCATCGGCCGGGTAGCCCTGCAACTGTACTATCTCGGATATGAAAGCCAAACCATCCCCAACATCGTGGTGAATTCGGGGAAAGAGGTCGTCCTGAACCTCCATCTACAGGAATCTGCCGTGCGGATGAACGAAGTCGTGATCACAGTGGATAAAAACCAGGGCGAAGCGCTCAACGACATGGCCCTCATTAGCGCCCGTTCCATCTCGGCCGAACAAACCAACCGCTATGCCGGGGGCTTCAACGATCCGTCGCGTATACTCTCCAATTTTGCCGGCATCACCGCTACGCAAGACGGCAGCAACGACATTATTGTGCGGGGCAACTCCCCGAAATACGTGCAATGGCGGCTCGAAGGCATACAGATTACCAATCCCAACCATTTTGGCGATCAAAGCGCGGTGGGCGGCTCGGTCAGCACGTTGAACAACAACCTGCTGGCGACATCCGATTTTTACACGGGCGCATTTTCTCCCGAATACGGCGATGTACTGTCGGGCGTTTACGACGTGAAACTCCGGGCCGGAAACAATGAAAAGTTCGAGTCGGTATTCGGCTTCGGACTGTTGGGGACCGAACTTACCCTCGAAGGGCCGTTCAAAAAAGGCTACGGCGGCTCCTTTATGGTCAATTACCGGTATTCTACCGCGGCCTTGATCAGCGATGCAGGCCTGATTGACGTGGACGGCCAGTTCAAATTTCAGGATGCCACCTTCAAAATCGTGCTGCCCACCCAAAAAATGGGCACGTTTTCCCTTTTCGGTCTGGGCGGGTTGAGCCGGCTGACCATCAACGACGTGACCCCGGCGCTTTGGGAAACGCCGGGAGCGGGCTCTATGGACCCTCAAATCAGGGAAGATTTTCAAAAAAAGGCACACCTGCTCAATGCCGGACTGACCCACACCCTGAGCCTCAGCGACAACAGTTTTATCAAAACAACAATCGCTTATTCCAATGAAGGCATCAACGACGATATTTTCGAGTCGAAAGTCATCGGCATTTTTGACAACGCCGGTGCTTACCTCCGCGATTCCGTCTTGAGTCGAATGGTTAATTTTAAAGGAGAACTGGCGAAACCAACGTACCAGGGGTCAATGACTTACCACTATAAAATCAATGCCCGGAACAAAGTCCAAATCGGTACGAACTACACGCTTTTTGATGTAGACTTTCAACAAAGCCAGTTACAAGGCGATGCCAACGACAGGTTCACGCTGGTGGACTTTCATGAAAACATGGGCATGCTTCGCAATTTCGTGAGTTGGAAACACCGGCTGAATGACCGCGTCACGCTGGTATCCGGTTTTCAGAATCTGAACGTTTTGTTTAACGACAAAAGCACGTTTGAGCCGAGGTTTGCCGTCAATTGGAGCCTGAATAGCAGCAGCAGCCTGCAAGCCGGATATGGCAAACACAGCAAAATGGAGAGTATCCACAACTATTTTGCAAAAGTGGAACAGCCGGATGGCAGCGTCGCGGAACCCAACAGAGACCTCGGTTTGCTGAAAGCGCACCATTTTGTGCTGGGTTATGAAAAACGTTTTGGCGAACGCCTGATGGTTAAAATGGAGGCGTATTATCAGGATTTGTATGATTTGCCCGTCGAAAACCTCGATACCAGTTACTATGCCACTATTAACGAAGGACTTGAATTCCGGTATATTGATTTGGTCAACGAAGGCATTGGGAGAAACTATGGCATTGAACTGACCGTGGAGCGATTTTTCAGCAATAATTATTATTACCTGATTAATGCGTCCCTGTTCGAATCGAAATACAAATCCCTGGAAGGTGTATGGCGAAACACGCAGTATAATGGCAACTATTTGGTCAATATCCTTTTTGGGAAAGAATGTGTCGGACTGGGCAAACGCAAAAACCAAACGCTCGGCCTGAACGCCAAAGTTTTTTTCGGGGGCGGCAGAAAAGTTATCCCGTTGCTGCGCGATGCCCAGGGAAATCTGGCGGTTGACCCTGCCAATGGCCGTTACTGGGATTACGAAAAAGCCTACGAGAACAGTATCGGGGATGTGTACCAGGTGGTCGTGTCGGCGAGTTACAAATGGAACAAGCGGCGGGCAACACACGAGATTTTTCTCAACCTGGACAATGTGACCAACCACAAGGGCAAAATTTCGGAGTTTTACGACGAACGGGAACCGGGGAAGGTGGGTTATCTCACGCAGTTCGGCTTTTTTCCAAATTTGATGTACAGGGTTTACTTCTAACCTATATACCAGTCGGTAAAAACAGTAATTCAATCGAAAGTGGTTCGGCCATCCTGCGCCGAACCACCATTTTCGCGGGATTATTGGATTTAACCGACTGTTTATGAAAAATCAAAACGAATTGGCTGTCGAGGCGGCCCCGCTCACCCCGGAAGCCGCGCGGCAGATCATGGTGGATTACTTGTCCACCTACATGGGGGCTCAAACAAAGGATGCCGAAGCCATTTTCGGTTTTTCCCAGATAAAATTATTTCAGCAGGGAGATTTCCTGATGCGGGAAGGACAGTTGCAAAAAGGTTGTTTTTTTGTAGTCAGTGGATGTATCCGGGAGTATTATTTGATTGATGGCGAGGAAAGGACCACCGCTTTTTACACCGATATGCAGCCCATCACTTCGGTCGCCAGCAGCCAGCCGAAATCGCCCGTCAAGTTCAATTTGGAGTGTGTGGAAGACAGTATAGCCACTTTTACGAGTATCGAAGCTGAAATGGAGATGTACCGGCAGTTCCCGTGGATGGAGTCGCTCTGCCGCATTGGCGCCGAAGAAATCATTTCCGGCTATCAGGACATGTTGGCAGCCTATATGATCAGCACCCCGGAAGAACGTTATTTGAATTTAGTGGAAACCCGGCCCGAATTGTTGAACCGGGTACCACAATATCAGCTGGCCAGTTATCTCGGCGTGAAGCCGGAATCGTTGAGCCGGATACGGAAAAGGATTTCGATGCGGGGCAATATACCCCCCGTATCGGCAACACAACTTCCCGGTCAATCCATAAAACCCGCCCTGCCCAGCCGGTAAACAAACGTATCTACGGGAAAAATTGATAAGTCACCGGGCAGAATCGGTATCGCCGCCGGGTCGGGTCGCCCCCACCTTTGTGTCATCAAATCGCAACAACATTTTCACAACACTAAAAGCAAAAAAGATGACACCGTTTACTGTCCCCACCCGCGACCAAGTTTCTGAAAACAACCAAACACTTTTCGACAACCTGCAAAAAGGCCTCGGTTTTGTGCCGAATCTTTATGCCTATTACGCCAATAACGACACCGCGCTGGGCGATTACCTCGCTTTGCAAAACCGCAAAAGCACTCTTCGTGCTAAAGAAAGAGAAGTCATCAACCTCGTGGTGAGCCAGGTGAACGACTGCCGCTACTGCCAATCGGCACACACGGTGATTGGCAAGATGAACGGCTTCAGCGACGAGCAAATCCTCGAAATCCGCAGCGGCGAAGCTTCTTTCGACCCGAAACTCGACGCGCTCGCCCGATTCGTCCACTCCCTCACCCTGCGTCGCGGCAAACCCGAAACCGCTGCCACCCAAGCCTTGTTCGCCGCCGGCTACAACGAAGCCAACCTTGTGGACATTATCATTGTTGTAGGCGACAAAATTATCAGCAATTACATCCACGGCGTAACGCAGTTCGCTATTGATTTTCCGGCAGCGCCTGTTTTGGAAGAAATGCACGCTTAGACAGGTTTAGGACAGGATTGACAGGATTGACAAGATAATAGCACAATAAATCCTGTCAATCTTGTCCAAACCCCAGCTGATAACCCATTTTGTATTTAAAATTTTCAACCATGAAACATACGCTTCTGCTCACTTTCGCCCTCTTTTTCTCCTCCGGCATTTTTGCCCAAACTAAAACTAAAGCCGTTTACGCGACCAAAGCCGGCGCCATCAAAGGCTACGACCCGGTGGCATATTTTACCCAAAACAAACCCGTTAAAGGCCAGGCCGACATCACTTTCGAATGGAACGACGGCATTTGGCATTTTGCTTCCGCTGAAAACCGCGACTTGTTCCAACAAAATCCTGAAAAATACGCACCCCAATACGGCGGCTGGTGCGCTTACGGCTGGGCCCAGGGCTATCCCGCCAAAACAGAACCTGAAGCCTGGAGCATCGTAGATGGCAAACTCTACCTCAACTACAGCCTTTCGGTGCAAACGGACTGGAACAAAAAACAATCAAAGTACATCCAAACCGCCGATAAAAATTGGGCAAACGCCGTCAAGAAATAAGCGACGTTTTGCGTTTTCATAGTCAGCATATTTAACACATTCCAGAATTAGCGCGTTAGCATAAAACATGCACTACGAATACAAGGAGCCGGCCGTTGGCGGGCAGTTTTTGATGGCGATGGATCATCCGTCGTTCGCCCGGTATTTTTTCCGCGAACGCGACCAAAAACTGCTCGCCATCGTGTGGAACCGGGGCCGGGCGCAGACGATCACGGTGGACGAATCAGCCTATAATTTTCCTGAAAACACTTTTTTGAGTCTTAATGTGAGTCACTCCTTCCGGCTCGAACGCCCGGCGGACGTGGCGGTGTGGCAGTTTAACCGCGAGTTTTATTGTATCCTCGACCACGACCAGGAGGTGTCGTGCGCGGGGCTACTGTTCTACGGCTGGCGCGGCTTGGAACCGATTTTTCCCGGCGAGGCCGACACGCGACAATTCAATTTGCTGGCGCTGGTTTTTCGGGAGGAATTCGAAACGCAGGACAATATTCAGGGCGAAATGCTGCGCGTTTTGCTCAAACGCCTGATCATAAAACTTACCCGTCTGGCTAAAAAACAGTACCTGGACAACGCCATCAGCGAACCTGAGTTGGACCTTGTTCGGCAGTTCAGCGTGTTGGTGGAAAACAATTACAAAAAACTGCATCAGGTACAGGACTACGCCAAACTGATGTTCAAATCGCCGAAAACACTGAGCAATTTGTTCGCCCAAAACGGCCAAAAAAGCCCGCTGCAAATCATCTCCGAACGGATTTTATTGGAGGGAAAACGCCAGTTGATGTACACTGACCGCTCCGGCAGTGAAATTGCTTTCGACCTCGGCTTTGAAGAACCCGCGCATTTCAGCCGTTTTTTTAAAAAAATGGAAGGGCAAAGTCCGTCGGATTTTAAAAAACAGTTGAGAATGTAGCGTTGCTGAAGCAAAGTTGGCGATCAACCCCTCACTGCTCCCACCCTTCAATCAACCGCTCTATTTTTTCCCAATTCACCAGCTTGAAATTCTGGCGCTGAAGTTGTCCGTTTTTGAAGTTGAAACCGTCCTGGGCCGCGAACAACCCTTTCGGGTAATTTTTACCCAATGGCGCACTCACCGCATCGATGCCGTCGGTTTCTTCCACGCCGTCTACCGTTTCGGAGTCGGTGATTTTAAAACTACCGAGGTAACGATTCTCAACGCCGCGCTCAAAAACGGCGTAGGAAAAATTGCCTTGCGAACTGGCCAACAGATAACCGCCGCTGCCGTTTATTTTGTAAAGTGCCAGTCCCTCTACGTCGTAGGCGATGTTCGGATTGTCTTCGCCACTTGTGTTCAGCAGGGTGCGCCGGTTGCCGCCGTCGGGTTCGGCGAGCATTTTCCAAATGCCTTTATCTTCTTCGCCGACGTAAAGCACGCCGAAATCTTCGTCGGCTACCATACCTTCGGTTTGCGAATCGAAGGCAATTTGTCGCGCCAATTTTAGATCAATCTTATTGTCGGGTGTCATAACCAACTCAAATTGTTGTACCGTGCCATTTTTTCCGCTGACGAATAAATAGGATTTTTTCACGCGCTTGCTTTGGTAAAAACAAAAGCCATACACGTCTTTCACCGAGTTGGTGTCAATTTTCAAAGTGCCGGCAGCGATGTTGGAAAGCGTTCCGTCGGTGGGGTTGAGTTGAAACAAATCAATGGATTGATCGCTGCGGTTGGTGCAGCCCACGAGGTCAACTTGCTGCTTACCCAGCAAAAAGCCGTACATCACGTCGATGTTGTTGATGCGTCCGGTCGGGTAGAAGGCCTTTTCAGCACCCTGCAAGTCGAAAACAACCACACCGCCCTTCTTATTGGTACCGATAATAAGGCTTTTTTCGGCATCGGCGGCATTAACCCAAATTGCCATATCGTCGGCGGCATCGTCGTCGGCGTGGGGCGAATGCACGGCGCCGGTTTCGGCATCCGGAACAACGAAGGCTGTGATTTTGGCCTGTTTGGTGCGCGCTTCGGCGTATTCCAACGAGTCTTCGCGGGCTTCGAGTTGTTCTTCGGTCAGGGTGGCCGGTTTAGGCGCGTCGGTTTGGCAGGAAGCCCATGCGAGGCAAGCCAGGGCAAAGGGTAAAATACGGCGGGTGCTCATGTATGTTTGACTTAGCGTAGGTTGTAGATGTATCAGAAATTCAATTTGATGCCTACACGCGTCCACCAGGAGTAAAATTCCTGTTGCTTGATGCGGTCAGGTGTGCCAAGGTAGTAGCGCAGGGGTGTGTTGGTCATGTTGATAACGTCTACGAAGGCATTCAGGTGGCGCGTCAAATCGTAATTGGCCGTAAAGTCGAGGCGAAATTCCTTGTCGTAGTATTCATCCAAATCCTTGTCGGCGCCAAGTTGGTACAAAAAAGCGTCGTGGTAGTTTCCGGTGAGTCGCACGAATAGTTTTTTGGCATCATAAAAAAGGGCCAGATTGGCGGTGTGTCGCGCCTGTCCGGGCAACGTGATTTTTTCCTGCTCACCGGTAGGGTTCCTGATTTCCACGTCGTCTTCGCCAAAAACCACGACCGCGTCGGTGAAATTAGCGGATAAACGTTTGGGAATCGAAGCCTCCGAGTAGGTATAGGTGTAATTGGAATAAACGCCGAAGTTGCGCAAAAAACCCGGCAGAAAATCAAATTTGGCCTGCGCCTGCAATTCAGCGCCATAGACTGATGCCTTGTTGCCATTGACTGCTTTAGTGATTTCCACCAGCCCGAAATCCTTTGGGTCGCCTTCGTGGGCGAAACGTTTGAAAAAGAAAATGAAGTCGTCGATACGTTTGTAAAACACCCCACCGGAGAGGATGCCTTTTTTCAAATACCGTTCGGCAAGAAAATCAACATTGGTCGAGCGGGGATAGCGCAGATTCGGATTACCGAATTTTACCTCCTCGCGGTCTTGCTCGCGGTAAGGCAATACATCGTCGAAATTGGGGCGCGAGTAGGTGTAGGTGAGCGCGGCGCGGAGGTTGAAATTGTCGTTGACGGCGTATTTCAGTTGCACCTGAGGGAGCAAAAACTCATGGGTGCGCTGGTCGGTCAAGGTGTCAATGCCGAGAAATTTGTTGCCGTCTGTGAGCACCTTTGCGCCGGTGTAGTCAATATCCGTGCGTTCGAAACGTAAACCGGCAATCATCATCAGACGGTTGAAATCGTGACGTACCATGCCATAGGCGGCATAGATACGTTCCTGGGCTTCATAGTCTTCACCGAACGATTGGGTTTTGGTGCCGACGCGGTCGAAGATGAAGTGCTGCGGGTAAAATTCGTAGAAGTTGCGCATCTTTTCTGCCGAAGGCATGAACTCCAACAAGTAGCCCTTGTCCAGTAAATTGTCGTCGCGGAAGCCGTCGTTGACGGTCGAGAGGGAAAGTTTAGGGCCGGTATCGGGATAGCCGAGCGGTTTTGCAAAATATGCCCCGAATTGCTGCGACTCAATGTCGCGTTCCTTGTTTTTCGCCCGAATTTTGCCGCCGAATTTTATGTAGCCACTGTTTTTCGCATTAAAACGATAAGGCAAAGTGAGGTTGATACGCGGCGTATAATTCACGTCCCGCACCTCGCGGTTTTCGAGCAGGAAATTATCCAGTTCAAAATTGTCGTAGTCGGTGGCGTTGGGCGCGTTGTTCGCATTGGGAAATTCAGCGCGTGGGTATTCCGGGTCGTCGAGGTTGAACCGCGTGGCGATAGCCTGCCCCGGACTTTCAAATTCCGCTTCGAGCCGGTCGGGCTCCTGCTCCCGGGCATAGGCCACAAAAACCTGATAATCCAGCGTCGCCCGCCCGATTTTATGTTCGCCGCCCAAACTCAACGTACTCAATTCCTGCCTTTTCTGCCGCGCCCGTACGTCGTGGATGACCCCGCCGTAGAGATAATATTCGTAGGAAAGCGCGTCGTCCAGTTCATAGATTTTCCTGCGGCGTACTTCGTCGTCGGTGAAGCGGTTGTACATGGCCCGCAGATAAACGAATGAGTTTTTGCCGAAACGGTAATCCAGCGTCGGCGCCACGCTGATACGGGTGCGCGTGATGTCGTAGTGGCGGAATTGCACCTCGCGGAATTGCACGAAATAATTGTTCACCCCCGAGTCCTGGCTCCCAAAAAACGGGCCTTTGGCGAAGTCGTATTCCACATTGTCGGTGCCCTGGTTGTTTTGAAAAAAACTACTGTTGAGGTTAAATCCAAAACGTCCAAACCGCTGGCTATAAGTGTATTGCAGTTGGTAGTTCGGTGTTTGCCGCAGGTTATTGTAGCCTCCGGCGATGGTAGCGCGGATATCGGGCAGCTCCCCGGCGGCTTCTTTGGTTTTGATGTTGACCGAACCGCCGATACCGTCGGCGTCCATGTCGGGCGACATCACTTTCGACACCTCAATAAAGTCAATCTGGTCGGCGGGAATGATGTCCATGCCGACATAGCGCACGCCGCCTTGCGGGGAGGGAATTTGCTCGCCGTTTATATTGAAATTAGTCAGTTCCGGAGGGGTGCCGCGTAATTGTACAAAACGCCCTTCGCCCTGGTCGCGCTGGAGCGTGATACCTGGAATACGTTGCATCACCTCGGCCGCGTTCATGTCGGGAAAGGTGGCAATTTGCTCCGCGGAGACGATATTTTTGATGCTCTCGGCTTTTTTCTGTTCGAGCATGGCGCGGATTTGACCTTCGGCCTTTCCGGAAATTTCTACCTGCGCAAGCGACACACTACTTGCTTTCAACAAAATACGAAATACCGGCGCGGCATTTTTGTCAAAATTGTGGCGAATCGTTTCGGTTTCATACCCCATCGTCGTTACCCGGATTGCCACCGTTTTCAAAGGAATATTTTGGATTTGAAAAAAACCTTCGGCATCGGACACGGCGCCCAGGGTGGTATTTTCAATCAAAATTGTAGCGCCGGGAAGCCGCTCGCCGCTTGCCGCGTCGCTAACCGTACCGGAAAGGGAATAGGTTTGCGCCAACATTCCGGCAGCGAAAAAAAGGGACAAAAAGGTCAGGCCGTATTTGAAAAAACTGCACATGGGCTAATAAATAGTTTTACTGCCCGATCACCAATTTCTGCACATACACGTCATGGCCCTGCAAGGCTTGAATGTAGTAGGCGCCGATAGGTAAATTGCCGGTTTGGAACACGATGTTTTTGCCGTTGGACGACAACATGGTTTTTATCAGTCGCCCTTGCAGATCGAACAGGCTGATGAAAGCCGCGTCGTCCTTGTCAAGTTCGAGGTTGATGTTACCAGGTTGCGCCGGGTTGGGATAAACTTTCAGGCTTTTGGCCGAAGGGCTGAAAATATCTTTGACGGAAGTGGATGGCGAAGAATAATACACCACGAGGCGCGGGCGGCGTTCGGGGTGGTTTTGGCCGTCGCCACCGTCTTCCGGATCGGCGATGTTTTCGTAAGATTCAAATTCACGGGCGTTTTCCACGTCGCTAACGCCTTGGTTTTCACCTTCCATTATAAAGGCTATGGCATTGCCCGGCGCCCAACCGCCGCGGTTTATGACCTCCTGCACAAGGGCTTTCAAGTCGGGTGTTTGATATTGTCCCCAGAGTTCCCACTCCTCGGCAACTTCCCAGAGCAACTTTGCAGTTGTGCGCGGGCGATCGGTAATGAGGGCGGTTTCGGTGTAGGTTTGCGCATCGTCGTTGGCTTCGGCGCTGATTGTAATGCGCGCCACGTCATCGGCAGATTTGCCTTCGTGCGACCAAACCTGGATAAAGGCCGAATCTATCACGGCGCCTTTGGGGATAAAAATATGGCGAAAGCGGAGGCCGGTTGTCAGGTTATTTTGGTCTTCGGGCGCACCCTCCCAACCAGCGTCGAGATCATCATCGAAAAGCGAGTCCATCTCTTCATTTTCCTGTTCAGCATCGTCGGAGGAGGCCTCAAAAGTCACGCCGTCTTCTTCGATGGTGTCGGTCATCATGATGGGGATTTCCAGTTTGCCGTTGTCGACAGAAAAATAAATGACCAATTCGGGGCGGCGTTCGGGGTGATTTTGGCCGTCGCCACCGTCTTCGGGGTCGGCTATGTTTTCAAACGACTCGAATTCACGGGCGTTTTCTACGTCGCTAACGCCTTGATTTTCCCCAAAAAGAAACAAACCCAGCGCGTTGCCGGGCGCCCAGCCGCCGCGATTCACGATTTCCTGCACGATATTTTTCAAATCCGGTGTGCGGTAAGGTTTCCAGAGTTCCCATTCTTCGGCGACCTCCCACAAGAGCTTGGCAGTGGTGCGCGGGCGGGCAGTAATCAGGGCATCTTCGGTGAACGTCAGCGCGTTGTCACTGGCTTCCCCGACGATGCTGATGCGTGCCACGTCGTCGGCAGATTTGCCCTCGTGCGAATACAGGATGATGAAAGCCGAATCAATCACGGCGCCCTGTGGGATATAAATATTGCGAAAACGGAGGCCGGTTGACAGAATATTTTGGTCTTCGGGCGCGCCTTCCCAGCCGGCATCGAGGTCGTCATCGTAGAGGGCATCTATTTCGTCGTTCTCTTGTTCGGCATCATCGGAGGAGGCTGCGAATACGACACCGTCTTCCTCGATGGTGTCGGTGACGGCGATAAAGGTTCGGAGTTCGAAGTTTTGCGCAAAGGAAACGTTTTGCAAAAGGCTGAAAAAGGCTATCAGAATAAGGTAGAATGTTTTGCTCATGGGAAAGGTTATGTTTAGATGGCAAGATGGTGTGCGGGAACGTGGCAAAAGTATCGTAGGGGGCTGTCAACGGGCTTTTAATGCCGGTTAACTTAGGGTTAAGTTTATTAGGCCGGCTGCGGCAACCCGAAAACATTGGCATCTGTAAGAGGAGCGTAAACCGTCTCCAACCTTTACAAATACTTATTTTTAAGTTAATGCAGGTGTAACACTCCGTTTCGTCCTTTACGTGGAATTCTGGTTTAAAAACCATTTTCTCCTGCGAAACTCCCAATGACGACAATCACCTGCTCTCCCGGCAAACTTAACACCCACTTAATCTGGCAGCGGATTGATCCTCCTACTTTTGAAGCAGCAAAAAACGTTGCCATGAAGCAAATCCTCATTGGAGTATTATCGTCATTTCTGGTTTTTTCCTGCCAAAACAACACCCGTTCCGTAGAGAATATACGAATCAAAGGCTCCGATACCGAAGTGAATGTCGCCCTGGCACTCGCCGAAACGTTTATGGAAAAGGAACCGAACGTATCTATTGCGGTCACGGGTGGCGGCTCCGGCACCGGTATTGCGGCGCTGTTGAGTGGAAAAACGCACATCGCTAATGCTTCCCGCCCGATGAAACCTGAGGAGCTGCAATCGGCCCGAACGAGCGGCATTCATCCCTTGGCGGTTATATTTGGAATAGATGCGCTGGCCGTCATCGTGCACCAAAATAATCCTTTAGATACCTTGACGATCAATGATTTGGGGAAGATCTTCACAGGCGAAAAGAGTAGTTGGGCAGAGCTGGGCGGCCCGGACAAGGAAATTTCTCTTTATGGTCGCCAAAGTAATTCCGGCACCTTTTTGTACTTCCGGGAAGAAATACTTGGCGCCGACTACGCTACTTCGTTGAAACAAATGAACGGCACCGCTCAAATTGTGGAAGCTATCGGCACCGACCCGGCCGGCATCGGCTACGTCGGCATCGGTTACTTGTCGGAAAAAGGGGGGCAACTTCCGTCCAACATCAAGGTGTTGAAAATCAGCGAAAAAGCAGGCTCTCCCGCCTTTTCGCCACTTGTGCCCGCGGCCATTTTGAGCAGGCAATATCCGATTGTGCGCCCGCTATATCAATATGTCAATGGCGCCCCCAGCGGCCGCTTGCTCGAATTTTTGCTCTATTCCATTGGAGCAGAGGGACAAAAAATTGTCAGCGAGAACGGCTACTACCCAATTTCCCAGGAACAATTTTCAGAAAATCTGCGGCTTTTAAACGCAACATTAACCGTAAACGGAGCGCAATGAAAATCACGGCGCAGCAAACCGACCGGTTAGCGGCAATAGTGTTCAAAACGGCGGGTTGGCTATCCGTCGTCGTCCTGCTCAGTATTTTTTCAATGTTGCTGTTCAACGGCGCCAAAGCATTCAGGACAATTTCGCCGGTCGATTTTTTCTTTGGCTTAAATTGGAATCCCGCAGCTTACGGGCAACCGAAATTCGGCATTTTATCCTTGATTTTCAGCACTTTGCTCGTCACGCTCGGCGCTATGCTGATAGCGGTGCCATTGGGCATCGGGACGGCGGCCTATATGGCTGTGTTTGCCCCCCGGCGTGTTTACCGACTGATAAAACCCGTTATAGAGTTGTTCGCAGGGGTACCTTCCGTAGCGGTTGGATTTGCCGGTATAACGGTAGTAGCGCCGGCTATCGCGTGGGTTTTTGGCCTGAACAACGGTCTCAATGCGCTCAACGGCGCATTCCTGCTGGCACTGATGTCGCTTCCAACGATCATTATTGTAGCCGAAGAGGCTATCCGGGCGGTTCCTCCCACGTTTCAGGAGGCGTCGTATGCCTTGGGGGCCACCCCGCAAAAAACGCTTTGGCACGTGACGTTGCCCGCTGCCATGTCGGGCATATTGGCGGCGGTGATGCTCGGCATGGGTCGCGCATTGGGTGAAACCATGACGGTGCTGATGGCGACAGGCAACGCTTCGGCTTTCCCGGGCGGTTTTTTTGATTCGGTGCGCACCATGACCGCCACTATCGCCATCGAGCTGGGTGAAACGGCGCAGGGTACGGCGCACTATTACGTTTTGTTCGCCGTGGGCGCCGTTTTATTCGGCATAAGCCTCACCATCAATATAATTTCAGAAAAAATAGCCCGCCGTTTTCGTTATAAAATTTGAAGATTATGCGATTGTTGATGCTTTGCACCCTGATCGTCCTTGTTCTTTTCGGCTTTATCTTTTGGGATATTTTTACAAAAGGGGCAGGCGCGCTGTCGTGGGAGTTTTTGTTGACCAGTCCACGTAAAGGCATGACAGCAGGCGGTATTTTACCGGCTGTCGTCGGCACGGTATACGTTACCCTGATTACCGCAGTTTTCGCAGTACCGTTTGGCGTAGCGACGGCGATTTATCTGAACGAATATGCCCATGATACCAGCGGCACACGCCTCATCCGGGCTGCCATTCGCAACTTAGCCGGGGTGCCGAGTATCGTATACGGTTTGTTCGGCGTGGCGATATTTGTACAGGGTTTTGGACTGGGCGCTTCGCTGCTCGCTTCCGGTCTGACATTGGGTCTCCTGACCTTGCCTTACATCGTTGCTACCGGCGAGGAAGCTTTACGTAATGTGCCGGGCAGTCATCGGGAGGGCGCTTTGGCTTTGGGCGCTACGCATTGGCAATCCATTCATTCCGTGGTGTTACCGGAGGCGATGCCCGGTATCGTGGTAGGGGCATTACTCGGTCTTTCGCGGGCAGCGGGCGAGACGGCGCCGATACTTTTTACGGGTGTTGCGTTTTATCTGCGGTATTTGCCTACTTCGGTTTGGGATGAGTTTATGGCTTTGCCGTACCACCTGTTTATCATGTCCACGCAACATCACGCGATTCAGGAGGTGAGGCCTTTGGCTTACGGTACCGCGCTTATTCTACTCGGTTTTGTGCTGTTGCTCAATTTGTCGGCCTTTTTCTTAAGAGCCCGCTACCGGAAAAATTTTCGTTGATCATGAAAGAAACGACCCAGTCTAAATTAGAAATCCGCAATCTGCACCTGCATTTTGGCAAAAAAGAAATCCTGAAAGGTATCTCGCTCCATGTGCCGGACAAGGCCATCACTGCGCTCATCGGGCCTTCCGGTTGCGGGAAAAGTACCCTTTTGCGCAGCCTCAACCGGCTGCATGACCTCAACCCCGATGCGCGCCTGAAGGGCAATATTCTACTCGACGGGAAAAGTATTTTAGAGAAAAAAAAAGACGTCACGGACATTCGCCGCCGCATCGGCATGGTGTTTCAAAAACCGAATCCGTTTCCGAAAACCATTTTTGAAAATGTGGCTTACGGACTAAAAATAAACGGATTACACCATACGGAACGCCTTCGGGAACGCGTGGAACACGCACTTCGCGAAAGTTTTTTATGGGAGGAAGTCCATGACCAACTTGACGAACCCGCTCTCGAGCTTTCCGGTGGCCAACAACAGCGGCTTTGTATCGCCCGCGCCATAGCCGTGGAGCCTGAAGTGCTTTTGATGGACGAACCTTGCTCTGCGCTCGACCCCATCAGCACCGATAAAATAGAACACCTGATGCTCCGCTTGCGCGAGCGTTTTTGTATTGTAATCGTGACCCACAATATGCAACAGGCGCAACGTGTAGCCGATTTTACAGCATTTATGTATCTCGGCAACCTTATTGAACACGGCACGACCGCTGAAATTTTTGAAAACCCGCAGCAGGAATTGACCAAAAATTATGTTTCAGGTAATTTTGGCTGAATCTCTCCGGTTATCAATTAATTCGGTCCGGGTACTTACTTTTGGCCGGAATAACAACAAAACAATATGCACTCCGGACGAAATTACTCCCTCAAAGAAGCCTTGATCTGGACCAGGCGCGACATACTCTTTCACTTGTTGATGGCCTGTATTCCCACTGTTTTATACAAAATAGTAGGATGCAACTGGCTCGCCATTCCCTGGTTGCCCATTGCCATGGTCGGTACGGCGGTCGCATTCGTAGTCGGTTTTAAAAACAATGCCTCCTACGACCGCCTTTGGGAAGCGCGCAAAGCCTGGGGCGCCATTGTCAATTCCAGCCGGTTCTGGGGGATAATGACGAAGGATTACGTGACGAACAAACACGCCGCCTCACCCCTGTCGCTAACTGAATTGAAACGGATACACCAACAACTGGTGTACCGGCATTTGGCCTGGCTCGCCGCCCTGCGATACCAACTGCGGGAACACCGGCCTTGGGAAAGCATGGCTCTGGTGCATAATATCGAATACCGTGAAAAAACCTTCCGCGTTCCGGAGCATCAAATCCCCCTGGAGGAAGAACTGGCAAAATATTTAAACCCGGAGGAATTACAATACGTGCTGGGCAAAAAGAACAAGGCCACCCAGATCATCAGCCTGCAATCCCGGCAGTTACAACAATTGCTCGACAAAGGGTTGGTGGAAGATTTCCGGCATATTGAACTCATGGAACTGCTATCGGAGCTATACAACCAGCAGGGCGTATGCGAGCGCATCAAAAACTTCCCTTACCCGCGCCAGTTTGCCACGCTCAACCTTTATTTCGTTCGGCTGTTCGTCCTCCTGGTTCCTTTCGGCATGCTCCAGGAATTTGAAAAACTCGGGGAAAACTTCGTCTGGCTCAGCATCCCGTTCAGTGCCTTGGTATCCTGGGTGTTTACCACCATGGAAAAAATAGGCGATTCCAGCGAAAATCCCTTTGAGGGCAGCGCCAACGACGTGCCCATCACCGCGTTGAGCCGGACAATTGAAATCGACCTCCGCGAAATGCTGGATGAATCGGAAATTCCGGCCGCAATGCAGCCGGTAAACAGTATTTTGATGTAATACTCAAAGAGCGCCCGCAATGCCCGGGTCGTATTCCAACAAATCAATATGTACGCCACTTTTTTTATCAGATAATCTGATTTCATCAAAATGGCGTTACTTTTCGCCGTCTCTAAACATTGAAAAACAATAATACCATGACAAAAAATGCTTCAACCGGAATGGTGACTCCCCAGGCAGCACTGGAAGTATGGGTAAAGGATATGGCTGAATTCTTCAAAGCCGATAAAGTTCATTGGTGCGACGGCTCTGAAGAGGAATACGATACGTTGTGCAAACAGCTGGTGGAAAAAGGCACCTTCATTCCGCTGAATCCGGAAAAACGCCCCAACAGCTATGCCTGTTTCAGCGATCCCAGCGATGTGGCGCGCGTGGAAGACAGAACCTTCATTTGCAGCCGGACGAAAGATGAGGCAGGCCCCACCAACAACTGGATGGACCCCGCCGAAATGAAAAAACTACTCAATGGCTTGATGGCCGGCTGTATGCGCGGCCGCACCATGTATGTCATTCCCTTTTGCATGGGCCCCGTCGGCTCGCCCTACGCGCGATATGGGGTGGAAATAACCGACTCCGAATACGTGGTGGTGAATATGAAGATCATGACCCGCATGGGCGCCAACATATTGCCATATCTGGAGAAAAACGAGTATGTAAAATGTATTCACTCCAACGGCGCGCCGCTGGAACCCGGCCAGGAAGACACCAAATGGCCCTGCAACCAGGAAAAATACATCACCCACTTCCCGGAAGACCGCCTGGTCGTATCTTATGGCAGCGGCTATGGCGGCAACGCCCTGCTGGGTAAAAAATGTTTCGCCCTACGTATTGCTTCCGTTATGGCGCGGGAAGAAGGTTGGCTGGCCGAGCACATGCTCATCATGGGGGTGGAATCGCCCCAAAAAGAAAAAACATATCTCGCCGCATCTTTTCCGAGCGCTTGTGGTAAAACCAACTTCGCCATGCTGATTCCGCCGAAAGAAATGGATGGCTGGAAAATCAGCACGGTAGGCGACGACATTGCCTGGATTCACCGTGGCAGCGATGGCAGTTTGCGTGCCATCAACCCCGAGTCGGGCTATTTCGGCGTGGCGCCCGGCACCAACTACGAAACCAACCCCAGCGCCATGGAGTCCATCAAAGCCAACACCATTTTTACCAACGTCGCCATCACCCCCGACGGCGATGTCTGGTGGGAAGGTATGACCAAGGAGGTTCCCGCCGGTCTGACGGATTGGCACGGAGCGCCCTACGACCCCGCAAGCGGCAAACCCGCCGCCCACCCCAATTCCCGGTTCACCGCACCGGCGCATCAAAACCCGGTAGTGGATGCCGAGTGGGACAACCCCGCCGGCGTGCCGCTCGCCGCCTTCGTGTTCGGCGGACGCCGGGCCTCAGTGGTGCCCCTCGTTTATCAATCGTTCAACTGGAACTTCGGCGTATACCTGGCCGCCACTATGGGCAGCGAAACCACCGCGGCGGCGTTCGGCGCGCAAGGCGTGGTGCGCCGCGATCCCTTTGCCATGCTGCCGTTTATGGGCTATAATATCGGCGACTATATCAACCACTGGCTTGAGTTCGGCCGAACCCTGCCTAATGCACCCCGTATTTTCAACGTCAACTGGTTTAGAAAAGACGAAAACGGTAAGTTCGTATGGCCCGGTTTCGGGCAAAACATGCGCGTGCTGAAGTGGATTGTCGGCCGGGTTCACGGCCGGGCTTCGGCGATCGAAAGTCCGATCGGCTGGATTCCGCGTTACCAGGACATAGACTGGACCGGCCTGACTTTTTCCCACGAAAACTTTGATAAAATCATGGCTATCGACCGGGAGTCCTGGAAAACGGAATTGTTCTCACATGAAGAGCTGTTTTCCAAATTTCACAACCGGCTGCCAAAAGAATTTTTCTTCATGCGGGAACTGTTGTTATCGGCGCTCTGGCGCTCGCCCGAATATTTCGGTGCGCAGCCGGAGGTACATTGATGTTATTTGTTGATTGGTTATTTGTTGATTGGTTCGTAGCTTTTGCTGGGGTTGTGTCAAAAGTCTTTTGATAAAAAAACGCGACAAATTTTTCACCACGAGACACGAAGAATGTCGAACAAGGAATATCGAATGCCGAAATACCCGAAGTGCGTTCCGTGATGCGGTGTACTCTACGCAACTTCGACATTCGATATTCCTTGTTCGACATTCGATATTCTCCGTGACTCCGTGGTGAATTAAAATAATCTACGGCGGGAAAGATTTAGCATACCCTTTTGACACAACCCCAGCAAGGTACATTGATTGGACTATAAATTCGAATCGTGACGAAATCACTCCTCCCGGCCTTTATCTGGCTGATTGTAATTGTTCTGATGTCTACCCGGGCCAGTGTGCCGATGCCGAAATTCGACCTGCTCGCTTCCGATAAACTCGGGCATGCGGCCGCCTACGGCATTTTAAGTTGGTTGATCCTGTGGGGCATCCGGCGCAGCCTGCCGGACGGCACGCTTCGGGCGGCACATATTGCGGGGGTATTTTTGTTTGCAACGGCCTTCGGTGTGCTGATGGAATTTGTACAATTTACCTTTTTCCCGGGGCGTTTTTACGAGGTCGACGACATGCTGGCCAATGCTATCGGCGCCGCAGTGGCTTGTTTCGTGCTGACAAGGACTGGGGCATTTCGTCGTTAGGTCATTTCGTCATTAGGTCATTGAGTCATTATGTCATTGGGGCATTATCGTTATTTCGTCATTAATACTATTTTGCAATGTTAGATCAGATGGCTCACTGCGTTCGCCATGACAGATCAATAATATTAAATTTTCCGTCGGATTTCTCCCTACGGTCGAAATTTTCACCCGGGTTTGGCCATTCCGTGGTTAGAATTTCGACCGTAGGGAGAAATCCGACGGAAAATTATCCGCTCGCGATCTGTCATGTCGACTGAAAGGAGACATCTGGTTTAACGTGGCAAGGCAGTATTAGGTGATTGCGTCATTAGACCACGCTAACTCAAAACTCAAAACTCAAAACTCAAAACTTAAAACTCAAAACCTATAGTAAATGGCACTGATTATCCCTTGCAGAAATATCACGCCCCAGTTCGGGGAGAATTGTTTTTTCGCTGAAAACGCCACCGTCATCGGCGACGTGGTGATGGGCGATGAGTGCTCTGTGTGGTTTCAGGCCGTGGTGCGCGGCGACGTGAACTTTATCCGCATCGGCAACAAAGTAAATATACAGGACGGCGCCATTTTGCACGGCACGTATCAAAAATGCGGAACCACCATCGGCAACAACGTCAGTATTGGCCACCGGGCGCTCGTACACGGCTGTACGCTGCACGACAACGTACTGATCGGCATGGGCGCCATCGTGATGGATCAGGCCGTGGTGGAAGAAAATTGCCTCATCGCCGCCGGTGCGGTCATTTTGGAAAATATGGTGTGCCATGCCGGCGGCGTATATGCCGGCGTGCCGGCCCACCGGGTAAAAGAACTCACGCCCGACCTGTTCAAAGGACAAATTGAGCGGATCGCAAACAATTATGTGTTTTATTCCAGCTGGTTTAAGTGATCGGATACGGCACAGACGGGAGGACTGTGTTAGGGTTTTCAAGCAGTGAAATAAACCGCCATGGAAAAGCGTAATATCCGGCAGCATCTTACACTACTTTCAAAACGAAAATTTTTACCATGAAATCCGCACACCGACTTTTTCTCCTGTTCACTTTCGTATTTTCTTTGCCGGCAGCTACCGCCGTATTTTCCCAGGCTTCCCGGAAACAAAGCCCGCCCCCCGGAACGGTCGCCATTGCCCACTTCTTTTTCGATCAGCAGGAAATAACCAACCTGGATTACCGGGAGTACCTGAATTGGCTGGGGCATGTTTTTGGACCCGATTCCGACGAGTACCGGCAGGCGTTGCCCGATTCGACAGTATGGCGTAAACCTTATGCGTATTGCGAACCCTTGGCCATCCAGTATTTCCGGCACCCGGCTTATGATCGATACCCCGTCGTGGGCGTATCCTACGAACAAGCGACACAATACTGCGCCTGGCGAACAGACCGGGTTTTCGAAATGCAGCTAGTCCGCGCAAACGTGATTCCAGTAAACAGCCAGCAAACCAGACAAGAATATTTCACCGCAGCGGGTTACCTGGCCGGCCGGTATATGGGGCTGGCGCCCAATCGCAATATTCCCGTCTTGCGCTACCGCCTCCCAACAAAAGATGAATGGGAAATGGCCGCCGCCGGAAAATTAGACGCCACGATTTTTCCCTATGGATACGATCTGAGCGATAAAAAAATAGCAGGGAAACTGCGCAAAGGGGAATTCGTTTTTCAAACCCAACAGGTGGTAAAAATGCAGGATCAAACCGAATACTGGTTTGCTGCGCCGGCCCATTCCGGCTTTCCCAATGGGTTCAAATTGTACAATATGATTGGAAATGTTGCGGAAATGCTTGCCGAAAAAGGCGTCTCCAAAGGCGGCAGTTTCCATCACGCGTTGGACGACTGTAAAATTACCGGCCAACTGAGCTATTCGCAACCGGAGGCCTGGTTAGGCTTTCGTTGTATTTGCGTATTGGAAATGCCCGCTGATTAATACTATTGGCCTCCTGGCCCGCAAATAATCTTTTTAACCGGGTAAAAACAACGCTATTGATCGAAAAACCGGAAGCATTCGCAACGGCTGAAACATTTTTGACCCAAAACAACCTTACCGCACATGAAAGTATTTCGCTTTTTACCGTTTTTAGCCGCGTTTCTGACCTGCACCGCCCTTACTGCTCAGAAGCAGGACAAGGCCATCCAGGCCGTGATCAATCGTTTTTTTGAGGGTATGACCAAAGGAGATACCACCCTTTTAAAAAGCACCTGTACTGAAAACCCCTTGATGCAAACCTACATGGCCGGCAGCGATGGCAATATGACGGTGTTTACAGAACCGTTTTCGGAATTTGTGTCGTTTGTCGGGGCGCCCCGAAAAGATACTTATCTGGAAAAGATCGAATTCGGCGCCATTCACGCCGAAAAGTCGCTGGCCAGTGTATGGACGCCCTACAAATTTTATCTGAACGGCAAATTATTACACTGCGGCACCAACTCCTTCCAGTTGGTGAAAACCGGGGAAGGCTGGAAAATCCAGTATATCATTGATACCCGGCGGAAGGAGGGTTGTCATTAACCGGCAACTTTTCGTACATTTGTAAACCTCCCGATTAACAGAAAAACGCTCATCCAAATTCGCCGATCAAAATGGCCAGTAAAAAAACAGACAAAGCCACCTTCTCCTATGGGGGCGTACAACTCAGCCTTACCAAAAGCAAAACCCAGGCCGCTATACAATACACGGGCGGGCGAACAAACAAAACAGCCGCCAAACGCGGCGTGGCTTCACCGCCGTCGGTCAAAGACTTCGAGGTGGTATCGTCCAGCCGCGGGATTAACCAGAAATTAGATCAGCTGCGTCAGCAGGCCGATGTTTCAGTGGGTACGCACGTCTGGATCGTTGAAGGGGAAGAAGATACGCCGTTTATTCCCACCGGCAACCTCTACATCGAATTCGTAGCCGATTCCGACGTGCTCAAACAACATGATCTGCTGGAGCAATACAATCTGAGCATTAAGGAGGTTGTCGGGTTGGGTGCTTTCCGGGTAAGCGTGACGCCCTTGTCGCCCAATCCGGTGAAATGCGCAGTGGAACTGCAAAAAAGCAAGTTAGTGTTGCTGGCTGAACCGGAATTTGCCACGAGACCCGCAGAGCGCGCTTTTTCGGCGCCTACCGGCCGGTTTATCAGCACCCAATGGCACTACGAAAATACCGGCCAGCCAATACCGGTCATAGACGTACCCAATTCGGTATTTGCCGCCTCCCATTTCCGGCGCGGCGCCGATGCCAAAGTGAAGGAAGCCTGGTCTTTTCTGGGAAGTCTGGGCAGTAGCTACCTGAAAATTGCCGTGATCGATACGGGCTTTGCTACCGATCACCCGCAACTGCGCGGCGACGGCGTCAAAATCCGCAACCCATACAATGCCGGCGCCCGCAATACGGATGTATCACCGTTTATCCGTTACAGCGACGGGTCGTTCGGCGTGGTCAGCCACGGCACCTCCTGCGCT
>CAUJEY010000036.1 GCA_963169325.1 Bacteroidota bacterium
GCGCGCGAGACAGAGATGTAGCGATCCCCTTAGTAGGGGCGGGGCTTGTCCCCGCCCAATACGCGCGAGCAGTCGTAACCGGGATGTCTTATACATCCAATATCGGCGCATGTTTTTACGAAATTCATATTTCCCTAAAAACTCGGGATGACTCACATTGACCACATTGACCACATTAGCCTTTAACAAACACGCGATGAAAACACTCCTCTTCCTGTTCATAGGCACAGCCTCCTGCCTGCTTGCCCAAGACAACCCCATGAGCCTCTGGTACGACCAACCCGCCACCGAATGGGTAGAGGCCCTGCCCATCGGGAACGGCCGGCTCGGCGCCATGATCTACGGCAAACCCGAGCGGGAGGAACTGCAACTGAACGAAGAAACCGTGTGGGCCGGAGCGCCGGGCAACAACATCAACCCCGAAACCGGGAAGGCCATCCCCATTATCCGGCAATTGCTCGGGGAAGGCAAATACGCCGAAGCCCAAAAATATGCCGATGCGCACGTCAAATCCTTGAACGACGGGATGCCCTACCAACCGGTCGGCAGTTTGTTCCTCAACTTTCCGGGACATGAGAACTACACCAACTACCGCCGCGCGTTGGATATCGCAAACGCCGTTACCACCATTACCTACACCAGCAACGGCGTCAATTACAAACGGGAAATATTCGCTTCTATACCCGATCAGGTTATTGTCGTGCGGCTGAGTGCCGATAAGCCGGCCAGTATTTCCGGTTCCATTTCCCTGAACAGCCCCCATGCGGCAGTGCAAACCGGCGTCGAAAACGACGAAATAACCTTGAGCGGGCGTACCGGCGACCACGAAGGCAAAAACGGCGCTATACGATTTGTCGCAAAAACCAGGGTTGTGTTTGATTGGCCGCTGCAAAATCGCAAGAACGATCCGGCAACTGATAAACGCCTCTCCTTCGATTCAACCCAAGTGCATTTATCCGGTGTAGATGCTGCCACACTCTATATATCTATCGCTACCAACTATAAAAACTACAAAGATATCAGTGGCAACCCCGAACAAACGGCAGCCGGATACCTGAATGCAGCAGTTCAAAAAGATTATGTTTCGGTTCGCGAAGCGCATACCGCTGCCTACCACCACTACTTCGACCGCGTTAAACTCGACCTGGGCACTACGGATGCCGCCCACCTGCCGACCAATGTCCGGATCAAACGTTTCGCAGAAGGCGACGATCCGCAACTGGCGGCGCTGTATTTTCAATTTGGCCGCTACCTGCTCATTTCCGGCTCTCAACCCGGTGGCCAACCCCTCACGCTCCAGGGCATCTGGAACGACAAACTGATGCCGCCCTGGGACAGCAAGTACACCATCAACATCAATACGGAGATGAATTACTGGCCCGCGGAGGTCGCTAATTTGAGCGAATTGCATGAGCCGCTGTTGCGTATGATCGGAGAAATCGCCGAAACCGGCCGCCAAAGCGCCGCCCAAACCTACGGTGCCCGCGGCTGGGTCACCCACCACAATACCGACATCTGGCGCGTCAGCGACCCCGTCGACGGCGCCAGGTCCTGGGGCTTGTGGCCCATGGGCGGCGCCTGGCTGAGCCAGCACTTGTGGGAACATTACCTGTTCACCGGGGATAAGAATTTCCTTCGGGAGGCTTATCCCATCCTGCGTGAAGCCAGCCGTTTTTTCGCGGATGTTTTACAACCGGAACCGGAACACGCCTGGCTGGTGGTGTCGCCTTCCGTTTCACCGGAAAATGATTATACGACGGACGATAAACAACGCGCCGCCATCACCGCAGGCGCCACGATGGACAATCAACTGGTTTTCGATCTGTTCAGCCGCACAGCTACCGCCGCCGGTTTATTGGGAGTGGACAAACCCCTGGTCGACAGCCTCCGGCAACTGCTGGACCGCCTGCCACCTATGCAAATTGGCCGCCACGGCCAGCTACAGGAATGGCTGCACGACTGGGACGACCCCAACGACAAACACCGCCACGTATCGCATCTGTACGGTCTGTATCCGTCCAACCAGATTTCACCATACCGCACGCCCGAACTTTTTGAAGCCGCCCGTAATTCCCTGACTTATCGCGGCGACGTGTCCACGGGCTGGTCGATGGGTTGGAAAGTATGCCTCTGGGCCCGGCTGCAGGATGGCAACCACGCCCTGAAACTCATCACCGACCAACTCACGCCCGCGGGCACCTCCTACAGCGGCGGGACTTATCCCAACCTGTTCGACGCGCATCCGCCATCCCAGATCGACGGCAATTTCGGTTGCACAGCCGGCATCGCCGAAATGTTGATGCAAAGCCACGATGGAACGATCCATATTTTGCCGGCTTTGCCGGATCGATGGGCATCCGGCCAGGTCAGCGGGCTGGTCGCCAGGGGTGGGTTTGAGATAGATTTGAAGTGGGAAAAAGGTGAAGCAACCCACTTGATCGTCCGGTCGGAACTAGGTGGCAAATGCCGGCTCCGATTGAGCGGCGGCTTATTTTCCGGCGAAGGAATGGTGGTAACGTGCGCCCAAAATGACACCCCCAACCCATTTTACCAGACGCCGGTAGTCAAAGCCCCCCGATTTTCGGCGGAATCAAAGTATTTGGGATCCTTTCCGGTAAAAAACACTTTGCTTTGGGAATTTGATACGGACCCAGGTAAGGTTTATACGTTCAATATCCGCTGATTTTTTATTTATGGTCATCGACTCCCATCAGCATTTTTGGAAATTCGATCCCGTTAGAGACAGTTGGATCGGCGACAAAATGAAAATCCTGCAACGGGATTTTTTACCCCCGGAATTAAAAATAGTGCTCGCGGACAACGGCATAGATGCTTGTGTCGCCGTGCAGGCCGATCAATCGGAAGCCGAAACACATTTCCTGCTGGACCTGGCCGCACAACACGATTTTATCCGCGGTGTCGTCGGCTGGGTCGATCTTCAGGCGGAAAACATTGCGGATCGCCTGGCGTATTTTGCGCAATTTCCAAAAATCAAAGGCTTCCGGCATATCGTGCAGGGCGAAGCGGACCCCAACTTTATGCTCCGGTCCGGGTTCAAACGCGGGATTGCACACCTGGAAAAATACGGCTTCACCTACGATATCCTGATCTTCCCCCATCAAATGGGCGCCGCGCTGGAGTTGGTCAAAACCTTTCCCAACCAAAAATTCGTCATCGACCACTTAGCCAAACCTTACATTAAAGACGGCTATTACGATGGCTGGGCCGCGCTCCTGCGCGAACTCGGCCGCTGCGATAACGTGTGGTGTAAAATTTCCGGATTAGTCACCGAGGCAGATTGGACGCAATGGCAATACGGTCAGTTTGTTCCCTATCTCGACCAGGCTTTCGACGCTTTCGGCTGCGAGCGGCTGATGTACGGCTCCGATTGGCCGGTATGTTTGTTAGGCGGCTCTTACGGTCAGGTAAAAGGAATTTTGGGGCAATACCTCCAACCTTTTTCTCCGCAGGAAAAGGACAAAATATGGGGCGAAAACGCTGTAGCGTTTTACGGCGTTGGCGGCCTATTCTCTCTGACTGATTTCAGAGTATAGTGGTTGAGGCGGGGCGTTTTGGTCGAGCCGGGCGTGGCTCCCGAGCGTGATAACAATGGCAACGCGGACGACGCGGACCTTGCGGACTGTCGCGGATTTTCCGAGTGTTACGCCCTCGATAGATGAGCAGTTTTGCCGCAGGCAAAACATAAAAACTCTTGTAAATCTGCTAAATCCGCGTCCTCCGCGTTCCTATTGATGTCACGCTCGGTGGGGGCATCACGCTCGGAAAATCCGCGACGATCCGCCAAGTCCGCGTCGTCCGCGTTCCAATTGTTATCACGCGCGGGAGTCACGCTCGGCTCGGCATTAACTATCTAAAACTTAATGCCGGAGGCGCTAGTGATTATGCCCTTCATGCGCGCCGTGCGCATCCTCCTGCTTTACCTCACCCGGCTTCCCTTCTGCTGCCTGTAGTACGAAATCGGCGGTGTGTACTTTCCCTTCGGTCTGGAATTGCAGCCACATCCGGTAAATACCCGGTTTGGCAAACTGCGTATGCAGGTCGAATGATCCTTCGTTTACATCGGGATGCACGTGTTCGTAGGTTTTGTCGTCCAGCCCGATCATCACCACGTGGGCTTTGGCGCCGAGATAGTTTTCAAAAGCGTTCACATCGAGCGGCTTGCCGGCTTTTTTAACCGTGGCGGTAATGTGCATTTCGTTGTTGGTTAGCCATTTGCCACCTGCCGGGTGGAGGCTCACTTCATAACCATCGACGGAAACGGTGGTTTTGGCGGCGGTGTAAGTCGCCGGTTTGGCCGGGGCGCCGCTCACGGTCACCGGTAGTTTTTCTACCTGGTGGCCGGCACCGGCGGGCTTGTAGTCGGCAAAAAGCAGGTAGTTGCCGCCGCGCGGGAACGTGTAACTCAGGTCGAGGCCCGTGCCGTTGTATTCCGGGTGCTGGTGGTCGAACCACGACAGGTCGTCCGAAACCATAATCAGGTGCAGTTTTTTCTCGTGTACCACGTCAAGCGGTACGGCTTCGCCGGGCTTTTCCACGATACCGGGGGTGAACGTCAGTTTTACGGGTTTGCCGGCGGCAATGGCAGCCGGTTCGGTGCTCAGGGTTACTTTGAACGTCATTGGCGAGGCCGCCTCCGGCGCAGCAACGGCAGTGAGGTCCATTTTACACACGGGGCAAGCGCCGGGCTGGTCGTACAGTTTGCCCTTTTCGCAGTCCATGGGGCATTGGTATTTTACGGGCGTACCGGGCGGAACGGCTGTTTGCTCGTGGCCGGAATGGCTGCCTCCGCAAGCTGCGAAGAATAGGCCTGTCAATAGAGCAATGCTGAAAAACAGTTTGAATTGCATAATTTGAATTAATTGTTTATTGATAGAAAAAGATAGGGTATTCATGTTTTTTTCTGTAAATGGATTTGTTGGGTGTATGCGTTGATATTTTTTATAAAAAATTTCAACGCATACACCCAACAAATCCATTCCCGCCTCCCCCATTTATCGCCGCGCTTGGTGTTTTCACCAAGCGTAAACGGCTTCGTGTGAATCATGGCATGCGCTTGGTGAAAACACCAAGCGCGGCGTTTAAATTCATTCCCGCCTCACCCGTTTATTGATTAAAATACACCATTTTCAACTGATAAGTCCCTGACGTTACGAATCGCTCTCCATCTTCCAGCCCTTTTTCCACCACTGTGGATGTACCGTTGTCGGCGCCGGTTTTCAGGTAATGCAGGCTGTAGCGTTCGGCGCTTTCTTTAACAAAAACGGCCGGCATACCGCTGATTTCAGTAATGGCGCTGTTGGGCACGAGCAATTGGCGTTGGGATTGTCGTTCGTAAATCCGAATGTTCACAAATTCGCCGATTTTAAAATCGCCGTCGGCATTATCCACTTCAAACAGTACTTTTTGCGATTGGTTGGTCGGATTGATGCTATTGGGCAAGGCCAGCAGGCGGATTTTGCGGCTTTGGTGTTCGTTGTTGGAGCATTCGATCTGGAAATCCTTCGCGCTGCTCAGGAGGGCGGCGTCTTTGTCGTACACCTGCGCTTCTACGATCACTTTGGACGGATTGAGTAGTAGAAACAGTGTTTCGCCGGCATTTACGGTTGCCCCGGGGGCAAAGGTGAAGGGTTCTACCCGCCCGGTGATGGGCGCTGTGAGCGGGATGAACCGGGCGTTGCGACTGGTGGCATCGGTATATAGCCGGTTGAACAGGTCGCGATTTTCCCGGGCGCGTTGCCGGCGTGCCTCGGCTTCATCGAGGTCGCGTTTGGCGATAATGTCTTTCAGGTTGTTAAGCCGGTCAAAGTCTTTCTGGGCGGCCGTCACTTCAGCGTCCACGGCGTTTCGTTCGCTTTGCCAGTTGATACTGGTGCCGGCATCCACGGTCTGCTCTACCACGGCGAGCACTTGCCCGGCGCGTACCTGTTCGCCTACTTTCACTCGTACAGAACGGAGGGTGCCTGCGAGCGGCGACTGTACGGTGGCCTTGCCTGTTGCGCCCGGCGATACCGTGCCAAACAGCGTAATCGTGGGGGCAAAGGCATCCACGCCGGCTTTGGCGATGGCGACGTCGAACAGAAACTGTGTTTCCTTCGGAACCAGCACCTGGGAAGAGAACGTGTTGCCTTTTCCCCCGTGGTCTTCGTCGCCATGCGCGAAGGCTTCGCTCCAATTTTGCAGCGGAAAACCACTGACGAGCAGGAGCGCCAGTGTGGCCGCCGCCGCTTTGGGCGCCCGGCGGGCAAACATCAGCGTCAATACCACTCCGGCCAGGAAGGCCAAGAGCATCCCGAGCACCGTCCAGGCGCCGTTGGCTGTCGCTTCAGGAGCCTCTTCATGCGCTCCTGGCAGTTCTTTACCCGGTTCTATGCCGTTGAGCTGGATCAAATCGGCGCCTAAGCCGCCTTTCAGCGTGACGTTCAGGGCGTAGAGTTTGGCTGACTTAAAAGTCGTTTTGAGTTTAAAAATCCCGGGTTCGCCGGGTACGACCTCAATGGTTTGTCCGCCGTCAGTGGGGGAAGTAATGCTGATTTCCACCTCGCGCACCGGGCGGTTGGTGTTGACGTCGCTGACGTACAGGATCAGTTCGGCGGGTTCGCCGGGATGTAAATGCCCGTATTTCAGCAGGAGTTCGTATTTGTCGGATACGTTTTCAATGCTGAAATAACCGGTGGCGGCGGATTTGCCGGCGGTGGGAACTTCGTCGCCGTGGGCGAAGATGGAGGGGGCGGCGAAGAAGAAGATAAGCGCGGTTAAGAGCTGTTTTTTCATGTATAAAATGTATTTTTGTAGCCAGAAATATGGCACGAGATATTTTTAAGGTGAATACGCCGTTGCTTAAATTTCATCCATTTCACTATTTTTTCTATCAAAATATCCTTTCAACGCCCGTTCTCCGATCAACCAGAATACCGCCGGCGTCACCACGATATCCAGCAACGTCGAGCTCACCAACCCACCTAAAATAACGACCGCCACCGGGTGCAGAATTTCCTTACCCGGCGCCTGCGCATCCAGCGTGAGCGGCACCAGCGCCAGCCCGGCCGTTAGTGCGGTCATCAACACAGGCACGAGGCGTTCGAGTGAACCGCGCACGATCATCTTTTTGGAAAACTGCTCGCCTTCGTGTTCGATCAGATGGATGTAATGGGAAATCATCATAATGCCATTGCGGGAGGCAATGCCGGTCAGGGTGATAAACCCGACCAGTGTCGCCACTGAAAATACGCCGCCCGTCAATAACACGGCTACGACCGACCCGATGAGCGCCAGCGGGATATTCAACATAATTTGCGCCACGATAAGCGGCGACCGAAAGTGGTGGTACAGCGCCAGAAAGATACCCAGCAGCGCAAAAATGCTCAGTATTCCGATCAGCCGTGTGGCGGCTTGCTGGCTTTCGAATTGCCCGCCATACGTGATAAAATACCCTTGCGGCAGCTCCACCTTTTCTTTTACGGCATTTTGCATCCCGCTGACCGCCGTGCCGAGGTCGCTGCCCTGCACATTGGCCGAAACAACGATGCGGCGCTGGGTATTTTCGTGGTAAATGGCATTGATGGAAGGGTTGTATTCGATTTTGGCAATCTGATGCAAGGGGATCATGGAGCCGTCGGGCGCGTCGATGAGCGTGTTGCGGATATTTTCCAGGTTGGTGCGCTCCTCCTGTGTGGTGCGCAGCAGAATATCGAAGTACTGTTGCCCCTGCACGATTTGGCTCACCACCTTGCCGTTCAAAAACACCTCCAGATCGGCCGTCACTTTGCCGGCTTGTATGCCGTAGCGTTTGAGCGCTTCGCGGTTTACCCGGATTTGCAACTGCGGGATCAGGGTTTGTTTTTCCACCTGCACATCCACCACACCGGGCACGGCCGACATGGCGCGGCTTACTTCGTCGGCCTTGCGGCGCAGTTCCAGCAGGTCGTTGCCAAAGATTTTGACGGCGATTTGTGCGCGCACCCCGCTCAACAGGTGATCGAGGCGGTGCGAAATCGGCTGGCCGATATTGACCGAGACACCGGCCAGCGCCAATAGTTCCCTTCGAATATCGGCCAGCACCTGGTCGCGCGGACGCCCGTCGGGTTTCAGTTCGATTTCGATTTCCGAATTGGAGGGCGGTTCCACGTGTTCATCCAGTTCCGCGCGGCCCGTACGGCGGCTGGCATAGGCCACGTCTGGTACGCGGAGGATCAGGTTTTCGGCGGCACGGCCGATTTTGTCGCTTTCTTCCAGCGAGGTGCCGGGCGGTGCGCTGAGGTTCACCGTGAACGACCCTTCATTAAACGGCGGCAAAAACTCGGTGCCGAAAAACGGCACAATCGCCACGGATGCTGCGATCATGGCGCCGGCCATTAATACGACCGGACGTGGGTTGTCGAGCGACCAATAAAGCAGGCGTTGGTCCTGTTTTTTCAGCCAGCGCACGAGCGCTCCGTCTTTTTCGGCGCCGGCGCCGGTGTTTTTTAATAAAATAGCGCACAACGCCGGCGTCACAGTGAGCGAAACCAGCAGCGAAGCGGCGATACTCGTAATATACGCAATGCCGAGCGGGACAAAAATGCGCCCTTCAATGCCTTGCAGGTAAAAGAGGGGAATAAACACCAGGATCACAATAATGGTGGCATATACGATGGAATTGCGCACTTCCGAACTGGCCTCGTAAACCACTTGTAATAAAGGTCTTGGGTGGGCACTCCGGCTGTTTTCCTTTAAACGCCGGAACACATTTTCCACGTCCACAATCGCGTCGTCTACCAATTCTCCGACAGCAATGGCCAGGCCCCCAAGCGTGAGGGTATTGATCGAAATGTCGAATAATTTGAACACGATGGCCGTGATGACCAGCGATAACGGTATGGCGGTGAGCGTAATAGCCGTAGTTCGGAAATTCAGCAGAAACAAAAACAACACGATCACCACGAGGATAAAACCATCGCGCAGGGCTACTTCCACATTCGTCAGGGCATGCACGATAAAACCTTTTTGCTGAAAGATTTCGGCGTTGAGTTTTATGTCGGGCGGCAGCGCAGCCTGTAATTCGGCTACTGCCTTTTCCACTTCGTCGGTCAGTTGAATGGTGCTGGCGCCGGGTTGTTTTTCCACGGTCAGGATCACGGCGGGTTTGCCGTTGATGCCCGCGTCGCCGCGTTTGACGGCGGCGCCGAATTTGACTTCCGCCACATCGGAGAGCAGCACAGGTAAGCCGTCCTTGTTGGCAACTACGGTGTTTTTCAGGTCGTCGAGCGAATTGGCGCGACCGATATTCCGGATCAGTACCTCCGAACCGTGGCGGTCAAAAAAGCCGCCGGTGCTGTTCCGGTTACTTTGGCGCAGGGCCGCGTCAATGGCATCGATGGAGAGATTGTATTGTTTCAACCGTTGGGTGGACACGAGCACCTGGTACTGCAACCGTTCGCCGCCGATAGGGATGACCTGGCTAATGCCTTTAATGCTCATCAGTCGCCGGCGAATGGTGAAGTCGGCCAGGGTGCGCAACTCGGAGGCCGGGGTAGAGTCGGCGGTGATACCGATCATCATAATCTGGCCCATGATGCTCGAAATAGGGCCCATGACTGGAACAATGTCTTCGGGCAACGTCACGGTTTGCAGTTTTTCGGACACGAGTTGCCGGGCCCGGTATACGTCGGTGTTCCAGTCGAACTCGACAAACACCATCCCGATACCCACGCCCGAGCTACTGCGCACACGTTCCACACCCGGCGCGCCGTTCATGGCCACTTCCACCGGCATGACCACCTGGTTTTCAATCTCTTCGGGCGCCATGCCGTTGGCTTCCAGGAAAATCGTCACCTGCGGCCGGTTCAGGTCGGGCAACACATCCACCGGCAGGCTGATGACGGTGAATATGCCGTACACCAACACCAGCGCCGCAAAGGCTACCACGAGCAGGCGGTTTTGGAGGGAGAATTTTATGAGTGCGTTGAGCATTGCTCGGAATGTTTTAACTTTGTTTCAAAATGTCAAATATGGAATCCATTGCATTATCACCACAATACATTACCGATAGCGAAGGCAAACGCGTCTCGGTTGTTTTGTCAATTGCCGAATATTTGAAGTTGTTGGAGTTATTGGAAGAATTGGAAGACGTCCGTTTGTATGATGAGGTGAAAGCCAGAAACGAAGAGCGGGTTCCATTGGACCAATATTTACAGCAACGACAAGCCCGGAAAAATGCTTGAATACACCATTCTACTCACAAAAACGGCAATTAAGCAGTTGGATAAACTGCCTGATAACGTTAGTGACACGCTTTTGATCTTTATTCAATCTTTGGCGACTGAACCTCGGCCACCGGGCTGCAAAAAACTTAAAGGGCGGGACGGCTACCGTGTACGAAAGGGTGACTACAGAGTAATTTATGACATAAAAGAAGATATATTGATAGTCGAAGTGATCGCGGTTGGGCATAGGAAAGACATTTATAAGTAAGGAAAGATATCATAATCTGCCTGTTAAAAATTTCAGATTCATCTCCGCCACCTGCGCCTCCCGTACCAATCCCCAATACGCCACCTCCACCTCCAGCGCATCTTTCCTGTTGCGCAAGTAGCTCACCAAATCCGTCAACCCGCCCTCAAACAGTCGCCGCGAAGCATCGCTGACGGCGCGGGCTGCGGGCAATACATTTAACTCATATTCTTCGAGCGCGAGGCGGGCTTTTTCTGCGGCGCCCAGGGCTTGCCGGTAAGCGGCATCCAGTTCCAGCGATTGAGCGGCCAGATTCTGATTGGCAATTTCCACACCCGTTCGGGCTGCTGCGGTGTTGGCGTTGTAGGGTTTGCGCCAGAGCGGTACACTAACTCCAACATTAAAACGATTGCCCACGGGGCTGTTTCGTTCACCCTGATTGATATAGCCGAGTGTCAGTTCCGGCAAGCCCCGGCTTTGGGTCACGTCTACGGTGCGCTCTGCCACCAGCATTTCCTGCCGGAGGGTTTGGAGTACGGGGTTATTTTGCCAGGCGGCGGAGTCGGCCGTTGCAGGTACCATTGGCCGGAACGGCTGCCGGTCGAGCGGCTCGGGTGTCAGGTCTCCTTCCAGCCCGGTCAAGGCGCCAAGTTGTGCTTTGGCTATCGCCGCATCCTGCCCGGCCTGCCGGAGCAGGGCGCGCAGGATGGCTGCCTGCAAGCGGGCAAATTGTGCGACCACGACATCGGTCTGCCCTTCCCGAAACATGCGTTCGGCGGCCGCGGCGAGGTTTTGCAACAGCGAATCCTGGGTTTCCAGTACAGCGATCAGGGACCACTGGTACTGCCACTCGCTGTAGGCCAACGCCGTTTGAAACTTGATTTGCTGCAGGGTGACGGCAACGGCATTTTCTGATTGGGCAATATGCGCCTGTTGCAAGGCCTTCTGCCGCCGGTACACGCCCGGCATGGAAAACGACTGTGTGACGCCAAGGGTATAAAAATTCCCGGTCGGACTTTCAGCCGTCAACACCGGATCGGCCAGGGCAGTGGCTGCGGGCAATAATTGCCGTTGCTGTTGCGCTTGCAAGGATGCGCTTTTAGCCGCCGGGTGGTGTTGCAGGGCGGCGTCGAGCGCTTGTTGCAAGGTGAGCGTTTGGGCGCGGAGGGTATTGGCAAACAGCAATACCGGCAATACCCACCAGCCGGATGGTATTTGAATAGTGGACATTTTCGGAAAATTAGTGATCGGATTACGCGAACGAATTCAGTTGAATACGATACGCATAAATGGATGAGGCAGCCTCATAAGTGCTCGCCGAAGATTTTCTTGCGACGATAATTTTGTCTCCCGCAGATGTTCGCAGATTATTTTTATAAATTGTCGAATAAAAATCTGCGTTAATCTGCGGCATCTGCGGGAGACAAAATTATGGTACAGCCTCAAATCCGGAAAACATGCAACCACACGGGCAAATCCCTGGTGCGTTCAGGTGGGCGATAGTCCGCTAACGGTGGCTTGACGGCAGTGGCAAAAATGATGGGCGCTGATACAAGCCGTCCGGCAGGATCAGGCACGATGAAAGCAAACGAATCGGTCAGCTGTTTCGCCGTCAACTGAACTGCCGTGTCCAAACCTTTAAAAAACCGGCTTTCGTTCGTACAGCATTCCTGTGTTTGGCAACTTGTTCCGGGGTTATCTGCAATTTCGGCGTGTTCACAATGTTCCTCCAGGGCATCTTCTTCGCCGGCGCCACAATCGACCGGTTGGCCGAATAACGAATAACTCACCGCCTTGCCGTGGCACAGATGCGCGGTAATGCTGTATCCGGTGGAGGATACCAGCACAAGCAAGGCAAGCATTATGGCTATCAAGCGGTGAGGCATAAACGTTGTTGATTTACAAAGGTAGTTATTTAAAAGGCTATTCGAAGCGCTTCCAAATCATTTCCGGTCAATTTTGCGCCACCCATCCGTCCGGAACGGCGAAGCCGGCAAACCTTCTGCATTGCGCAAATTGGCGCCCTGCGGGTTATCTGCCCAGGCATACCGGACGGCAACCAGGCGCTGAATTTGGTCGCTCCAGACAATAATCTTGTCCTGCTCTATTTTAGCCCCGGCCCAAACAAACTGCCTGTCTTCTCCTGCCACGGCAAACCCCTTCAATATCTCTCCAGGGCGCATAAAGACCGGTATGAAATCGAGGAATGGAAAACAACCGACGTGGACAAACCTTCCTGAACCTTGCGGTGACCTCAAATTCCTTAAATGACAATGTACGTCCGTTCTTGGTACGCAATGCGCCCGCCACGGTCTCTCCCCGGCTGCTTTGGATGCTTGTTCATCAATGAAAAATGAAGATTATACTAGCTTACTGATTATCAGTGTAAATTAAATTGCTTGAGGTTTCGTCCTGCCTGTTTCAACCCCACCCCCATCCCCCATAGCCATCAACTTAAGAAGATAACAATTGATATTCAATGGGTTATATGATTTAAGTTGATGACTATGGGGGATGGGGGTGGGGTTGAATCACGAGCGGTAATATGCACAGCCAACGCTCGGCAGTAAAAGCCTCAAAAGTCTGCCGGAACAGGCTCTTCTCACGTAGATGGCACTCATACGACCACGTTTTGTCTAAGATTGCCCATCATCCATTCAAACACTTCATAGGACGTACGCGGTGAGGATGTGAAACAGCACAGTTTTGTTGGAATAGCGTTTCACGGCAAAAATGATTCAACAATTTGACGCAGTTTACCTTCGCCCGTTTCAGTTCAGGGCCCAGGATGAAGTATTGAGAAACAGGGGTATCCAGTATATTTCCTTGCCGGACTTTACCTGGAGAAAGTTGCGCGAACGGTTTCCGGGTAAATATGAGAGTGCAGTCGAACCGGCTCCCGACCCAAATGCCTGGGTGAAGGTCCGCATCGTCATCAAGGATTCTACCGTCACAACGTATATCAATGGCTCCACGCAACCCAGTCTGGTAGTCGAAAAAGTGAATCAAATACACACAGGATCTATCGGATTTTATGTTGGAGACACTTCGGGTGGCGATTTTGCAAATATTTCAATAACTAAAACGGATTGAACAAGGTCCTGCGGCTATTTACTAAACAATATAAAAATAAGCGCCAACCCGCCCCAAAGCAAAATTCCGCCGGCCATCGGCAGTGCCGGTATCCAAAGCAGGATATTGGCAACGTGTATTTTTCCAATGGATTTCAGCCAAAAGGCTGCGCCGATCAGCACGAGCAGGACCAGCGGTATCAGTATCAAGGTGATACGCCCCATCGGACTCAGCCCATCGGCGTAATCACGCGTCAAATACACACTGGACAAAGAGAGCAACAGGACTAAGGTATCGATCCCCACGCCAATATTGAACCAAAGAGCACTTTTCATAGGTTTGTAATGTTAATTTTAATGAGATGAACGGGTTTTGCTAATGGGGGTTAATTTAATAGACTATTCGCATATTGTACCAGACGCGTGAAACCCCACCCCCATCCCCTCCCCCGAAGGGGGGGGCCTGATACCGTTTCAATTAAAGGCAACGTGAGTGCAAGCCCCCCTCCCCTTCGGGGGAGGGGATGGGGGTGGGGTTGAACCGCGCGGGCTGCTCGCGGGCGAACTGGAGCAGGTGCAATAAGTAATCATCATTCAGCTACTACCATTGGGTATGTTATAACCCTTATCAACCGGCCAGGCGGCAAATCGCCGGCTTTCCACGCCCAGGTTTTTCCGTTTTTCGCCGCCGTTATGTTGCGAAGCACGGTGTCGCCGGGGAAATACAAATAACCTTTCGCTTCCTTGCCTGTACTGTAAGCGACCAACTCCAGGTTCGACCAATCGAGGTCCTGCGTACTTTGCGCCGGTTTCATCTGCGGGATGAGCGCGCCGTCACGTACCAGGATGATCGCATCTATTTTACCGGCTTCGATGCTATGCCATCCGGCGGGGTATGTTTTACCCGTTTGAAAATCAATCCATTGCCCCGGCGGCAAATATACTTCACGCCGTGTTTGGCCCTCCTCGAAAAGCGGCGCCACCAGCAGATCGGAACCGAACAGGTATTCGTTGTCCACCAGCCAGGAACCGGGGTCTTGCGGAAACTCTATAAACAAGGCTCTCGTCATCGGCAGCCCCTTTTCAGCGGCTTGTTTGGATTGCGCATAGACGTAAGGCATCAGGCGGTATTTCATTTCAATAACCGTCCGGAAATAGTCCTGGAAGGCTTCGCCATAATCCCAAGGTTCTTTGGGCGGCTGACCGTGACAACGGGTGTGCGACGACAAAGCCCCGAAGGGCAGCCAGCGGCGGTACAGGCCTTCGGGCGTACGTTTGGTAAAGCCGCCGATGTCGTGGCTCCAGAAGCTGAATCCGCACAAGCCGAGCGAGAGTCCGCCCCGCAGTTGGGCCTGCATCCCCATGTCGGAGGTTTCGGCGTCGCCGCCCCAATGTAGCGGGTAGCGCTGACTGCCGGCCCAGGTGCTGCGCGCCCAGATGATACGTTCTCCGTTGATCTCCTGCGTCAGGTCGGAAACAATTTTATTATAGCGCAAGGGGTAGAGATTGTGTTCGTAAAAACCCGTGCGTCCATTGGCGTAAATGCCGTTGTAGGGCGCCGCTTCGCCGAAATCTACTTTGATAGCGGATACACCCATCCGCAGCAGATTGCCGATTTTGGCGCGGTACCATTCCACGGTTTTGGGATTTGTAAAATCCAGTACGGCGTCTTCAAAAGGGACGTTTCCCCGGGCATTTTTTACGTGCAAACCGTTTTCGGTGATCTCGCGGAAGAGTTTGTTTCGGGGGACAAAATAGGGCAGTTGCCACAAACAGGTATGGAGCCCGTCGCGACGCAGGTCGGCGATCATTTTTCCGGCGTCGGGGAAACGATTTTTGGCAAATTCGTAGTCGCATTGCCAGTCGGTTTCAAACCAGCCCGTATCGAAGTGCAACACATCGGTCGGGATGCGGTTCGCGCGCAGTTTGGCGGCCACCTGGCGCCCATCGGCTTCCGAAAAATAGGTGATGCGACTCATCCATAAGCCGAACGACCACAGCGGCGGCATCGGCGACTTTCCGGTGAGTCCGGTATATTCATCGAGGATGTCTTTGGGCTCGCCCAGAAATACAAACAAATCCAACGATTCATCGCCGATCAGCAAGGCATTGGTGGCGCCGTAGGTTTGGCCAAAATCGCAGGTAATGGGCGACGAGGTGTGCATAAACATGCCATAGCCCCGGCTGCTCAGGAAAAAAGGAATGGGCTTGTACATGCCGTTGGTTTCCACGCCGTTGGGGTCGCAGGTGTAGAGGTTTACCTTCTGTCCGTATTTATTAAAGGCCGCAAAAGACTCGCCACAGCCGAAGATTTTTTCGTCGGGCGACAATTCGAATACCGCCCCTACGCTGCGCGAATAATCGGCAGCCCGGCGTACAAAACTAAAGGGCATGTTGGCACAAAATCCCTTGTTGTCCGAGGCGTGCCGGGTTTTGGTCAACAACTTACCCCTGGCATCCCGAAACTCAACGGCCCAGGGATTTTCCAGCACGGTCACTGTCCCGAAAGCGCTGGTGTACCGGTGGCCGTTTTGAATGCGGGTGTACTGCCAGTCGCGTATCCGGTTTTCGGGTTCCCGAACCAGCATGAGGGAAAATTCGGTGGAAGGCAACATCGTTCCGGTGTGCATTTTGATCCGAACCGTCTGGGCCGAAACAAACTCAATGACGAAGGGCAGCACCGGGTCGGCGGCGTACTCGGTGGCCGGGAATTCGTTTTGCGGCGCGCGTTGCAAAGCATGCTGGGTATAATTGAAAGCATGCGCGGGCGTGTACCGGGCGCGCCGCCACTTCACAGCGCCCTGTCCCGTCTGCGGATCAAAACCGGCGAGGCTGTCGGCTAAGAAATAGGTATTCAGGTAATCTTTGAAGTCGCGACTCAGGTCCACCGGTTCGTTCATCAGCGATTGAGCGGATTGGGAAAGGCCGGACAAGGGGAGGCTGAAAATACCAGATAAAAATACAAGCCGGGTGTACAGGGTCATGCAAGCCTTTATTCTGGTTTTGTTAAATGGTTGTTCCGGAGCGTTCACAAGTTTTGCTATCATATATGCTTCGGTGACGTGATCGGAATAAGGGTGATGCAATTGATAAGTGCTTGTCGTTAATTTAAGGGCGATACAACTTTGATACATCAAATTTAAACCCAAATAGCTGTCATCCCGACCAAAGGGAGGGTACTGAACTAACGTGACAAAGTAGTACTAAGTTGATGACAATGGGGCAACACTTCCCTCGACATCCTCAAACTCTATTATACATGTCGCAATCCAAAACTGCTCCGATTTCGCCGAGAAACAACAACGTATCATTTTCTATCGTCAAGGCCGGCACATATTCGGTGCCAAGCCAGAATACGATTTGAAATTGGCAATTCAAATCGGGATATGCCCGTTTGAAGGCAATCAATCGGTCCTTTATCGGAATCAGCCGGTCCACAATGTGTTCAATCATTTCAGGCAAGTCGGGGTTTATAGTCCTGCGCGTTGTGATTTTCCAGTTGAGTCGCGGCTTGCCGACCCCTTTCCCGGAAATATGGAAAGCGTCAGGCTCCATGCCGAGCCAATGCAAAAAATCAGCTTCCGTCAGGGTAAAAGAGCCGAGGGAGAAATAGACGTATCCTTCAGTAGCAATAATAATTTTTTCTGTCATTATGAAATAGCGGCCTTTGCCTCAAGTTTAGTTAACAATCTCAGGTACCCGTGTAAATACTTCGGATTACATTTCAGGAATAACATCTTGTGCCACTCCGCCGGAATATTGGTAATTTCAACGGCATGCTTGCATTTTTCGGGCAGCCATATAACTGTGGCGGAAAGGATAATTTGTTTGTTTTCCCGATCAGCACAATGTATAAAAACCTGAAAACCAGGCGCCTCTCCCACACCTGTTTTTATGTAAAAATATTGATATTGCATAGGCATAGACAAATCTTCCGTTTGATTGTTATGTCGCAGCTCGCCCCGCAAAAACCCCTTTTTATCTATTGTCATAGTCAGGTAATGCCAATCTTTCAAAGCATGTTTTCGCTTTATCTTAAACCGGTTATACTCTTCAATTATAGCTGGTATTATCGCTACAATCAGGGGCCATGCCATAAGTACGGCCGCAAGGTAAGCGCCGGCATTTTGTACCGGGTATTCAAACGGCAGATAAAACAATACCGCATATCCTCCGAAAAGTATCAGTGGCGGCCAATACCGCCTCAAGCATCGGCCTAACGCTAAATACCCGCTGAAACACAGTCGGAATACCCAATACCGTCCGAACAACGGCCCAAATACCGAAACCCGCGGGGTTGGCGCTGGCAAAACGAAGGGCGTACCCCATATTTCAGCCGGCCGATAGTCAATATTGTGTTTGTTTTTTTTCATGGCCTCCGCCAAACGATGATTAACGGTTGCGCGTTCATCTATTCTAAAATCCGGAACCGGCTATTCCTTTATCCCAAAATAGGCATTGTAGGCGTCCCGGTCTTCCTCCGATTTATTCCAATTGGGGTCGTTAAAGTAAAAGTCGGGCAAACCCGCTTTCTCCAGGGCGGGTTCACAGGGTTCGTAAAAATCCCGGGCGCCTTCTACCTGTTGGTTCCGGGCGCAGCGGCCATATTGAAAACCGCATTGGCTTTTGCCCACTTTCACCAGGTTGCCCATTGCTTTTTCCACGTTAGCATACATACCTTTTGCTACCGAATCGCCTTTTTCATGCCAGAAGAAACAAAAGTGTTTCGGGCAGATGGTTAAATTCGGCTGTTTATTTTTCTCCCAGGTTGAATCATTTTTTTCCATAAAGAAATGCAGGATATGGCGCCTAACAACAGGATTGGGGAAAAAGTGGTTCCCCTACCCCTTCACCACCTCCCGCACCCAAACCTTCTCCGCACTCCGTATCCGCAAAAAATACACCCCGGCCGGCATGCCGGATAAGTCCAGCGCGGTCTCCCAATTATCCGAGGGTACCGGGGCCGCAGGTTGCTGGTGAATCAGGCGGCCTGTCGCATCGGTCAGGCTCAGGTCCACTACCACGCCGGCGAAGCCGCGCAGCTCCACCCGGCAGGCATCGGCGGCGGGATTCGGGTACGTGCTGACGGCCCGGAAATCGGGCGCCTCCGCCGTGGCCACCGTTCCCTGAATGACAAAATCGTATTGCACGCCCGCGCCGAAATCGGCGTTGAAGGATTTGACCGGTACCACGATGTTGCTCACCTTGCGCGCCAGGCGCAGGGAGCCGTTGCCGAATTCCGGGAAAAACCAAAAGGACAAGCCGTCGTTGCCCGCATCGAGAAACGACAGGGTATAGCAGCCGGGAGCCAAATCCAGGGCATCTTCGTAGGTCGTATTGCTCAACATATTATCCCGCGACAGCAGCACCGTCCCCGAGGCGTTTTTGATTTGGTAGGAATAGTCGCTGCCGTTGTTGTTGGTGCGCACCACCAGGAAATAGTCCAGATTGTCCGGGTACACCGCGGCCAATTCAAAGCGCGCGGTAGCGACGTCGTTCGCCGGATTGTCGTCGGCCTGGCCGTTTACCTGTTTGAGGGCGGCTTCAAATATTTTGGCGCCTGCGCCGGCCGACCAGAATCCCATGTTGCTGAGGGGCAGCGCGATTTCGGCCATGGCATCGGGAGCGATATTGCCCGTCCAGTCGAAGCTTTCGGCCTGGGCGCTGCCCTGTACCCGGTATTCGATGCGCAGGCTGCTGACCGGTGTGGCGCCGGTATTGCGCACCCAAATAACGGGACTGCTGCACGCGGGATTGATGCGGGCAAATTCAACATCGCTCGCGTTGGGCCGGGCGATACGTTCCAGCGCAGCGTCCACCTGAAAGTGGTAAGGCCCGTAAGTCACCAGCTGATTGGATACCAGATAATTGGCGTCTGACAATGTTGCGCCGTTGACGCCATAATCCAGCTCCGCTTGTCCGCCGGGGGTAACCAGCGGGCTGATATCGAATTCATGCACGTCGGTCGCCGCCCCGGGGCACCAGCCGGCCCGGTCGAAAATCCAGGTGCCGCCCTGGGGGTAAATGGGGTTGTCGGCACATTCTTTCCACACGTCGTACAGGAACTCCGGGTTTCCGCCATTGACATTCAGGTAGTGGGTGCGGGGCACAAATTCGCCGTTTTGGCCATGACCGGTTATCGCCGAACGCAACTTGAAGTGTTGCCCGTCCGGCGCCAGCGTCAGCGTACGGGGTTCGAAGTACCGGTCGTTTTGAATTTCGCCATAGCCGCCCCGCTGGAAGGGCCAGATATTTTGGATATCGAGCACCGCGCGCGGCGGCGTTCCTTTGATGAATAAAAATTCAATGTCCAGTTCTTCCTGCCATTCGCCGCCCAGCTCAATCGACATCCGCTTTTGCCCGCTCAGGATCGGGGCATAATCGGTCACATCGAAGGTGAAGGTTTTGCCGGCAGCGCCCAGGTCCAGGCCGTTGCCGTAGGGCGTCACCAGCGACAGGATTTCAAACTTGGCCGGCCGTTTCGCGAAATACACGAGTTGACTGATGTTCAACACATCTTCCGGAGCAATCCAAACGGAATCCACCACCTGGCCGGCTTCGTCGGTCACGTAGGCGTATCCGGCCCGGTAATAGTATTGGGTGTCGGTGACGACCAGGTCGGAACCGGTTACGCCATAGAACACCACCGAGTGGGGCGCGGCCGGCGTCTGATCGATCACGGGCGCCGGCACATCGGTGCGCGCGGCATCGCCCTGCAGCAGGGTAATATCCGGCCGCCGGGTGGACGGCTGGAAGTTTTTGAACAGGTCTTCGCCCCGGATGGGCAGCCAATTGGGCAGATCCGCGGTTGCATTTCCGCCGGCGCCGGCCACATCGGCCACGGTACTGCCCATGCCCTCGTCCATCGGAAAATACGCGACTAAGTTGGCGTAATCGGGGTGATCGGGCGTCACGCGTTTGCGCATCCAGTCCCGGATCGTCGATTCGTCGAGGGCTTTGTTCCAGATTTGAAATTCGTCGATGCTGCCGTAGTAGACCGGGTTGCCGCTCACGGCTGACGCCAATTTGAACATTTCTACCTCGATCAGGCGGGATTTACCAGTACCGGTGTGCCACAGATTGCCGTTGAGATAGATGCTCATCACACCGGTATTGGCATTTTTGGTAAAAGCCCAGTGGTTCCAGCGGCCTTCGTAGTCGGCTTCGTTGGCCGCTTTGTTTATCCGGTCGTAACTGCCGCCGGTAGCGCCGCAGTCCCAGTACACCTGGCCGTCGCTCCAGGGCAGGTGTACGTTCAGTTGCCGGTTCTTGCCGGCATCTTGCCCCTCCAACACGGTCGTGTTTGCCGGCACCGTTTCCGGTAACCCTTTGACCCAAAGCGAGAGGGTGATTTCCGCACTGATAGCGGTAAATTTCGATGCCGGCACCGTCACGGCGCCCGCGCCTTCAAAATGCAGGGCAAAATCGGTGGCATTGCTCCCCAAAGCGCTATTGAAGGCCGCATCCGACGCCTGAACGGCAGGCGTTTGCCCCTGGGGCGACTGGGTATAACTGAGTTCCAGAAGCAGGTTGGACGCGCCGTCCCATACAAAAGGCTGGTAAAAATTAAACCGCTGGGGCGCGCCGGCGACAAATGCCGTATTGCGAAAATATACTTCCGTGAAGCCCTCCAAATCGGGATCGCCGGCCTGGAGTTCCTGCTTTGCCGTAGCCTTGAGCCGGAGGCGTAAAAAATCAACCGGACCGGCCTGCGTCGGCAACAACTCCAGGGCTTCTATCGGCCCTGCCGATAAACCTGCCGCCTGCAATTCAGCGGCCGTGTATAAAAACTGCCATTTTCCGGTGGGTAAGGTTCCCGCCAGCGGCATTTCTGCTACGCCCGTGCCGATGTTCGCCTGCACGGTATTGCTCAGTACCAGTTGGGTCTCGTGCTGGAGATATTGCACCCGGTCGAACGTCGGTTGCGTGGTGTACGGGAACGTGCTGCCCGTGAAATTGGAGATCAGGTGAGAAGGGTGCGTCTGCCGGGTGGAATCCACGCGGGAGGAATCGGTGATAAACGTATT
>CAUJEY010000037.1 GCA_963169325.1 Bacteroidota bacterium
TTGCTTCGCGGCCCCGCGCCGCTAAAGCCGCCGGCAGAGCAAGGGAAGTTGTTTTGATAAAACTTTAGCGAAAAAAGTCCGCTCGTCCGGCCAAATCAACCTGTTCGTATTGTTTTTAGATTAAATCGCACAAATTTGCAGCAACGGGCCCCAATGTATTCGCACATTTGCCGTTTATCAACCCTCAAACCAGAAACCCTCCAACCAGAAACCCCCAAACCCCCAATCCTCAACCCTTCATCCATTCAAACACCCGATCATCATGCCGGCCCTGCCTTACGTGCATCGCGACATATCCTGGCTTTCGTTCAACTACCGTGTGCTTCAGGAAGCTAAAGACCCGGCGGTTCCCCTGTTGGAACGCCTGAAGTTTCTGGCGATTTATTCCTCCAACCTCGACGAGTTTTTTCGTATCCGGGTGGCCAATATCCGAAACCTGAAAAAAGTAGGTAAAAAGACAAAAGCCGAGCTCGATTTCGTGCCCCGCGATTTATTGAAACAGGTACACGAAATTGTAAACAAACAACAGGAGGAATTCTCCCAAATTTTTGAAAAGGAGATCGTTCCGGAGTTGCGCAAGCATAACATTTTTATTCTGCGCCGGCTCGATCTCAATGAAGAGCAGCGGCAGTTTGTAGAAAGTTATTTCAACAACAACTTGCTGCCTTTCGTGATGCCGGTGCTGTTGGTGAAACGCCGTATCCGGCCATTTTTAGCCAATGCGCATCTTTACTTAGCCGTCAATTTGCGGCAGCGCAAAAAGCCGCTGGTCGACAACGAGTATGCCCTGGTAAAAATCCCGTCCGACCAGTTGCCGCGTTTTATCCCGCTGCCTTCCGCCAAGGGCCGCCACCACCTGATTCTGCTCGACGACATCGTGCGCCACTCGGCCGGCCTGCTGTTTCCGGGCTACGACATCCAGGATACCTATTCCATCAAACTGACCCGCGATGCGGAGCTGTACATCGACGACGAATACTCCGGCAACCTGGTTCAAAAAATCAAGTCCAGTTTGCAAAAACGCCAGGTAGGACCCGCCAGCCGTTTCGTGTACGATCGCGAAATGCCCGGCCACCTGCTGGAATACCTGAAAGACACTTTCGAACTTGGCAAAAACGACATACTCCCGGAGGGCCGGTACCACAACAATTTCGACTTTTTTAAATTCCCGGATTTCGGGATGCAGCACCTGAAAAACAAACCCCTGCCGCCGCTGCCGCACCCGGTGCTGCACGAAGCGCAAGACCCATTTAGCATTATCCGGGAAAAAGACCAATTGTTGCATGTGCCCTACCAGTCGTACCAGTCGGTCATCAACTTTTTCGAACGCGCTGCCCGCGATCCCCAGGTGACGCATATCAAAGTGATCCTGTACCGGGTGGGCAAACGCAGCAAGGTGCTGGAAGCGCTCATGGATGCTGTCCGCCATGGCAAACAGGTTTCCGTATTCGTAGAGATCAAGGCGCGCTTCGATGAGGCGGCCAACCTGGAATGGGGCGAAAAACTGGACCGGGCCGGCGTGCGCGTCCACTACTCTTTCCCCGGCGTCAAGGTGCATTCCAAGTTAGCCCTCATACGCCGCGTGGAAGACGGCAAACCGCGACTCTATTCCTACCTGGCCACCGGAAATTTTCACGAAGAAACCGCGCTGGTGTATTCTGATTTCGGCTTGTTCACCGCAGATACGCAGCTGACCGGTGAAGTCAGCAACGTGTTCACCTTCCTGGAAAACATCAAATCGCCCAAGCAGGAATTCGAGCATTTGCTGGTTGGGAAGTTCAATTTGCGCCCGGCTTTGTACGACCTGATCGATTATGAAATCGAGGCCGCCAAACAAAACAAACCGGCCCATATCCTGATCAAAGTCAATAGCCTGGAAGACCGGGATATTATCCGGAAATTGTACGAAGCGTCGCAGGCAGGCGTCAAAATTCAACTAATTATCCGCGGCATTTGTTGTCTGGTGCCCGGCATCAAAGGCCTGAGTGAAAATATCGGGATCGTGAGTATCGTAGACCGGTTCCTGGAACACGCGCGGGTGTTTGTTTTTCACCACGGCGGCGCCGAAAAAATGTACCTGTCCAGCGCCGACCTGATGCAACGCAACCTCAGCTTCCGGATCGAAACCACTTTTCCGGTGTACGACCCCGATCTGAAAAAAGAAATAAAAGATCTGATCGATCTCCAGTTGAGCGACAACGTAAAAGCCCGCATCATAGACCGGCTCGACCGGAATGAGTACCGGCGCAGTACAAGCGATATACCCGTGCGCACACAATTGGAAACCTATTTTTATTTTAAAAGAAAAAGTGAAGGGGACTTCCGCAGCCCTGACGTTTGAAAATGGCAACCACAACCACCCATCCGACATTCACCCCGGAAGAATCCGGGGAAATCCGTGAATTGTTCGGCCTTGCGCCCGAACAACTGACGGAAGACGTTTTCCGCAAAACCCTGCGCGACCTGCGCGCCAAATATCATCCGGACAATTTCGAAAAATTCGGCGACGACACCGTGCGCCTGATGGCCACCGAACGGTTTCAGCGCATCGAAAGGCTGGCCGAAAAAATACAAAGTTGGCTGCAGGGCAAAAACGCACCGTCGACCAACCGGCAACCTGAATCTTTCGATGACCCACGCGCCCGGTTTGCCTACCAGGCCATGAAAATCGAAATTCGCACCGGCGATAAAGACCTGAAGTACCACCTCTTCGGCACGTTCTACCGCTGGCTCACGATGGGCGAACAGTTTAAAATACCCGAAACCCAGGCTTATCTGATTGCCGACGAGGAACACCTCGGCCGCAGCATCGGTTTCCGGGAAACCATCCGGGTATATCTCACTTTTGAAGAAACCGACTCGGTAGAAACCATCGTCGGCTGGTTATTTCCAAAAATTGAAGGCCGCGCCGACGCCCTGCTGATCGAAGGCGAAATCGTGCCGATTGAGCAGGAAGCCATACTAAATGCCATAAAACGGCGCTCTTTTCGGCTGCTGGGACAAGGCGAAGGCTAAGCCGGCCGACGCCGAAAACCAGAAAAAAACAAATTTTAAAAAAAATTTCGCTCAACACTTGTCCAATTGCAAAAGGTGGTCTTATCTTTGCACCCGCAATCAGGAACAACGGTTCTTGTTCATTCAAGCGGAAGTAGCTCAGTTGGTAGAGCGCAACCTTGCCAAGGTTGAGGTCGCGAGTTCGAGTCTCGTTTTCCGCTCAAAAGAAACCCACGCATCGCGTGGGTTTTTTCATTAATAACACCTACTTTTGTAGGCGTTCTTTGGCAGCCCGGGTGGTGGAATGGTAGACACGCAGGACTTAATGCTGAATTTGAGTGCTTCCGGGGAAATCCGGAATGCAGAACCGCTTAAATTCGGGGAAGCCTTCTTCGCAACTGGCGAAATGGTAATCCCGAGCCAAGTCCCCAAAGTATTCGGGGGAAAGGTGTAGAGACTTAACAGGCGGCACCTACGTCTTGGTAACTTAACCAGGATATGGTGAAGAGAAAGTCCAGACCACGAATCCCGACAATAATTATCGGGAGCGACGAAAGTCGAAGTGTGTATGAAAATCCTGTGACTGTAGAGGTCGTACGGGTTCGAGTCCCGTCCCGGGCACTTTTGGAAGCGGTTCTTTCTCTAAGGAGAAAGACCGCTTTTTTTATGTAACATACCGTTTTTATGCAATTCTTTGCCATTTGCCTCCTCCTCTTTTTACCTATTCCCCTCTGCGCCCAATACGCCGACCTGCTGCGCAATCCCGACATCACCTGGATTGCCGAATACACGACGGATTTTGAATTGAACCCGGTGTACAACGACAATCTGGGGGAAGAGCACAACCTGCTGAACGTGATCCGGATAACAAACGACGCGGCCGTAAATGGTATGTATCCGGAATCGGAAGTGGCCGTTTTGGCAAGCCGGTTTTTCCTGGATGGTTTGAATAGCGGCGCGTTCGAGTGCTTTGCGGACAGCCTGCTGCAAAAACCGGTATCGCCGGAACAACTGAAGGATAGAATAAACCGGCCCGATACCTTGCCGAATCCCAATCACCCCATGGATACCGTTTTCTACATCAATGAAGTGCATGCAGCAGAAATAGAACTGTTCCGTGTACGGCTGGTTGTGTTTTACGATGTTTCAAAACGGATGCTCGACGCCCGGATGCTGGCTGTTGCGCCGATGATTAAAGAACACGACGAAGAGGGAAATCTGATCGGGCGCAGGCCCCTGGTTTGGATAAAAATGCCCGCTCTGAAAGGGAAAGCCGCTAAAAAATTACCCAAAGAAGCCAGCTATATCGTCCAGACCCGCATGAAAGAGAATGCGCCGGACCTGGACCAGGCAACCCGGATCAAAGGCAATTTCGATATTCAAAAATGGGCAGCCGGGGAGGTATCAAAACCATCACATCGCTGTCTGTCTGCAAATATTTTCACACCTGTAAGTACAACTGAACTAACCAGTCAACTATTCTGGAGAGATACGCTATTTAGCTCTTACGATGATCAAAATAACTCAGGGTTAGTGGTTATTGAAAATAATTTAATTGATCAGGTGGAAAAAATCCGTTTCGT
>CAUJEY010000038.1 GCA_963169325.1 Bacteroidota bacterium
GCACTTCCCGGAAACGTTTTGAAAAAGTTGCGGCAGCACTATACCAATATATGGGCATCGAGAAGGGCTACTTCGGCACCTTCATAAAAGTGAAGCCGGAGGAAATCCTGTCCGCCGCCGTGGAAGGCAAGGAAGAGTTCCGCAACAAGATCATCGAGTTGCAGACCAAACTCATCGAGGCGCACGAGACTATAAGCGCCTTGAATCTGGAGAAAGTGGGGCTGTTGAAGCAGGTATTTGAGCTCCAAACGGAGGTTCTTGCCTTGAAACAGAAAGTGGCAAGGTAAGAGCGCGGCATGTAAATCCAGTATGTACCGTAGTATGTACCAGATAAAACAAACACGATTTTAAAATATTGATAATCAATATTTTAAAATCGTGTTTGTTTTAAGGCAAAGTTAAAGGCTTTAAACGCTTTAGTAATGCTTAGCGTCTCTTAGCAACGTTAAAGTTGATTTTCGGGGCTGAACTTTAACGTAGCGGTGATTATTCCGGCGTTGCCGTATAGCCCGGTATCCGGGCGGCGCCATTTTTGATATTGTTCCAAAAATATCCCAGAAGGGTTGACTTGATTATCCCCTACCTTCGCCCCCATATTATCAAACGCTTTTTCTTCCATATCGCCTACAACGGATGCAACTACCACGGCTGGCAGCGGCAGTCAAACGCATGTACCGTACAGGAGGTCATAGAAGGCGCCTTACTGAAGATTCTGAAAATGCCCACCTCGGCCAACGGCTGCGGGCGAACAGACGCCGGGGTACACGCCAGCCAGTATTTTTTTCATGCTGATCTGGCGGAAACGGCCGTAGAGGAAGTGCTGTTCAAACTCAACCATGCCTTGCCGGCGAATATCACTGTTTTGGGAATCATTCCAGTCTCCGATGGGGCGAATGCTCGTTTTGATGCGACGCAGCGCACCTACGATTATTTCATCCATTTGCGCAAGGATCCCTTTTTGCAGGCCAACAGTGCCTTGTATCAGGGGATGAATCTGGATATTCAGCGCATGCAAACAGCGGTGGATTTGCTGCCGCAGTACGAAGATTATTACGCGTTTTGCAAGTCGCCGGCCAGCTTTAAACACACGATCTGCCGGGTCAGCGGCGCCCGGTTTTGGGTAGATAAAAGCGGCGAACGCCTCCGGTTCCAGGTCAGCGCCAACCGATTTTTGACGGGTATGATCCGGATTATCGTGGGCCGCCTGCTCGAGATTGGCGCCGGGAAGATGAGCATGGAGGCTTTTGAAGGCTACCTGCGCGACAAAAAGACACCGCCTGTTATTACCGGGGCATATCCGCAGGGGCTTTATTTGTCCAAGGTGGTGTATCCGTATCTGGAGTTGCCGCAGCAAACGGTGTTTGGAGCGGTATTCGGGGATGAGCCGGCGGGATACTGGATTTGAGTTTCTTTTCTGTGTTTATGTGCAGGTTCCAGGTATCATTTTAAGGCGCCGGATGCCGGGGGCTGAATAAAGTTTATTCCAAAAGGCGTCGGCTCCTAAAATGGGTAAATACATTAAAGACAGGGCGCAAAAGTGTTTCGATGGCTTAACTTTGCCATAAAACGCCCTGCAAAGAAGTATGGCGTTTTCAAAATGATCAACAACATGGTAGACGCACCGACTCAAAACCCAAATGCCGCTTCCGTGAAAACCCGCCGGACACCTTCCCCGGAACAGGAAATCATCAAATATATTTCCCAGTTCATGACCCTGAGCGAGGCAGAAGCAGCAGAGGTCGCCAAACAAATAAAGTTCAAGTCCTTTAAAAAAGGTACGGTTTTACTCAAAGAAGGTCAGGTGGCAAAACTGTGCTACTTCGTACTAAAAGGCTGCATCCGGCAGTATTTTCTGGTAGATGGCGAGGAAAAAACGACTAATTTTTTTACCGAAGGGCAGCCGGTTACGCCTTACGAGGGCACGTTCAAACGAGTACCCTCAAAATTTTACCTGTCCTGTGTCGAGGATGCTATTTTGACGATAGGTACGCCGGAGGATGAGGTGGCATTTTTTGAAAAATTCCCAAAACTCGAACCGGTTAAGGGTTTGGCCGTGGAGGAAGAACTTGGTAAAAGTATGGACCTGTTTTCCTCTTATATCCTCAACAGCCCGGAAGAACGTTACCTGAATTTGCTGACGACCCGCCCCGACCTTTTGGATAGGGTGCCGCAATACCAATTGGCGAGCTTCCTCGGCGTAACGCCGGAATCGTTGAGCCGGATACGAAAACGGATCATGATTAAATAAAAACGAACACGAAAGAGGCGATGACCATAAATCATCGCCTTTCTTTTTTCCGGTGCGCACTTCTTACCCAAAGTCAATGAAAAATGTTTTTGCCCCCCTGACCTTTGCTGCTCAATTTAAAAAACGAAAAAAATGACGTTTACCATGAAAGCAGCAGTCTATTCAAAATACGGCGCTCCAGAGGTGCTTCAAGTTAAAGCATTAGCCAAACCCAGTCCAAAAGACAACGAAATACTGGTAAAAATCCATGCGACGGCGGTTACGTCCGGGGATTGCCGGTTGCGGAAAGCTGACCCATTTGCGGTGCGGTTTTTCTTCGGTTTGTTCAAACCGGGAAAACCCGTTTTGGGGGGCGTGTTATCCGGCATCGTTGAAGCGGTGGGTAAAAACGTCAAAAAATTTAAAGTGGGCGACCCCGTTTTCGGCTCTTCCTTTCCGAACTTCGGCGCCTATGCGGAATACATTTGTCTGCCCGAAACCGCAGCCCTGGCAATAAAACCGGAAAACCTGAGCCATGAAGAAGCCGCGGCCCTGCCTTTTGGAGGCATGACCGCCCTGCATTTTCTCCAAAAAGCCAACATCCGGCCGGGACAAAAAGTACTGATTTACGGCGCATCCGGGGCCGTGGGTACGGCCGCAGTGCAGATCGCCCAATATTTTGGGGCAACAGTTACAGGCGTTTGCAGTACTGCAAATATGGAAATGGTGAAAACCCTCGGTGCAGACCACGTGATTGATTATACCCAAACCGATTTTGCTGAAAACACCGGGCAGTACGATGTCGTTTATGAAACGGTGAACAAAGCCCCGTTCGCGTCGTGCATCGCAGCACTAAAAAACAACGGAACGCTGATTTTAGGCGCTGCCATGCTCCCCGGAATGCTCCGGGGGGCATGGACATCTGCGACAAGCGAAAAAAAAGTGATTTTCGGCGTAACAACCGAAACGGCAGAAGCCGTCAGTTTTTTACAAGATATGGCAAAGGAAGGCAAGATGAAAGCCGCTATTGATAAAGTATACCCTTTAGAACAAATTGCCGCGGCACATGCGTATGTCGACAAAGGGCATAAAAAGGGAAACGTTATCATTAGCCTGGTTTGATCAGGCGGAAAACTACTTCGATAGTTTTTTTGCCGTTTTATCCGCCCATTTACGCATAGCCTTGGTCTCTTTATCCGTCAGTTTCTTTTCCGGCATTTTTTCCAGAAACTTCTCCGGCGGCATAGAGCCTTTTTCCAGTACTTTTTGAATAGACTGGATTTTTTCCAACTGTTGTTCTTTGGCCATTCCGGCCAGGTCATCCCACATCAATTTGTCTTTTGCTTTTTGCGACTTGCCGTCGATACTATGGCAGCCGTAACATTTGGCCTGAATGACGGCGTTTACTTTTTTGGGAAAATAGGGCTTGGGCTTGGGCGTAAAACCGGGCAGGAGCAAAAACGAAACCAGGAGCAGGAAACCAAGTTGAACTGTTTTAAACATAACAAAGCAGGATAGAAGGTGAAAGGATATTTTAATTTCAGGTGCAAAATAAGGGCATATTGCCATTTTACGGTAAGGCAACTTGAATTAATGCCCGGAAAAATGTTTAATCACAAGGGCGATTTGCGCGCCATAGGGAAGTTGGTCATTCGCTAAAACCGGGCGTACCTTTGGCGGCCATCATTATGTCCGACAAAAAATTACTGCATTTCGAACGCCTGCTCGAACTCCTGCACCAGGAGCGCGACGAGGATCTGCGCCTGTTCCTGCAAACCGTGCGCGAGCGCCCACTCGCCAAACGGGTGGAAGAAGGCTACACCTGGTACCCCCTGAACGTGCTGCAAACCGGCTTCGCCCTTGGCGAAAAAGCCTTTGTCGTAGTAGAACGCACCGCCCGGCCCAACGAGCCGCACCAATTGCGCGCCGGCCAGTCGGTGAACCTGTTCACCCAGGCGCCCGATGCTGATCAGCCCGAAAAACAAGGCGTTATCAACTATGTGGAGCGCAACCGCATGAAAATTATCCTCAACGCCCGCGATGTGCCCGACTGGCTCAACCAGGGCCAACTGGGCGTGGATATGCTTTTCGACGACCGCAGCTACCAGGAGATGGTGCGGGCGCTGGAAAAAGTGATGACAGCGAAGGGGGACCGGCTGGCGGAGTTGAGGGATTTAGTGAGGCCGCGTGAAACCCCACCCCCGACCCCTCCCCCGAAGGGGAGGGGAGACGAGAGGGGCTCGGAACATACGCTACGTCTCCCCTCCCCTTCGGGGGAGGGGTCGGGGGTGGGGTTGAAGCGGTCGGGGGAGGAATCCCCCCCCCAACATCCGGCGACGGGCCTAAACCCTTCCCAACAATCCGCCACCCACGCCATCCTCGAAAACCGCGACATCGCCGTCATCCACGGTCCGCCGGGCACCGGTAAAACCACCACTTTGGTGGCGGCTATCCAGCTGTTGACGGAGCGCGAAAGCACCGTGCTCGTCGCCGCGCCCAGCAATACCGCCGCCGACCTGCTCACCGAGCGACTGGCCGACAAAGGCCTGAACGTGGTGCGCGTGGGCAACATCAGCCGGGTGGATGAAAAAGTGTTGGGGCATACCCTGGAGGCCATTCTGGCCAAACATCCGGAGAGCAAAAACATCAAAAAAGTAAAAATAGAGGCTGCCGAATCGCGCCGGCAGGCCCGGCGGTATAAGCGCAGCTTCCACGCCGAAGACCGCCGCGAACGCGAACACCTGAAACAACAGGCCCGCGAACTGGACGCCTGGGCCCGAACCCTGGAAGACCGGCTCGTCGACCAGATTCTGACTTCCGCACAGGCCATCACCTGCACGCTCGTCGGCGCCGCGCATCCCGTTTTGCATAAACTCAAATTCCGCACCTGCGTCATCGACGAGGCCGCCCAGGCCCTGGAACCCGCCTGCTGGATTCCCATCGCCAAATGCAGTCGCGTGGTGCTGGCCGGCGACCCCTTCCAGCTGCCACCCACCGTCAAAAGTCAGGACGCCGCCCGCGGCGGACTTTCCCATACGCTGATTGAACGCTGTATCGACCTGTTGCCCGATCGCGTCACGCTGCTCACCGTGCAGTACCGCATGCACCAGGCAATCATGGATTTTTCCAATCAGTATTTTTACGGCGGGGCGCTGGAGGCGCATGCGAGTGTGGCGGGGCGAGGGCTCCACCCCACCCCCATCCCCTCCCCCAAGGGAGAGGGGGGCTCCCTCCCGGCTTCACCTGATGTTTCCGATTTGGGGAGCCCAATGACTTCCCCAGTTTTAGAACTATTGCCAGGGCTCGATCAAGCGCCCCTCTCCCCTGGGGCAGGGGATGGGGGTGGGGTGGTCACCTTCATCGACACCGCCGGTTGCGGCTTCGAGGAACGGGTACACGAAGGCGATGGCAACGCCAACCGTTCGCTCAGCCGGTTCAATCCGGAAGAAACCCTGCTGATCCGCGAACACCTGCTGCAACTGTTGCACCAGTTGAATGGCGAGCAGGATTTCAACGTCAGCAACGAAGGCAACAGTCCGCATGAAGTACAATTGCCCAGTGTCGGCATTCTATCGCCCTACCGTGAGCAAGTCAATTACCTGGAACAGGTATTTCGGGAAGACCCTGTTTTTTCCCCAATGCTCAGTACCCGCAATCAGAAACCTTCCAACCAAAAACCGGAAACCATTATTACTATCAACACCATCGACGGCTTTCAGGGGCAGGAGCGCGATGTGATTTACCTCAGCCTGGTGCGCTCCAACGCCAAACACGAGATCGGATTTCTGCAAGACTACCGCCGCATGAACGTGGCGATGACCCGGGCACGCATGCTGCTCATCGTTGTCGGCGATTCGGCCACCATCGGAAACAACAAGTTTTACCAGTCGTTTCTGGACTATTGCTCGGAACGCGGGGCGTATAAGACGGCGTGGGAATATATGCGGTAGTACAATTTACCCAGCTGTTTCTTTATCCAGCACCGCCACCGTTTGCCGGTACAGTTCTTCGGCGCGTTCGGGCGTAGCGCCGATACACACCATCCCCAGTTTGCCGTGCTCGGGCAGAGCGCCCAGCAGGTGAAACATTACACCCTCCTGTTTGGTGGCGTTATAGTGGATGTGGTTGCAGATAGCGATGTCCATCAGATCTTCCGGCGTCAGGGTTTTGTAGGACTCCGATTGCAGGCAGTCGGTGGCTAAGTAGTGGAGATTTCGGCCGCTGGGGGTATGGTAAATGCCGGTGTGGTGGTCGTAGTAGCCGTCGGTCAGGAATTGAAGCATGATATAGGGATGGGTGGTGCCGCCTTTGCGCAGGTTGATTTCGATCGCGTAGTGTTGCCAGCGGTTGTCTTGTTTGACCGAAATGAAGTCCACTCCGAAACGGCCGATCGCGCCAAGGCGGCTGAGTTCTTCGGCCACCTGGTAGCCCATTTTCCCAATTTCATGCGAATATGCGCGATTGGCCGGGAAGGTGCAGCCGAGATATATCTGTCCGGTTTCGGCATCCAGCAGTTGATCATGGCTGGATAAAACTTCGATTTGTTTCAGTGGATTGATTCGACATTGCACGGAAGGCGACGATTTTTCTTCGCCGCCGATAAAAGCCTCGACGATGCCCCCCATGAGCGCTATTTTTTCGGCAAAAACATCGTATGTCAGGTCGTTGGCCACCATTTTCAGGTGTTGGCGCAAAACGTCTTCGTTCAGGTCGGCGCCGGCCGCTTCATAGGAAAAAATGGCGTTGCCTTCGCCGGAAAAGCCGTCGTTGAGTTTAACGACCGCCTTCGACAGACTTGGGTATTCCTTTTTTAATTCGCGCAGGGCCTCCAGTACTTCCGCCATGTTTTCCAGGTGTTCATAACCCGGCGGCATGGGCAACCCGGCCCGGCGAAAAATTTCCCGGCTCCCGGTTTTTGTGCCCCAATACGCCAGGTAGGCAGGGCATCCATACAGCGGCACACCGAGTTGAAGCGCCAGTTCGTGCTCTAAGTAGGTGATATTGAAACCCGACATGTGGGCGGCGTGGCCGGGGAGGATGCTGTTCCGGATTTTTTCAATCAGGCGGGGCCGATCCAGGATTTTTTGCGTGAGCGGCCGGTTGGAGGTATCGTGGCAGCTCAGGAGCGTCAGCCGTTGCCGGGCGTGCCGGACGGTGACCCCGGGCAACAAATGAAGGTAATAGTCGATGATCGTGTCATCAATGGGCATGCTGCTCAGGTAGATAATCCGGGTACGCGGCATCCGCAGCAGCAAAAGCAGGCACAACAGACGTTCCTCGTAGTGGATAATACCTTTTACCTTGGCTAATATTTCCGGGTCGAGCGACTGGCTGGGTACGATGATGACCGTTTTGAGCGCCATGTCATCGGGGAAATAATGTTTGAATTGAGTAATCAGCTCGCCGCGCAACGCATCAAACCGCGCCTGCGCATTTGCCGCGGAAGCATCGTTGGTATCGTATTCCATAGCACCTGCAGTTGAAATGATTCAATGCCGGCAATATTAAATCTTCCACAAGTCTGTTTTGATGATAAAAAATAGCGTCAGTGCTGATTTTTACCCATTCCAATTACGAAAATAAATTATAAGAGATTTAGGCGGTGGCGCAGGGCAGGGCCATTTGGCTTTCATTCTTCGGGCGGCATTTCAAAGGAAAACATTTCCTTAGGGTGAACCTCAAGCGCCTTGGCAATTTTAAATATTTGGCTCAAGCCTGCATTGACAATACCTCGCTCCATACGGCTAATCTGGCTTAGTTCTGAATCTGCTTTCCATGCCAATGCCTCCTGCGATAGATTTCGTGCTATCCTCAGTTCCCGCATACGTTTACCGAATGCTTTCAGGCCTTCCTTGTGCATGGTGTATTTCACACCACGACAGTCCGGAAGGTTGAGAATAAATTACTGGGCGAATTCTCCTAAATTATTGTCATGCTGTATATTTGCCGTCGTTAAATTAATTACCTCACTTTTGGAAAAACCTTTTTTATGAAAATTGCATCCAAACCCACTCTTTGCAGGCCGCTACATGTACTATTTGCCCTGATGTTCTTTTGGGCTTGCAGCAAGGATTACAACACCGAGTTATCTTCAACTTCAACGAATCAAAATATTTCACTTGAAGAAATCAGGGCTGCTTACGGACATTTAGGCGGATATGTCCAAAATCGGACTGATACTCGATTACCGCTTGATGTTATTCCGTTGTGGGATAGCGCTTATTTTTATAATCAGGCGCCTTTTCCAATTATATTAACGGGAGTTGATACGACTACGCTTCACCAAGATACCCGACATGGCGGCAATCTGGCTTTTTTCAAAGATGGTCAGGGAGTCATCCAGAGTATGCTGCTGATGTGGCAAGCCGACTCGTTATCGCCTTATGCTTCATACCGGGCCCCGCTGGATTCGACGAGCCTTTTTTATGGCACAATGTTATCGGTCGATAATCAGGATACCATCCGAAAAATTGCCAAACTCCAGGCCGGGATGGTTGTATTGGCCAAATCGGGTGCACTTCCGGCAAATGCAATTGTATCGGATAGTTTGGTAAGAAATGTGGTTACTGAGAGAGATGAGGATGGTCCAAAAACTGGATGTAGAGGGCCTGGTTGCGATAGTTGGTGGGATAACTTATTGGAGGTCTTTGGCTCGGTAGGAACATTTTTTTCAAATATTTGGGGAGACCCTGGCTCAATGCCTTCTTCCTCCGGCGGAGGTTATTTTTTTTGGGGAAATTATTACCCTGATTTTAACAATACAAACGATTGGAATCCGGTTTCCGGCGGTTCAGGGTTCATTAATCAGGAGTATAACAACTTTAACGCCACTTGTGCCTATATCAGGCAGTACATCATAGCGGTAGAGGCATTCCCACCGGAGTATTACCAGGTTAACTACCGGCTATGCGAATTGATGGATGGTTTGGGCCTTGGTCAGCAAGCCGGAGATGAAGGATTTTGCCTGTACATGAATCAAAACAGTTCGTCATTTGAAGAAATCTGGAGTTATTGGGAGGCAAGCGATAAAAGCCCGGCAACTGCGGACAAAATAAAAAATTATCTGGGCGCCAGATGCACCGAAAATCCATCTATTTTGATGGCCGAATTGGTTAAAAACCAATTTTGCTTAGATGAAAATACCATTGACCTGTGGACGAACCTGGTTAATCAATGCGGTTATGGTTTTATGCCGGGCTCAGCGTGTGTAAAAAATATTGTCAAAGAGGACCGGCGTGATTTTTTCCAAACCAATTATGGGATTACACTCAGTGAGACGCAGTTAGTGAACTTGGGTCTTGACGGCCCGGGCGATCTTTCATGTGGCCTGATACAATTGGCCGGCAAAATGGATCAGGCTTCGGCTCTGTTGCATATCCAGTCCGTCCTTAATCTCCTGGAAAAAGAAAATTACTCGACGGATGTAAGGGTGTTTGTTGGCGCGCATTTGGAGCAGATGAATGTTGATGCCGAGTATAGAGATATGGTGACTGCGTCGTTTGGTTGGCCTCCTATATTGTGGACGATAGCAAAAGAACTAATTGGGGATGCTTTGATAGACCTAATTCTGAATAAGATACCGCTGTTTAATCAGCAAGATGAGGTCAGAGACCTTGTAAAAAGTGCAAAAGGGGGAGATTGGGCGGAATTTGCCTTTGAAGTAAGCGAACTGGTATTTAAAACGCTTCTGAAGAACAACCCTTGGGTGAAGACTTTAGAGACAATCTGGGAAGGGAGTGAAAAAGCCCTCAAAATAGGTAAATTAATAAAAAAAGTCGAGTCCCTATTTAATTCGATTGGGCAACAAGCCATCGAAAGGGCATGGGGAATTCTCGAAAAGATGGGTGGAAAGTTGTGGGAAATTGATCTCCCGAAATATATAAAGTATGTAGACGATGTTAAGTTTCCTAAATTTGGGTGGGCAACTTCAACTGATTGGAGAACAAATTTTCGGAATCATTTTCCGGATATACCCCAAGCTGATTTTGATGATATGGAAGTGCATCATGCCATACCAAGACATATACAAAATAAATACCCAGGCCTTGGAATACCTGATGGTCAAATACATTCTGTAGAAAATTTAAGAGGAATCTCCAAGAAGGCTCTTACTGTCGGCGGCGATAAAATTCATGTAGAGATTGGAAGAATGTGGAATGATTTTTATATTGCGAATCCAAATGCAACTTTAGATGACTTAAAGCAACATGCACTACTTATAGACAATCTTTACGGAAGTTTTTTCAACCCTCCTGTGCGATAAAATAAAACACATATTTTTGGCAATGAAATATCCTGATTTTGACTCATTTAAAGAACATAAGCATGGTTTTGTAAAATGGATAAAAGAGTTAGAAATAAATTCTGGAGAAATTCAATTACATAAACACTTTGTGGATTTTTATCCAACGCTAACTAAGTTAATAATGAAGGCGAGGGTGCTAGATGTAAATATTGATAATGTCAAACATAAATTATTATCCTGGACGACAAAAAACGACAAAATTTGTGGGTGGTTATGTAAATACCAAGATGATTATAATAAAAATTTGTTGTTAGGTGAATCCCATAAAACACTACTTCATTGTATAGGAGGAATAAGAGAAAGCTTCAACGGCCCTGAACAATCTGTCGTAAATGCTATAGTATACGAGTGTTTCACCTTAAACAAACATTTTATGTTTATTGGCTCCCGTTGCGAAATAGGTTTAGGCTCCTGGCAAGTATACTATGAAGATATGTGTTTATTTGAAGATAAGAAACCGCTTGATCTCAGTGAATTTATTTCATTTGCGGAAGAGGCAAATGGCGACAGAACACTTTACCATATTAAAACAGAGGGAGTATTATTATTTTCTCACGACCACAATTTTAAGTTCGTCGAAACTTTACAAGATCAACCAGAATTAACTCTTTATCATATTAAGGGAATAACAACCTTCACCGACTATGTGGAAACGCTGGCACAGCAATGGCTGGATTGGGTGCAATAGGGCGTTTAAAGAAGACTGATGTAGGCTTTTACTGTATCGTTATCTCTATTTTGATGACACGATACTAAACGGCGTCAGTGCTGATTTTTACCCATTCCAATTACGAAAATGAATTACAAAAGATTGAGGCGGTGCCGCAGGGCCGAACTGAACAGCAGGTACATTTTGCGTTTGTCCGACACCCGGAAGCGTTTTTTTGCGATACTGTGTGCCGGGGCGCTTTTAATTTTGGCAAACAACTGCACGTAGTATTCATAAGCGAGGTATACGCCGAAACGCGCGCCGTCGGGCAGGCGCCGGATACCGTCTAAAGCGGCGCTGAAGTCATCCTGAATTTCCGCCTCGATCCGGCGTTTGGCATCGTCGTCAAAGCGGCGGAAATCGACGCCGGGGAAGTACACCCGCCCACGTTCGTCGTAGTCGCTTTTAATGTCGCGCAGGAAGTTTATTTTCTGAAAAGCGGCGCCCAAACGGCGGGCCGGTTCTTTCAGTTGCTGGTATTGTTCCTCATTGCCCTCGCAAAAGACGCGCAGGCACATCAGCCCGACCACCTCAGCCGAACCATAAATGTATTCGTCGTACTGGTCGGTGTTATAGGCGCAGTTGTACAAGTCCATCTCCATGCTGCGCAGGAAGGCGTCGATCAGCTCCCGGTCGATTCCGTATTTCCGTACCACCTGTTGAAAAGCGTGCAGCACCGGGTTGAGGCTAATACCCTCGTCGATAGCCCGGTAGGTATCTTCCCGGAACCGTTCCAGGAGCACTTGTTTCGGGTAATCATGAAAGGTGTCCACGATCTCGTCGGCAAAGCGCACGAAGCCGTAAATAGCATATATCGGCGGCCTGAATCTCCGGTGAAACAACCGGATACCCATCGAAAATGAAGTGGAGTACCGCAGCGTGATCAAACGGCTGCAGGCGAAACAGGTGGAATCGTATAAGTCCTGGTGATTCATACTTACAAGGTGGTTTCTGGTTTGAGGGTTGCTAGTTTGAGGGTTTGAAGGTTTGAGGGTTGCAAGGTTTGAGGGTTGCAAGGTTTGAGGGTTGCAAGGTTTGAGGGTTGCAAGGTTTGAGGGTTGCAAGGTTTGAGGGTTGCAAGGTTTCTGGTTTGAGGGTTTGAGGGTTGCTGTGTTGTAACCATAAACCCTCAAACCTTCAAACCCTCAAACCAGAAACCTTCAAACCTTCAAACCTTCAAACCCTCCACCCATTTTAAAACTTCCCGCGCCACCACCTGCCCGCTGATGAGGGAAGGCGGTACGCCGGGGCCGGGCACCGTGAGTTGGCCGGTGTAAAATAAATTAGAGATATGGCGATTTTTCATTTTGGGTTTGAGAAAAGCCGTTTGCCGGAGGGTATTGGCCAGGCCGTAGGCATTTCCCTTGAAGGCGTGGTAGTCGTTTACAAAATCGGTATGCGCATATGTGCGGCGGTAAACAACCGACTCGCCGATGCGCTGACCGGTCAGGCGGGAGAGCCGTTGCATGACGAGGTTGTAATAATGTTCACGGATAGGCGGCGTATCGTCGAGGCCCGGCGCTACCGGGATCAGGATAAACAGGTTTTCGCAACCTTCCGGCGCCACCGAAGGATCGGTTACCGATGGCGCGCTCACGTAAAACAGCGGTTTTTCGGGCCATTTCGGTGTTTCATATATCTCCCGGGTATGAAGGCTAAAATCTTCATCGAAAAAAAGGTTGTGATGCAGCAGCCCTTTCAGCCGTTTGTTTATGCCTAAGTAGTAAATCAGGCTGGACGGCGCCATGGTACGCTTGTCCCAGTAATTCCCGGAATAATTACGCCCGTCGGCATCGAGCAGGTGCGCGTCGATATGATGATAATCTGCGGCGCCCACCACCACGTCGGCGGGGTATTCGGCGCCCGATTTGGTGCGAACCAGGCGGGCCTTGCCGCCGCTGACCTGAATGTGTTCCACCTCCTGCCCCAATTCGATTTTCGCCCCCATTTCTTTGGCAACCGATACCATCGCCTCCACAATTTTGTACATGCCGCCCATCGGGTACCAGGTGCCGAGCGCCATGTCGGCATAGTTCATCAGGCTGTACAAAGCCGGGGTTTTTTCCGGAGTGGCGCCCAGGAACAGCACTGGAAATTCCAGCAGTTTAATCAGTTGTTCATGTTTAAACAGTCCGCGAACGTGACTGGATAAAGAGGTGAACATTTGCAGGCGGAACAAACTGCTCACAATGCGCCAGTCGGCAAATTCCCGAATACTGTGGCTGGGCTTGTGTACGAATTCAGTCATGCCCACGCGGTATTTATATTCCGCCTCCGCTAAAAATTTGCGCAAACGGGGCGCGCTGCCCGGCTCATAGTGCTCGAACATTTGCTCCAGCGCTTCTTGCCCGGCCGGTAAGTCCATCCGGTCGCCGGGGCCGAAGTGTATCGTATAGGAGGGATCAAGCCGGACCAGGTCGTAGTAGTCGGATACTTTTTTGCCAAAACGGGCAAAAAATTGCTCGAACACATCGGGCATCCAGTACCACGAAGGGCCCATGTCGAAAACGAAGCCTTGTGCAGAGAATTGTCGCGCCCGGCCACCCGGAACATCGTTTTTCTCCAATACGGTTACTTCAAAACCGTCTGCCGCCAAGTTTGCGGCAGCTGCCAAACCGGCAAAACCGGCGCCAATAACTACTACTTTTTTAGACATACAACAATAAAAAGAAGGATCGCCTGAGATGAAGCTGGAAGAAGCAGATTCAACCCTGCCCACCGAAACAGGGCAAAGGTTAAATTTGTTTAACTATTAATTCTAAATCATTAAACAAAACTATTGTGGGGCGAATTTTTAATTCGCCTAATCTACTAGCGAATTTCACATTCGGTTAATCTGCACATAGTCAGGGCGAATTTTTAATTCGCCTAATCTACGCATATCGGGCGAATTAATCCCGAGTATTTGGGACGCCCCACTGTCGTTGAACGCTAAAAGTACGATAAGGGCGTTTTTTAACAATATTTTTATTTTTGAAAAGCAGAATAGTTGCAACAGCGCTTTTCTTCACCATTTTTGCCGATTCTATCGTAAAATGGACATATACGCCCGCAAGTCGCAGTGGAAATGGTACTTAGCCGCCGGAGGGGTGGTTATCATCATCGTTTCCCTGCTGTACACCAAATATTTGGCCGAACGTTTGGCCGAGCGCGAAAATCAGCAAGCCGCCCAGTTTGCCGAAGCCATGCGCCAAATCGCCCGTACGGATGTCGACCTGAATTGCGACTTTACGTTGCCGGGCCGGATTATCGAAGAAAACACCACGATTCCGGTGGTGGTACTCGATGAGACCAATCAAATCGAGTTGTATCGCAATATCGACGACCGAAACCTGGATACCATGCCCATCCAGGAGGTGCGCAAATCCCTGGACCGCATGATCAGGGAAGGCGCCGATTCGATCCTGATCAGTATGCCGCCGGACATCCACAAGACGCTGATTTACAGCCATTCCAACCTGCTGTCTCTCCTGAATTGGTATCCTTATGTGCAATTGTTCCTCATCGCAGTCTTTATCGCGTTCGGCTACATGGGATTCAGTGCTGCGCGCCGTGCCGAAGAAAATCAGGTATGGCTGGGCATGGCCAAAGAAACGGCGCACCAACTCGGCACCCCCATCACGGCAATTCTCGGCTGGGTGGAGGCCCTTAAAGCCGCCAACGACGACAACCCCATGAACCAGGAAATGCTGGACGAACTCCGCAACGACGTCACGCGCCTGGAACTCGTGGCTGACCGGTTCTCCAAAATCGGTTCCCAGCCCGAACTTAGTCCGGTGAACCTGTACGACCAGTTGGAAATTTGTCGCGATTATATGCAGCGCCGCGCCCCCCGGAAGGTTACCTTCGATTTTCCGGCGCCCGCAGATTACGAACCTAAAATGGTGAAAATAAACGCGCCGTTGTTCGATTGGGTCGTGGAAAATCTCCTGCGGAATGCCATAGACGCCATGGAAGGCGGCATCGGTGTGATTACCGTTCAGGTGTACGAAGAGCCGGGTTACGTGTGTTTCGACCTGAGCGACACCGGCAAAGGCATCCCGGCCAACAAATTCAAAACCGTGTTCAAGCCCGGCTATTCCACCAAAAAACGCGGTTGGGGCCTGGGTTTGTCTTTATCCAAACGTATCGTGGAGCAATACCATAAGGGCAAAATTTTTGTAAAAAAATCGGAACCCGGAAAGGGCGCCACGTTTACCGTCCGGATGCCGAAGGTGAAATAACCGCGTTTATAAGTCAAAATGTAAAAGTCAAAATGTAAAATGTAAAAGTTTTACATTTTGACTTTTGACTTTTACATTTATAAATATGTCTCGTTTTATTATACTCCTCTTCCTCCCTACCCTACTCTCCGCCCAGCTCCAGCAAATCGGCCACCTGCCGTATGCCCCGGGCCTGGCGGGTTGCTGGCACTATGTAGACAGCAGCGGAGGCGAGTACGCCCTGGTGGGTACCAGCAAAGGCCTGAGCATCGTGGACCTGGGCGATCCGGCTCAACCGGTCGAGCGCTTCGCGGTGCCCGGAATAACCAACAATTGGCGGGAAGTAAAAACCTGGGCGGGCTTCGCCTATGTGAGCTCCGAAGCGACTAACAGCGGCATCACGATTGTCGATCTGCGCCAATTGCCCGACACCGTCACCTGGAAAGTCTGGTACGGCCCCGGGACCGACACCCTGATCCGGAGCTGCCACGCGCTGGCCTGCGCCGACGGCTATCTGTATCTGTTCGGCGGCACTCAAAACGGCGCAGTGATCTGCGATCTGGCCGACCCCTGGAACCCCGAAGTGAAAAGTATTTACCCGCAACCCTACGTACATGACGGTTATATCCGGGGCGACACGCTTTGGTCGAGCGAGATATATGCCGGGCAGTTCAGCGTCATCGACGTATCGGATAAAACAAATCCCAAGGTGCTGGCCACCCAGCCCACGCCCGGTCGTTTCAACCACAACACCTGGCTGTCCGACGACGGCCGGACCCTGTTTACCACCGACGAAAAACTCAACACGCCGCTCGGCGCGTTCGATGTGTCCGATTTGGAAAATATCACCCAACTCGACCTGTATTTTCCCAGCCGGAAACCCGCCTTCGAAGTGCATAATGTGCGGGTGCTCCACGATTTTCTCATCAACCCCTCCTATGGCGGCCAACTCACTATCGTAGACGCACATCGCCCCGACAACCTCATCGAAACAGCCTGGGCCAGTTTGGGCAATTCGCTCGTGTGGGATGCCGACCCGTACCTGCCGTCCGGCATTGTTTTCGCTACGGCGAAAAACGAGGGTTTGTTCGTTTTTCAGCCTGCTTACGAACGCGCTGCCTACCTGGAAGGCCGGGTGACCGATGCCGCGACGGGCCAGCCCCTGGGCAAAGTCAAGGTGGTCGTGGATACGCATAACAGCAGCACAACCCGGGCCGACGGGCAGTTCAAAACCGGTGCGGCACAACCCGGCTCCTACACCTTGCAAGTGGGAAAAATCGGTTACCAGCCACTTACCGTACCCAATGTAATCCTCAAACGCGGGGAAGTGACGTGGTTGGAACTGACACTGGAGCGGTGGTGAATCAACCAGCCGGCCCCAGCATCTAAATGCTCCCGGTTATTCCATTATCAGTTTACCACTCCCGGCAAACCGGTTATTATCCAATATTTTGAAAAAATAAAGCCCTAAAGAAAGGTCGGCTTTGTCTAAAAATACCTGATTGTCCACAATCCGGCGCTCCATCACCAATCGCCCGGCCAAATCCTGCAACAGAAACATCCCGTCGGGGAAATCGCCGCCGGCAATCGTCAGGATTGTCCCTTCGGTTGCCGGGTTGGGGAATACGTGCAGCATCGCGGCAGTTGGCGGCGCAGCACGTTCGTTTATCCTGGCAGCCGGTTTATTCGCCGTTTCGGTACCCACCGGGCAGTAGAAGGTATTGAGGTGCGCTTCTACATACGCTCCCGAAAGCAAACGTGCCGCTACCTGAATATAATCCGGCTTGGTTTGCGCCGGCAATACATACCAGAAAATATCCGACTGGCCGTTGACCAAACCCGTTGATTCCGGCTTGAACCGCAGGGAATAAAAGGGCGTAAAATTCGGGTTTCGCACGATATAGGTCAGGCCGCCCGGCGACGTATAGAGGCTATTGTTGGCCGGCGTTATGGCCTGCACACCGGTGGGCAGCTGGATATAGGCATAAGTCATTTCGGCGCTGCAGTTGTTGGTGAGCCGGATGCGGTACACCCAGTTTTGGCCCGCATCACGATCAACCGAAACCAATTCGAATTTCAGGCAACCATTTGTTTTTGTATCGCACACGCTTTCCCGGTCCACCCGGATGGTGAAACAACAGGTTTTTTCGCTGCCACAGGCATCTTCGGCGCGGTAACAAACGGTATTGATCCCGAGTGGGAACAGGTCGCCGCTGGCCCCGCCGGTATTTAAACCGATCAGCAGTTCCGGGCAGGTACAATCGGACAAGGCGCCCGGCAACTGGTAAACCACCGGCACGGCCGTTATGCCGGCCGGCACAACGATGTCCATATTCTCCGGACAAGTCAATTGCAGCGTGCTTTGCTGGCCGGCGGTTTCGTATTCCAGCGTATAAGTAGCCAGCGTATCGCAGCCACCCGCAGTAGCGGGCAGCACGAGGCTGACCGTGCCCGGCTGGCTGTATGATGTACCGCCGAGTAGAACCGACTCACCGGGGCAGAATGCGATGGTTCGGCTGATGGTCGGTTGGTTTAGCCAATTCAAGGTGTAAATGGACTGGGTATCGCACACCCCGCAAGTGGTGGACGGGATGTTTAGGGTAACCGTACCGGGCTGGCTGTAAGGGATACCGCCGATAGTGACCGTTTCGCCGGGGCAAAACGAAATGGTATACTGAAGGAGGTGTTTGGGTTGTTGTTCCAGGGCGTACCGGACGATGGTACGGCAAGCGTTGTCGGCAGCGGGCAGCGTATCGGTGACAATGCCGGACTGATTGTAGGTAATACCGCCTATAGTGACTGTTTGGCCGTCGCAGAACCGGATGGTTTGGCCGACTTCGATGAAGGGTTGATTAAAACAAAAATCTCCCGCTTCCAAGTCTCCATCGCCGGCAAAATCCGACTCATAAGGAACCAAACTATCATAAGCGGTAGTACTGACAGGCTCCTTAAACGTGGTGAGGCAAGCATCCTCCACGGTCACCGGCAGGTTGGTCACGCAACAACCGGCTACGGCGCCAAGAGAATCCGTTTTGATCAATAATATATCCAGATTATCGTTTCCGACTTGTCCCACAGCCATAAGCCCCCCATCGGCCGTCCGGATAATACGTGTTAACTCGCTAGTCTTCAAGCCGCGAAATGACCGCGCCCAAATCAAGTCGCCATCTTTATCTAATTTAATCATCGCAGCAAACAAAGGGCCTCCGCTTGCTGTCTGGTAATAATTTGTAGAGATAACAAGGCTGCCATCGGGGAGCATGGTGCTGAAGGGTACGATGTTGCGGTCGGAGGTACTATATTTTTTGGACCAAATCAGCTGTCCGTTGGCGTCCACTTTTTGTACCCAATTTTTGACCCAGGCCTTACCCAGGATGACTTCCCCGGCATTGCCCATCATTACGTGGTCTCCTTCAGGCGTGCGGTGCATTTTATAGAAATAATTAATGGAATCCGTCTGAAAGCCAACCGATTCCTTTACGGTGCCCGAAACCAGGTCCATTGTGCTCCAGGTGCCATGCCGGTTCAAACCGCCTGCCAGGTATAGCAGACTGTCTGCTGTGTATTGGGCGTTCATCAGACTGCTACCAGTGTTCGATGTGATCCGGCTCCAGAGAATATCTCCGGCATTATCCACCCGGATGACAAATGATGATTGGGGGTTAGTGCCCGAAAGAATGTAACCGTCGGGCATAACGACGATTTGTCCGGTTGGAAATTCGCTGGATGCCGGTGCACCTATCGTTTTTTGCCAAAGCAGATTGCCGTCGTCATCCACTTTTACCAACCAGGCGTCTGAAACACTGGAACCATCCTTTTTAATACTCCCCCAGGCAATGAATCCGCCATCATTGGCTATAGCAACGGACTCAAAGCCAACCTCATCTGTCCCGCCATACGTTTTTTGCCAAAGCACCGAACCGTTTTTGTCGATGCGGATTAAAAGCGCCAGGGGGGTGTTGTCTGCGGCTCTATGCGTTCTTCCGGCTATCAAATAACCATCCGGCGTTTCGATAATATCCGTAGCTGATTCCTGGTCAGGTGTGCCATAAGTTTTTTGAAATGTGGTGATTTGGCTGAAAAGGGTGGCAGAAAACAGGCATAGAATACCCGTAATCGCATTGGGTGTGCAAGTAAAAATCATAGCGGATAGATTGAAAATTAATAGATGTTTTTCGATGGACAAATCTCAATCCTGTATAATCAGTTTTCCACTGCCCGCAAACCGTCCGTTTTCCATTATTTTAAAATAGTACATCCCGGTAGACAGGCCCGAAGGCGCCGGCAATACCTGATTGTCCACAATCCGGCGTTCCATCACCAATCGCCCGGCCAAATCCTGCAACACAAAAACCCCGTCCGGGAAATCGCCGCCGGCAATCGTCAGGGTTGTCCCTTCGGTTACCGGGTTGGGAAATACGTGCAGCACCGCGGCAGTTGCCGGCGCAGCGCGTTCGCTTATTTCAGCAGCCGGTTTAGTCGCCGGCTCGGTACCTACCGGGCAGTAGAAGGTGTTGAGGTGCGCTTCTACATACGCTCCCGAAAGCAAACGTGCCGCTACATGAATATAATCCGGCTTGGTTTGCGCCGGCAATACATACCGGAAAATATCCGACTGGCCGTTGGCCAAACCCGTTGATTCCGGCTTGAACCGCAGGGAATAAAATGGCGTAAAATTCGGGTTTCGCACAATATAGGCCAGGCCGCCCGGCGACGTGTAGACGCTGTTGTTAGCCGGCGTCATAGCCTCCACGCCGGTGGGCATCTGGATATAAGCGTAAGTCATTTCGGCACTGCAATTGTTGGTGAGCCGGATACGGTACACCCAGTTCTGGCCCGCGTCGCGATTGACCGAAAGCAGTTCGAATTTCAGGCACCCGTTTGTTTTTGTATCGCACACGCTTTCCCGGTCCACCCGGATGGTGAAACAACAGGTTTTTTCACTGCCGCAGGCATCTTCTGCGCGGTAACAAACGGTGCTGACACCGAGCGGGAACAGGCTACCGCCGGCCCCGCCGGACACCAGATCAATATTTACACCCGGGCATACACAATCGGAAGCCGCATTGGGCAGGTTATAGGCCACGGATACGGCTGTAATACCGGCCGCAGCAACGACGACGGTGTCTTTCGGACAAGTCAGTTGAAGGGTGCTTGGCGGTTTTACAAATTCGCCGACAACGAGGTTATTCGAATAGTCGCATTCTTCAACAGCCGTATTGTGCAGACTGTCGAGGGAAAATGGCGTTGGGTGGCCCCCGTCGTCGTTCGCCACCACAGCAAGCGTCAGACTGCCCGCGCCTGGGAGCGCCGAACTGATATCCGGGATCACAATGGTTTGGCATGCGCCACTGTCCACAGCCGCGCTACTCAGCACCGTCAACAGCAGGTTGGCATTTCCCACAGTCGGGTTGGCGTCGTACAGGGTAACGGGCGTATTCGCCGGCAGCGGCGCCGGTCCGGCATTGCATATACGTAGCCGGACTTCGGTGCGGCCGTCGTTGCAAAATATAGAATCAACAAACACCGTGGCATCGGGTTTGCCTGTGCAGGAATCGGGACAATTAAGACAGATGGGTTCCGATGTGATGGTTTCCGGCGAAACGTTTGGAAGCGAAATCGCGGCATAGTTGTGGAAGACGTCGATCGGCGAAAGTATATGCGCGCTGGAATAAAGCGTGTCAAAATCTTTTTCATCAACGGTCAACGGACTGACGTAGGTGCAGGCGCCATCCGAGTACACGGTTCCATCCAAATTTAATTTTCCGATCACCATGTCGAAGCCCTGTCCGTTCTCGATGCTCCCGATCAGGTACAGTTTGTCGGAAACGTGGATAACATCTCTGAACCGGTCATCCCCGGTCCGACCATAAGACCGCCGCCATAAAATGTTGCCGTCTTTGTCCGTTTTGATTAAAAACATCTCTTGGTCCGCAGCGACGCCACGCCTAAAGCTGCCGCTCAACAAATAGCCGTCGGGAAAATTGACAATTTTAAACGCCGATTGCACTGTACCGCCGGCGATGTCGTATTCCTTTACCCACAATAGTTCGCCTGTAAGGCTGATTTTCATCAGCTTTAACGTTGACAACAACAGGTTGGCGCCCGAATTATCGCCATGAGCGAACATGATGATTCCGCCATTATCCGGCAACATCGATCCGGCATACAGCTGGGCATCGACGGCGCTCGACCGCAGATAATGCCGCGACCATTGTACGTTGCCGTCTATATCCAGTACGGTAAGTGCCGGCCGAAGTCCGGTCTGTCCGACAGTATGAAAATCGTAATCGCCGCAGGCATAAATCAGGTTGTTTTCGATGAACACATCATCAAAGATTTCACAACTGCCCAGGTTATAGTGTTTATCCCAGATCATTGCACCCGTGTTGCGGTCGATTTCCAGGAGCAAGGCATTGCAGCTGCTACCGCCGCTTGCCGCGTCCGTTTGCCCGATCAGAAAGTAGTTTTCACTTCCGTCTTTATTTTTTTCTAATATTTTGGTAAAAAAGCAGCGTATCGGGCTGTCCATCCGACTGCGCCATAGGAGTTGCCCGGTAGCCGGATTCATTTTAAAAGCAAAAGATTGTATCGTCGTAACGAGGGCATTCCCAACCCCGATAATCTGTCCTTCCGCGTCAAGGCGCATATCTGTAATAATATCCACGCCGGCTGCCATATCCATGGAGCGGGCCCAGATCACGTTCATGTTTTTATCGGTAAGAGCCACTACCATTTCTTCGCCTGCCGATGCAGCGACGAAAAAGGTTTCGTTCGGTGCGGCCACGATTTTATACCCCCGGGTCGATTGCCCGGGCACGAACAGCCTTTTGATGAAAGAGGCTTCGCAAGTGGAATCGCCACAGGCGTCCCCGGTTTTAAATTCCAGCGTATAGGTAGCAATCGTATCGCAGCCGCCTGTCGTGGACGGTAGGTTCAGGGTAACGGTTCCGGGCAGGTTGTAGGTGGAATCGCCGAGGGTAACCGATTCGCCGGGACAGAACTCAAGCACTTCAGTTAGTTGTACCGGCGGTAAAACTGTTATAAACACACTGTCGGTTTGTACGAACCCGCAAAAATCCTTCACTTCCACCCGGTAGATTCCTGTGGTCAAAACCGTGAAAGCAGGATTCGCAGAACCGTCCTGCCAGGTATATTGATAAAACCCGGTACCGGCGTTCAGCACCAGGGCGCCTGAACCACAAACCGCGCGATCGGGGCCGAGATTGAGTACGGGCGATGCCGGTTTTACAAATTCGCCGGCAGCCAGGTTATTCGAATAGTCGCACTCTTCAATAGCAGAATTGTGGAGACTGTCGAGGGAAAACGGCGTTGGGTGGCTGCCGTCGTCGTTCGCCACGGCCACCAGCGTGAATTGGCCGCCATTCGGGAAAAACGAAGCAATATCCGGGATCACAATGGCTTGGCATGCGCCACTGTCCACAACCGCGCTACTCGACACCGTCAACAGCAGGTTGGCATTTCCCGTAGTCGGGTTGGCGTCGTACAGGGTAACGGGCGTATTCGCCGGCAGCGGCGCCGGTCCGGCATTGCATATACGAAGCCTGACTTCGGTACGGCCTTCGTTGCAATATATCGAATCAACAAACACCGTGGCATCGGTTTTTCCGGAGCAGGAATCGGTGCAAATTTGAAGACAGATGGGTTCCGACGTGATGGTTTCCGGCGCAACGGTTGGAAGCGAAGCCGTGCCATAGTTGTGGTTGACATTGATAGACGACAGCGTATGCGCACTGAAAAACAGCGGGTCGTAGTCCCGTACCTCAACGGTCATTGGTTTAATGTAGGTACAAGGCACATCCGAATCTACTTCGCCGTCCAGGTATAATTTTCCGATGAGCATATCGAATATCTGCGCGTTCTGGGCGCTTCCGATCAGGAGTAATTTATCGGCAACCTGGATGATATCGCTCAGGCGGTCTTCACCATTGAGCCCGTACGATTTTTGCCATAAAACGTTGCCGGCTTTGTCCGTTTTGATTAAAAATATCTCTTTGCCCGTAGTGGTGGCACGCACAAAGGTGCCGGCCAGCAAATAGCCGTCCGGGAAGTTGAGTATTTTGAACGCCGATTGATCCGTGCCGCCGGCAATGTCGTATTCCTTTGCCCATAACAGTTGGCCCGTGGGGCTGGTTTTCATCAATTGTAATGTTGACATTGACAGGTTGGTGCCCGAATTGGTTCCATAGCCGAACAGCATAATCCCCCCATTATCAGGCAACAGGGAACTGGCATAAAGCCGGGCGTTGACGGCGCCCGATCGCAGATAATGCCAGGACCATTGTACATTTCCGGCCATATCCAGGGCTGTGAGGGCGGCCCGGAAGCCGGCCTGGCCGGCATTGTTCAAATTGTAGCGTCCGCACGCATAGACCGTATTGTTTTCGATATATACATCGTAGAATGCTTCACAACTGCCCAGGTTATAGTGTTTGTCCCATAATAAAGCGCCCGAATTGCGATCAATTTCCATCAATAACGCATCGCAGCCGGTCCCGCCGCTCGCCGCATCGGTTTGCCCTAACAAAAAGTAATTACCGCTCCCGTCGTCGTTTTTTTCCAAAATATTGGTGAAATAGGAATTGATCGGACTGTTCTGTTGGCTGCGCCAAAGGAGTTGTCCGGTGGCGGGATCCATTTTAAAGGCAAAACATTGTACCGGTGAAGTAAGGGCGTTCCCTACTCCGATCAGGTACCCTTCCGCATCCAGGCGCATATCCTGAATCGCATCCGGACCGCCTGCCAGGTCCACGGACCGGGCCCAGATCACGTTCATATTTTTGTCGGTAAGCGCTATGATAGTGTTTTCGTCTGCCGATGCGGCGACGAAGAAGGTTTCGTTTGGGGCAGGTACGATTTTATATCCCTGGGTCGATTTTCCCTGTACAAACAGCCTTTTGAAAAACGAGGCTTCGCAAGTGGAATCACCACAGGCGTTCCCGGTTTTATATTCCAGCGTATAGGTAGCAATCGTATCGCAGCCGCCTGTAGTAGACGGCAGGTTCAGGGTAACGGTTCCGGGCTGATGGTAAGTGGAATCGCCGAGGGTAACCGATTCGCCGGGGCAGAATTGGATGGTTTGGCTAATTTCGGGTTGTACATTGGAACAAAAATCCAACACAGGTAAGATCGCCGTATCGGCAAATGCAAACTGGAATGGAACCGTTTGTTCAAAGGTCGCCTCATTGATCTGTTCCTGCCGGGGTGTCACCGGAATATCCTCGACGACGATGGTCGGGGTAGCCACGCAGCAGCCGTCCACAATACCCAGGGAGTCGGTTTTAATCCATATTGCATTCTGATTGATGGTAGGCCCGGAAATATTTTGGGTATAGCCCGTGGCGAAAAAACCACCGTCGGATGTTTGAGTAATGTCGTTAATAAAGAGCCATGGCGTACCGGTAAAAGTTCTGGCCCAAACCACGGCCCCGGCCGTGTCAATTTTGACTAATGCGGAATGTATGATGCCGACCTGTGTAGAAGGTTGAAAATAGAGTCCAAGCACACAAGTGCCATCAGCGAGCATTTCGCTGGCAGTAACGTTGCTCACCTCCCCCGCATTATAAATTTTCGACCAGATTACCTGCCCCTGTGGGTCGGCCTTTTGCACCCAGCCGTAGTACCGGAACAGTCCGGGAATGTCTTTGGTAATATTACCCGTCATGATTTGATTGCCCTCCGGGGTCCGGTGCATATTGTACAACCAATTGATCGAGTCAGCGAGGTATTCGCGGTGCTGAACAATTTCCCCGGTACTGATATTCATGGTTCTCCAGGCGCCAAGGCTATTCGCCGTACCGGTCAGGTAAAGCATACTGTCCACCACGTAATGCGCATGCATGCTGCTATAATTGTTCGATGGGGTAAACTGGCTCCACAACGTATTGCCGGCATTGTTGACCCGCAGGATAAATGGTTGATAATATCCGGGATTGACTTTCGAGCCGGAGAGGATATAACCATCCGGCATGGCGATTATTCTGCCGGACGGATATTCACTGAATCCCGTCTCGCCGATGGTTTTTTGCCAAAGCAAATTACCGTCGTCATCCAGCTTTACCAGCCAGGCATCGGTGCGGTTCAGGTTGAAATTTTCGAGCGCTCCCCAGACGATAAACCCGCCATCGTTGGCGGGCGCGATGTCACGGAACCCGTCGTCGGCAAATTGACCGTAGGTTTTTTTCCAAATTACCGTGCCGTTTTTATCCAGTTTGATCAGCAGGGCATCGGTGTGGTCGTTCGTTGGGTTAAACGTTTCCCCGGCAATCAGATAACCGTCGGCGGTTTCGAGCATGTCGTTAACGACATCGTAGCCCGCCCCGCCGTAAGTTTGCTGGAACGTGGCGGTTTGGCTAAAGAGGTTGGAACAAAACAGGCTGATAAGCCCGGATAATGCCAGGCGGGTAGAGCAATATACCATTTGGTAAAGTGTATGGTTAGCCGGTGGAGGGGCGCCGGAATTAGAAGAGATATGCTGTTTATCAGCAAATTTGTAGCCAAAGTCTGCGGCGGGCTGCATCAATTTTAGGGCAATGTAGAGCATGTTTTTGGCAAAATATGCTCAAAAAGATTGATTTTAAAGCGTTTGTAAAATGCCGCGGCACTTTGCTACCCTGATTCCGGTAAGGGAGGATTGCGCTGTTTCTTTTATAAGCAATTTCTAATGTAAAACAATTACGCCCATCCTGTCCCCTCTTACTCTTCTTTCCTCCTGTTTGTCATCAGCCGCTATTCCAGCCTCGGCCGTGCATAACCCGCGAATTACCCCTATCCCCTTTTTCTCCCCCCCCGAACTTGTCATCCGCCGAAGGCGGAACCGTCCGCCCTACGAGGGAAAACCCGCATGTTAGGCCCTCGTAGAGCGGACGGTTCCCTCCGGGATGACAAGTTCGGGGGGGGGGGGGAGAAAAAGGTGATAGGGGTAGCACGGGCGTAACCGCGTAAATATTTTACATTAGAAATTGCTGAAGGAAACAACGGCTTCACAATGACGCACAATGACGCACAATGACGATCAAATCTCCTATACTTGCGCTCAATTGCACTTATCTTCAAACTTTAGTATTCATGAAAACATTTTTCACTTCGGCTTTTTGCCTGATTTGCACCCTGTTTTGGCTGACCAACTGCCAACAAACCGCTACCGATAAAACGGCCACAGACAAAACTGCCACCGGCGGAGATGCCGCCAGCGCTGAAGGCGCTCAGTTCACGTCCGAGGCACTCGTGCGCGGCGAATATTTGGTCAATGTATTGGGCTGCGACGATTGTCATACCCCAAAAACCATGACCCCGCAAGGTCCTATTCCCGATATGTCGCGCCGCTTTATCGGCCATCCAGCCACGGAGGTGTTTGTATTGGACGATGAAAAAAAGAGTTTTATTAAAAAAGAGAATGTCTCTATTTTCAGTCCGGGCATGACCGCTGCCGCAGGCCCTTGGGGGCTGTCGTATGCCGCTAATATTACGAGCGATGTAACCGGAATAGGCGCCTGGACGGAAGCGCAATTTATCAAAGCCTTGCGCGAAGGCAAAACCAAGGGGTTGGATGATACGCGCCCCATACTGCCGCCGATGCCCTGGCCCAGCTACCGCAACCTGTCGGATGATGATTTGAAAGCCGTATTTGCCTACCTGCAAGCCCTGCCGCCCCAACGAAATGTGGTGCCGCCGCCGATGTAATCATACGTGGGTGTATTGAAAGTCAAACTCCCGCAGATGCCGCAGATTAATGCAGATTATTCTCATAAAAATAATCTGTATTGATCTGCGAAATCTGCGGGAGCCCAATGCAAAACGCGGCGTTGTTGCCGGTATCCGCCCAACTTGATTGATCCATGCTCACCATACTTACCCCCCATACGCCCTTCCCGTCCGAATTTCCCAAAGGCGCTTTATTGCTCGTGGATAAGCCTCTCGGATGGACATCCTTCGACGTGGTGAATAAAATCCGCTACCGGCTCTCACACCGGCTGGGAACGAAAAAACTCAAGATCGGCCATGCCGGCACGCTCGATCCGCTGGCAACCGGCCTGCTGTTGCTGTGTACCGGCGAGTACACCAAAAAAATCGAATCGTTCCAGGATTTACCCAAAGAATACACCGGCACGTTCACTTTCGGCGCCACTACGGCTTCCTTCGACCGGGAAAAACCAGCAGATACCACCTGGCCCACCGAACACCTGACCGATGAATTACTGAACCGAACCGCCCAACAGTTCGTCGGGGATATCGAACAAATACCACCCATGTTCTCCGCCGTAAAAGTGGATGGCAAACGGCTGTACAAAAACGCCCGTACCGGTCAAGTCATGGAACTGGAACCCCGAAAAGTGCGTGTCGACGTGTTCGAACTCGGCCCGCTCCGGCCCGTGCCGCCGGCAGAAAGTAGCGAACCGGTCATTCTGACCAAAAAGGGCGCACCGATTTACCTGTATCCCGAATATCCCACCGGCCTTCAATGCGATTTCCGGGTGGTGTGCGGCAAAGGCACTTATATCCGCTCGCTGGCACAAGACCTGGGTCAGGCCGCTGGCTCCGGAGCCTATCTGAGCAGCCTGCGCCGGACGCGTACCGGCGGCCATTCGGTGGAGGACGCTTGGACGGTGGATGGGCTAGGGGAATGGTGTGGGGCGAATTTGTAATTCGCCCACTCGCGAGCGGAACGAGAGCAACCGGAATCTCTTTTTTCCAAATCACCTTCTTTAACGATTATCGTTGCAACCTCTCCCGGCTTATGTACCGTCGAATGGAAAAAACGACAACATATCCACAATGAAACACTACACCATCCTCGGCGGCGGCATTGCCGGCCTGACCGCCGCTATTGCCCTGCGCCGTATCGGCATCCGGGCACAGGTTTTTGAAGCCGCGCCGGTAATCCGGCCGGTCGGCGCCGGCCTGGCGCTGGCCGCCAACGCGATCAAAGGATACGTCAAACTCGGTATTGCTGAAAAAATCATTTCGCGTGGGCGACTGTTGCCCACCTTCAGTATCCTCGACGCCCGCGGCCGCCGCATTACCCAAGCCGATGCCGCCGCTATCGGCCGCAAATACGGTCTGCATAATTTCGCCATCAACCGGCCGGATCTGCACGAAGCGCTTCTGGCCGAATTGGACCCCGAACAACTTCACACCAACAAAGCCGCGCTGCGGGTGGAGCAGTCCGGTGATAAAACAACCCTGTTCTTCAAGGACGGTTCTACCCATGAAACGGATTTCCTGATCGTGGCCGACGGCATACATTCGCCCATTCGCCGCCAGCTGTTGCCCGGCTCGGAGCCTCGTTATGCCGGTTATACGTGCTGGCGGGCAGTGATAGACAATCCGGGCCTGCCGTTATCGGGCGCCACCGAAACCTGGGGGGCGGAAGGCCGCTTCGGTATCGTACCCCTTGCCGGCAATAAAATTTACTGGTTTGCGTGTGTGAACGCCCCACAGAACGACCCCGCCATGCGGGCGGCCGGTGTGCCTGACCTGGAGCGTATTTTCCAGAAGTTTCACGATCCGGTGCCGGCTATTCTGCGCCATACGCCAGGCGACAGTTTGGTTTGGAATGATATTATCGACCTTAAACCCATTTCATGTTTTGCCTTCGGCAACATCGTGCTCATCGGAGATGCCGCGCATGCCACCACGCCCAACCTGGGCCAGGGCGCCTGCCAGGCCATCGAAGACGCGGTGGTGCTGGCCGACGAACTGGCCGCACACGACACCCCGGAAGCCGCCTTCGCCGCTTTTGAATGCCGCCGCCTCAAACGCGCGCATTTTATCGTAAACAACTCCTGGCAACTCGGGAAAGTCGCCCAATGGAGCAATCCCTTGCTGGTATCTGTGCGTAATGCGCTGTTCCGGATGATCCCGGAAAGCGTCAATGAAAGGCAGTTAAAAACGGTCCTGGAGGTAGATTTTTAGGTTGGAGGAGCGCCGTCAGTTATTCTGCAATTGTTTTTCCTTTCGGAAAGGCGAGTGCTCCAGGTGATGCCGGATCAGGCTTCCGCAAAAAAAGAGGCTCATATACAGCGCCACGGTACCCAGTACCACGAGCCATTTCGACCAGTTCTGCAAAATGAGCAGGTCGTACACCCCATGTAGCAGCACTGCCAGGCCGAGGCCGTACGCCAGTAACCGGGATTGCCGGGCCGGTTCGAATTTGGCCAGCCCGGCGAAATAACCTTGTACAATGGCAAAAGTCAGGTGGGCCGGGACAGCCGTTAGCGAGCGCAGCAGTACAGTTTGCAGCCCGAAACGGTCGGCATAGGCGACATTCTCCCAGGTGGCAAAACCCATGGCAATAAGAACGGCATACACGATGCCGTCGAGCGGTTCATTAAAGAACTTGTAGGGATAGGCCAATACCAGCAGCAGGATAAACTTGACGAATTCTTCGGTGAGCGCCAAAACACCAAAGGCTAAGAGCAGCGATTGGCCCGGGTTGTAGGGCGGTGCGCCCATGCCGGAGATCGCCCAACGTTCTATGGCTACTGCCGGTACGGTGGCCACGGCGCCGATGACAAAACACAGGATCAGCGGTACCAGCGGCTCGCGTTCGTACTTGTCTACCCGGAAAACAGCAAAACTGATGATGAGGCCGGGCATGATGGCCAATAGCAATAACAGCGGATTCACGGCCGTTTGAATGGTTTAAATGGCTTGACGCTAAGGTATTTTTTCCTCAAAACCTTTTTATCATGAAAACTTTAACCTTTCTTTTCTTCCTCAGCCCCTTTTTATTGTTCCATTGCAGCGCGCAACCACCGGCCTGGGTTTCAACGTTGGCCAATGCATATTTGAAAGTAAATGTAAACAGTATTACGCATTGGGAAGAAAAACAGATAACTTTTTATAATATCAATGAGCAGGGAGACTCCACCACGGTAAATGCCCTCTACGTAGAGGGGACGACAAAAAAAGGCAATAAATTTACAGGAAAAATTCCCGTAACCAACCATGCGGTAAACCCGGTGGGGGCTTTTGATATCACAGGAGAAAGCTGCGAAAGTCAATGCGGATGTGAAAAGTTTGAATTTGGGACGACCGGAGGGTGTTTTTGTGCAAAATGCGAGCCACAAGCAGGTTGCACGTGCTGGTGCAAACATGCCATTACAAAAAACTAAATTCCCCGATTACATGGCTACCGGCCATTTCCGACACCAATAAAAAAAGGCAAAACCCGCATTCGACAGCCGGTTTTGCCTTTTTAGTATTTTACGATTATGAGGAATAAACCCTCATAAACTATATTAATCGCCTTCTTCCTCTTCCGCTTTAGCGCCACCTGCTGCAACTACCTCAAATTTAATTTTGGCAGGCACTTCGGCGTGGAAATTAGCAATAGCCTCGTAGGTACCGAGTTCTTTTACTTCTTCAGGCATTTCAATGATCCGTTTATCTATTTCCAGGCCGGCTTGTTCTTTGATTGCCGCAACCAGGTGCTGGGAAGTAACCGAGCCGAACAGGCGTCCGCTTTCGCCGGCTTTAGCGCTGATTTTCAGCGTTTTAGCGGCCAATTGCGCAGCATATTCCCGGTAGGTGGAAATCATGGCGTTCTCCTTCTTGGCGGCTTGTTTTTTCAAACCATCCAGGCGGGCCATGTTGGGTTTGTTGGCTACGATAGCCAGCCCTTGCGGGATCAGGTAGTTGCGCCCAAATCCGTCTTTTACCTTGACGACATCGTGCTTGGCGCCAACTTTATCAATATTATCGAGCAGAATGATATTCATCTGTCTGAAAGTTATGAGTGATGAGTTGTTAGTTATGGAGTTAGAAGTTATAAGTTATGAGTTATGGAAAAACATAACTCATAACTTATAACTCCTAACTTTATTTAAGCAAATCTGCGACAAACGTCAGCATGCCCAAATGGCGGGCGCGTTTAACGGCTGTGGATACGCGGCGCTGGTATTTGAGGCTGTTGCCCGTGATACGGCGCGGCAGCAGTTTGCCTTGCTCGTTAATAAACTGAAGCAGAAAATCCGGATCTTTATAGTCGATATACTTGATGCCGAATTTGCGGAAGCGGCAATATTTTTTGCGGCGCAGTCCGATTTTCGGATTGCTTAAAAATTTTACGTCTTCTCTCGAAGCAGCCATATGTAAAGTGAATTAGCGCGTGAATAAATGGGTGAATGGTTCCGGCGGTTTAGTCGGCAAGTACGTCAAGGTCAACTACCTCGGGTGCAGATACCGTTTCAACGGCAGCAGCAGTGGCAGCAGCTTCGTCTTCTTTTTTCTTTTTGCCGACCCGTCCGTTGCGTTTGTCATCGTTGTACTTGATGCCGTATTTGTCGAGTTTGACCGTGAGAAAACGCAGTAAACGCTCGTCGCGTTTCAGGTTCAACTCAAACTTGGTCAACCAATCGGCAACCGTGCAACCGAACTCGATGCAATAGTAATAACCGCTGGAACGCTTGTTGATCTGGTACGCCAGTTGGCGCAACCCCATTTCATCCACCGCTACTACCGTAGCGCCAAAGCCTTTGAGCTCGTTCTGGATGTGTTCTGCTGCCGATTTGACTTCATCGCCCGACAGCACTGGATCTACGATGAAGGTGACTTCGTAATGTCTCATTTTCAATTACTTGTGAATAAATAAAAGAACTTTCGCTTAAAGCGGGTGCAAAAGTAAGACATTGCGACGAAATAACCAAGCTGAAAAATAATGCAGACGGATTGTCCTCAAACATTCAGATAACTCATCAGCGAATCATACCGCTCCTGGAGTGAGTCGGCATAATCTAACTCGGCAAAAGACTCTTTTACCTCGTATTCGTAGCGCTGCAGGGAAGCGACCACACGACTGAGTTCCTGGCGATTGACCTTGAGTGTAAGTTCAATGACTTCGGCATTCGCGCCGGAAGTGACGAAAGAACTGAGGATTTTAGCGTCTTCGTCTTCCACGATCCGGGCTATGGTGGCCAGGGAGTAGTCGCGTCGATTCATTTCGAGCACCAATACCCCGCCGGCTTCGGTGAAGGCAGCCATGTTGGCAAAATAACGCAACAGATCGTTTTGGGCGATCAGGCCCTTATAATTGCCCGCTTCGTCTACCACCGGGATAACCGTCAGCCGGTTATCGCCCATGACACGTATGATTTCAAATACGTGATCGCTTGCCCGAACGGCAAACCGGCGAAAGGTGGAAAAATCGTATTCGCCGATGGGCTCGTACAATTTATGATTGAAAATATCTTCTTCCGACAGGATTCCCACCAACCGGTTTCCCTCTACCACCGGCAGATGTTTCACGTGGTGATCGTTCAGGGAGTGGAAAGCGTCTTTGCCTGTTTGCTCCGTGGAGAGCGCAGGGATGTCGTATGCAATTAATGCTTCTGCAGTCATGTTCAGATCGTGCGCTGGATTTTGTTCAAACCGGCTGTTCACTTATTCCGTCGGTGCAATCGGTCACTCCCTTCGGTAGAATTTTCCTGGATTAAACATAAATTCAGCTATTTTGCTCATTAGACGTACGGCAAGTGCTGGATGGCACAAATATTTGTGCAAAAATTTACTCTTCCAAATAAAACATGCATAGTCTTCGCCAACTGTTTCTGCAACATGTCGCCCAAACGTCATCTGCGCCGCTCGCGCTGGAGATTTCCCACGCCGAAGGGCTGTACCTGTACGATACCCATGGTAAGCGGTATCTCGATCTCATTGCCGGCATCGGCGTCAGCTGTCTGGGGCACCGCCCCCCCCGGGTGGAGGCTGCCGTCCGGGATCAATTAGGTCGTTACTGGCATACCTTGGTGTATGGTGAATATGTGCTGGCCCCACAGGTGCAACTCGCAACGTTGCTTGCTGATCAGCTGCCGGGCCTTGATGCGGTGTACTTCGTCAATTCCGGTACGGAAGCCGTGGAGGGCGCCATGAAACTCGCCAAACGTTATACGGGCCGCCCCGATTTCGTGGCTTGCCACCAGGCGTATCACGGCAGCACCCAGGGCGCTGCCAGTCTGATGTCGCCCACGGATTTCACCCTTGCCTATCAGCCGCTGTTACCCGGTATCCGGCATATTATTTTCAACGACCTGGAAAGCCTGGCCATAATTGACCGGCACACTGCCGCCGTGATGGTGGAAACGGTGCAGGCCGAGTCCGGTATCCGCTTGCCGGACGCCGGTTGGCTACAAGCCCTGCGCCGGCGATGCGACGAGATGGGGGCGCTTCTGATTCTCGACGAAATTCAGGCCGGTTATGGGCGCACCGGTTCGCTCTTCGCTTTTAATAAATATGGTATCCGGCCCGACGTGCTGTTGCTGGCCAAAGGATTTGGAGGTGGCATGCCCATCGGCGCTTTTATTGCACCACGCCACATCATGCAGGTATTATCCGTTGATCCGCCGCTCGGCCACATCACCACCTTCGGCGGTCATCCGGTGAATGCGGCCGCAGCATTGGCTACTTTGCAGGTACTACTGGAAACCGATCTGATCGCTCAGGTGCCGGAAAAAGAACGTTTGTTCCGGGAATTACTCGTACATCCGGCCATAAAAGAACTTCGGAGCGCCGGGCTGTGGATGGCCGTCGACCTCGACGATGCCGTGCTGGTACAACAGGTCATCGGACGCTGCATGGATCAGGGGCTGATCACCGACTGGTTTCTGTTCAACGACCGCTGCCTGCGCATCGCGCCACCGCTGACCATCGGTGAACCCGATATACGGTTTGCCTGCTCGGTTATCCTCGACGCGCTTTCGATGTGCGCCAACCAGTAACCCTCAAACCTTCCACCAGTAACCCCCTAATTCGCAAACACCATCTGTCGCGCATCCACTACCCTGCCGTCGATCAGGAGCGCATAAGCGAAGGTGCCGCGAACACCGTAACCGTGGGTATAAAGCACTTCGTTGTGGCCGGTTTGCAGGCGCACCGGGATTTGTTCGATTATTTTTCCCTGCAGGTCGACAATTTGAATGGCAGCCTGGCGGTATTCCGGCAGTTGATTTACCCAAAATGAAATCCAGGTGGCTTCATCAAAAGGATTTGGCCGGTTAGGCAGCAGGCGTACATCTTTCTGTTCTTCTTCATCCGGCTCGGCCGTGCCGGTAATAAAAATAAATTTTTCATTGGAAAACAGACTTTCCGCACCCTGGTCGTCCATGGCTGCCACGCTTACGTACAATCCGCCGGTGGGCGGCGCGGGGAAAGTGCCCGAAGTAGCGCCGGTCAGGGTGTACACCGTGTCCCAGTCGTGCCCGACAGTATGCAGGGCTATGCGGTAAGCGCCGGTATTGGCCGTATCAACAATATCCACAATAATAATCCCGGCGTTGGAGCGGATCGCCGTGAAATTGACCGGGGTAGGTACATTTCGCGCGGCAATAGCGGCGGCATTACCATTGATGACGGCGTTGCGGGCCAGGTAATTGAATTGTACAAAAAAAGAATCCACTTCGCCGTCGGAATCGGTATCCACACCCAGTATGTCGTCGGAAGTATGTTGGCGGTCGGTGTAGTCCGGGCCGTTGGAGGCATCGCCATGTTCATTAGCCGACGTAAACCGCATCGAGGGATAGCCTTTTTCCCGAAAAGGAATATGATCTCCACCGCGGCCGCTGCGATCTTCCGGGGCCATAACGCGCACATTCATGGGCACTTTCGCAAAGGGAAGGAGGTTTTCCCGGTATTGTAGTTTGATAAACCGGGCCAGCTGTTTGTGCGGCGAGTTGTATCCGCCGGAGGAGAACAGGCGGACACTAGTGGAGTCGATGGTATTGAGCCCGGAACAAGCGGGCGGCGACGCCGTTTCTCCGCAGACCACGCCGCCTACGATATCGTTGTTCAGTACGGCGCGCAGCGGGATTTTGTTGTTTTTCACATACAGTGAAAATGCCTCCGCTCCTACCAGGCCCTGCTCTTCGCCGATTGTTGCCATAAAGACGATCGTATTTTCAAAAGTGTACTGCGCCATCGCACGGGCCAGTTCCATCACTAAAACGGTGCCGGAAGCGTTATCTTCCACCCCTTCGGCGGTGCAGCTGATATCGCACAAAACGGCGCAACGGCTGTCGATATGCCCTTCTATAAGGATTACACCGTTCCGGGCAGGGTTGCTGCCCGGCAAAACGGCCATAATGTTGCGGTGTTGGCCCATTCCGCAGACATCCTGATCAAATTGCAGATAGGACACGATCAGACGGCCTTCATTTTGCGCACTGAAATCTTCAAATTTTTGATGTACCCAGCGCCGTGCTGCACCAATGCCCGCCGTTTGCGAAACGGTATCGGAACCGGTATTTCGCGTACCGAACTGGCTCAACCGGGTAATATATGATTTCAGGCTGTCGGGCGACACCCCGGCATCGATGCCGGCAGCAATGACAGCAGGGTCGGTAACGGGCGAGGAGGCCGCGTAGTCGTCCGGGTCATAATTACCAAGCAAAATTTGCCCGGCAAGCGGATTGGTCGTTTGAATATTGGTTTGGGCGGAAGTCCAAAGTGGTAATAAAATAATCCCCGTGAGGAGGGCAAAGTTCCGTTTCATAAGTATGGATGTTTTTGAAAAATCACCGGCTTGGTTAGATAGATTTTAAGCCCAGGGTAAAGTTTCTCAAAAAATCAGGAACTATATGGCAAATTTACCGGCGATGTTCGCCCAAAAACGGCAAGTTTATGTCTTTTTCCGATACGATTACCCGGGAAAGATCGAATTCCCAATCAATCCGGAGGGTCGGGTCGTCGAAGCGGATACCGCCTTCATGCGCCTTGGAGTAGTAATTATCGCATTGGTACACGAATTCCGCCGTTTCGCTGAGCACTACATAACCATGCGCGAACCCGCGAGGCACAAAGAGCTGGCGTTTGTTTTCGGCGCTCAGGTGGATGCCGTACCACTGGCCGTAGGTAGATGAGCCTTCGCGCAGGTCTACCGCCACATCCAGCACTTCGCCTTCCACCACGCGCACTAATTTAGCCTGAGCCATTGGCGCTACCTGGAAATGTAACCCACGCAAAACACCGCGGGTACTGCGTGCCTGGTTTGCCTGCACAAAATCAGTTTCCACCCCGGCTTCTGCCCATACGCGGCGATTAAAGCTTTCAAAAAAATATCCACGTTCGTCGTGGAATACGGTTGGTTCAAACACCAAAAGCCCTGGAACAGGCGTCTCAATTATAGCCATAGAAGAATGTCTTTTGACGCCACAAAGGTGGGAAAAAAAGTTTAGGGGTTTAGAGGTTTGGGGGTTTGGGGGTTTGGAGGTTTAGGGGTTTGGGGGGTTGGAGGTTTGGGGGTTTAGGAGGTTTAGGGGTTTAGGGGGTTGGAGGTTTAGGGGTTTGGAGTTAGCGCCATTACCCCTAAACCTCCAAACCTCTAAACCTCCAAACCTCCAAACTCCTAAACCCCTAAACCTCCAAACTCCTAAACCCCCAAACCCCCAAACCCCCAACCCTTAAAACTTAAACCCTACAGTCAGTAAAACATCCGAAACCTTATTCTTGGTGGATGCCACCGGGGCGCCGGAATACGCGATAACGGAGCCTTCTCCAGTGCGCAGGCGATAACCCAGATCGAGATAAAATGATTCGCCACGGATGCCCGCGCCGACGGTATAACCCATATTAAACCCGCTGTCGGCGGCGTAGGGTTTCTCGATCAGGTTGATGCCGGCCCGCAGCCGGAAGTTATCCAGCGCTGCTTCGCCGCCTAATCGCACATTCATTTTAGGTTCGAAGAGGCGTTGAATTTCATTGTTAACGGCTTGTTCGGCCTGTTGGTTGGCCGCATTGGCAACGTCGGCAGTAAAGTTATATTTGTTGGCGCTGTAATCCACCCATTCCACATCAGCACTCAGGAAACCGAGTTTTTTGAACAAAAAAGCCCCGCTGAGAGACGCCCGCCAGGGAGTGGCTAACTTATAGTCCGATTTGCCGCTTGGGGAAGTGGTTTGATCACTGTAAGAGCCGCTGTTATCTGTGTAACTATAAGCAAATGAATTGCTGTAATCGTCGGTCAGGCTGAACCAGGTTGGGGAATGAAACGAAGCACCCACGCGCACGGCCTGACTGGCGCGGTAGATTACGCCGAATTTGAAGTTAAGGCCCAAACCGTCTGTGTTCAGGTATTCAGTGTAGGTGAGATCGTCAAAAAAATCTACCAATCCATACGTGTCCATTTCGCGGTACTCGCCGTTCAGCCGGTATTTGACGAACGGAACGCCGACTGTGGCTCCGATCATCAGTTTTTCATCGTAGTTGCCGGCAAAAGACATCACCATTTCGTTCATCGTTCCGGATTGGGTCAGTGATTGGGAGCGTTCGACATTGGCGCTCGGATTCCCGGCAAAGTCGTAAGAGAGCACGTTATCCTGGTAATAAATGGCATTTACATCGTACGCCAGCCGGGAACCGAACGGATCGAGATCATCTTCCGTGCCATTGGGAAGGGTACGTTGGGCCTCGTCAAACCAGTTGTTCAGAATGGTTCCTTCGGCATCGCCCGAATAGTATATGCCCTGGTTATAGTTGTTCAATTGATTGTAGCCGATACCCACATTGAAGGTTTTCCAGCGGCTGTTTTTAGGCGTGGTATTGAAAACGATGCCTAAGTTATCAAAATGGAAGTGGCTCTTGCTTTCGTTCAAACTGGGGTTGTCGCCCGCAAGCGTGGCGTCCGCATTGGCAAACCGGATTGAAGGGGTAAACATCAGTTCACTCTTTCTATACATGGCCAAGCCTGCTGGGTTTTGACTCAGGGTACCGAATTCGGCGCCCAAGGCTCCGAATGCGCTGCCGGCGCCGAGAAATCGTGCAGTCCCCCCCGGCGTCAGGTAAGAATACCGGAGTACATCAGGTGCTGTTTGGCTAAAGGAAAACACCGATACGGACAAGAAAAGCAGCAAAAGAATATGTCTCATAGTTTCAAGGTATACGTGGTGAATTAATACGGGCAAAGGTAAATCGGGAGTTGGTACAAATAAAAATGGGTGGAAAGAGGTGTCATGACCGGTTTTCCACCCATTCTTCAAATTAGTTTAACAGCCTGAGCGAGCGACTTTAATTGCGCCCGCCCCTGCCACTTCCCGACGATGGGGAAGAACTGCGACCGCTGTCACTGCCAGATGAACGGCTACCGCCACTATCGCTGCTGCGGGTGCTACTTCCCGATGAACGTCCGCTGTCGTTGGTACTGCGGCTGGGTTCATAACTGCGTTCGCTGGTTCTCGAAGGCCGGTCATTCGACGACGGCCGGCTATTCGACGGTTCGGCCCGGCGGGCAGGCCGCGCTTCTCCGCTGCGATCATTGCCGCCGGAACGGTTGGGCGTGGCTTCGCGGCTGGGGCGTGTTTCCCGGTTGGGGGTCGTTTCCCGCGCGGGACGTGTTTCCCGGTTGGGCGTCGTTTCCCGGTTGGGACGCGTTTCGCGGTTAGGGGTCGTTTCGCGGTTAGGGGTCGTTTCGCGGTTAGGGGTCGTTTCGCGGTTGGGCGTCGTTTCGCGACTTGGGCGTGTTTCCCGGTTAGGAGTGACATCCCGGGCAGGGCTCGTCTCCCTGCTGGGGGTTACGTCGCGAGCCGGGCGCGTATCACGTGCAGGCGTTGTGGTTCCCGGTCTGTTAGTACCGGAACGGTCGGTGGCGCCGTTTTCCGGTCCGCGTGTCGCGCCGGTGGCATTGCGACCGTTAGGACGGCTCGGCAATTCAATAACCGAACCTTTGCTGTTGCCGGCAGTCAACCGGTTGGACTGCGCTTTATCAGTATCATTGCTCACCATACGGGCATAACCCGGATTTACAGTAGTACCGCCGCGCCGCGGGCCGGTGTATGTTTTGGGATTGTAGCCCCCGCCGTTGTTATTGCCGCCGCCTGTGTTGTTGTAATAGTAGTTGCTATTCACCCACACGTTGTTGTTACAGTAATACGGGTTGTAGCCATTCCAGGTCCAGTACGGGTCGTAGTAGTAGTTGTTGAACACGTAAGGATTGTTCCAGGCGCCGCCGCCCCAGCCGCCGCCCCAGGGACGGTTCCAGCCGAAGCCCCAGCTATTGTAAGGCGATCCCCAGTAAGGATCGTAAAACGACCAGCGGTTGAAACGCTGCCAGCGGTTCCAGCTGCGCCAGCGCCAGTAGTCATTATATCCGCCTACATAAATGGATGCACCCGGCATGTAGAAGGGGTCATAATTCCACATATCTACAAAGAAGGGGTCATAGTAGTCAACGGTCTGCACCGGACGGTGGAAACGACGAATACGCGACGAATACTCGTAGGCATATTCATCTTCGTCGTAATAATCATCGTCGCGGTATTGCTTGGTAATTTTACTGTCCTCTTGTCTGGAATCGTCATACACCGGCGGGGCAGGGGCGTCGGTAGACGGGTCGTAATACAAATCATCCTGAGCGAATGCCGGCATGGCGAACAAGGCGGCCAGCAGCAGGAGGTTCCAAGGCAAAAATTTATTTCCTTTCATGGCAGTGGTTAGATTTTACTTTACAATGTTCCGCAACTCGCGGTTTCAGGCTCAAAAATATTACCTTTGCGCGCTTTTTTTGGTTAAGGGGCTTTTAATTCAACATTTCAGCGTCGTTAAAGTTGGCTTAAACTGCTCTTTTGGAACTTTCAAATGTTAAAATCCTTTACCATTAGACCAATTACCCTCGGTAAGGTAACATTCCGGCCCGGCTTTAACCCGGCATTAACGGGTATCCGGTAAAATTACCACCATTAATTCAAATCAACTAATTCATCCAATTCACTTGTACATAAATGGCCAAAGAAATTACGCCTCGCTCGGAAGACTACTCCCAATGGTACCTCGATATCGTTCGCAAAGCCCGCATGGCGGATAACTCGCCGGTGCGCGGCTGTATGGTGATCCGGCCGCACGGTTTTGCCATTTGGGAAAAAATGCGCGACGCCCTGGATGCCATGTTTAAGGAAACAGGGCACGTTAATGCCTATTTCCCGCTGTTCATTCCAAAAAGCTTTCTGAGCAAGGAAGCAGCCCACGTCGAAGGGTTTGCCAAAGAGTGCGCCGTGGTGACGCATTACCGGCTGAAAAACGACCCCGAGGGCAACGGCGTCATCGTGGACCCCGAAGCCAAACTGGAAGAAGAACTGATCGTGCGTCCTACCTCGGAAACGATCATCTGGCATACGTATAAAGACTGGATACAGAGTTACCGCGACCTGCCTATCCTGATCAACCAGTGGGCCAATGTGGTGCGCTGGGAAATGCGTACCCGGCCGTTTTTGCGCACGACCGAATTTTTGTGGCAGGAAGGGCACACCGCACACGCCGGCGCTGAAGAAGCTATGGAGGAAACCCGCAGAATTCTCGATATATACGCCACGTTTGCGGAAGAATTTATGGCCATGCCGGTTATTAAAGGCATCAAAACCCCTAACGAGCGCTTCGCCGGGGCTGATGAGACATTCTGTATCGAAGCGCTGATGCAAGATGGCAAAGCCCTGCAAGCCGGTACTTCACACTTCCTGGGTCAAAATTTTGCCAAAGCCTTCGAAGTGTTGTTCCTCAATAAAGACAACCAGCAGGAACACGTTTGGGCTACCTCCTGGGGCGTATCCACGCGCCTGGTGGGCGGTCTGATCATGACGCACTCCGACGACGACGGACTGGTGCTGCCGCCTAAACTCGCCCCCATCCAGGTGGTCATCGTGCCTATTCCGAAACCCGCGCCAGCCCTGACGGAGGTCGCCGAAAAAATCGCGGCACAGCTGCGCGCTAAAGGTATTTCGGTGAAAATTGACAATGACGAGCAGAACCGCCCGGGCTTCAAATTTGCCGAATACGAAATGATCGGCGTCCCGGTGCGCCTCGGCCTCGGCCAACGCGACCTCGACGCCGGCCAGGTAGAAGTAGCCCGCCGCGACACGAAAGAAAAGAACAGCGTGCCGCTCGATGGCGTGGCGGAATACGTAGCCAACCTGCTCGATGAAATTCAGGCCAACCTGTTCAACCGGGCCAAGGCACACCGCGATGAACATATTACGAAAGTAGACACCTGGGCCGAACTGGAAGACGTGCTGGAAAGCAAAACCGGCTTCGCTTACGCCCACTGGGATGGCACTACCGAGACGGAGCTGGAGATCAAAGAGCGCACAAAAGCCACTATTCGTTGTATTCCGCTCGATTGGGAAGAGGAACCCGGAACATGTATTCTGACGGGCAAACCGAGCGCAAGGCGCGTGTTGTTTGCGCGCGCTTATTAGACTTGTTGAAGACTTGTTGAAGGGGGAATGAAACGGCGGAAATAATCACTGGTTGATAATCCGCCCATCCCCCATTTCAATAATCCGCTGTGTACTTTCTGCAAAGCTGGGGTCATGGGTCACGATAAGCAGCGTTTGCCGGTATTCTTCACAGAGACGTTTGAATATATCAAACACCAGGTCGCTGTTTTTTTTGTCTAAATTACCTGTCGGTTCGTCGCCCATGATAATGATAGGGTCGTTAATCAAGGCCCTGGCGATGGCTACCCGCTGCTTTTCGCCGCCGGATAGCTGATTGGCTTTTTTCAGGGCAAGGGTTTCCATACCGAGTGACTTCAGGCGTTCCATTGCGCGGTGTTCCACTTCCGCTTCTGTATGTTTTTGAAGTTTCAGCCCGGGCAACATCACGTTTTTCAACACTGTAAATTCGTTCAGCAGGTAGTGAAACTGAAAAACGAAGCCTATTTTTTCGTTGCGGATACGTGCGAGTTGCCCTTCGTTTTTGCCGCGCATAATTTCGCCGTCAATGATTAAATCGCCTTCATAATCGGTGTCCATGGTGGAAAGAATGTACAAAAGTGTAGATTTTCCACATCCGGATTTGCCGACAACTGATACGAATTCACCCTGGTTGATCGAAAAACTGATGTCCTTCAAGACCTGCACCGTCACAGGGTCTTTAAAGTATTTGTTGATGCTTTTGGATTGAAGAACCGTCTGTGCCATGTTATTTTCCCCGAATGATGATGACAGGGTCAATGTTGCTTGCTTTTCTCGCCGGGAAAAAACCGGCCAGGTATGTCGTGATGAGGGAAAAAGCGATCCCGATGATGTAAAATTTAGGGTTGTAATTCACCGGATAGGTCGTTATCGTCGGCAGGGCTGCGGTGTTGAAGGGTACCTGGTCGATGAGCAGGGAAAGTAAAAATCCGAACAAAAGACCCAGCAAACCGCCCAGCAAGCCGATGGTAAGGGCGATGCCGAGAAAGATTTTCCGCACGTCGCGGCCCGAAAAACCGGTGGCTTTCAGGATGGCGATGGTGTCCATTTTTTCGTAAATCATCATGTTCAGGATGTTGTAAATTCCGAAACCGGCCACCACCAGCAGCGTGATACCGACCGCATACGAAATGAGCGTCCGGACGAAACTACCCGTCTCGAACTGCGAATTGGCGGTCTGGATATCTTCCGCATCGGCCTGAAACAGTTTCGCATATTCTTTGGCTACAGCCGGGGCGAGTTCAAGGTCTTTTAACTTGATCTGAATGTCGGTGATGTAACTATTGGGTTCCCCGAGCAGTTTTTGAGTGGTCGCGATGGAGGCGAAACTCTGCACTTTGTCAAAATCTGCGATGCCGGACTGAAAGATACCGACCATCTTAAGAGGCAACCGGTCGCCTTTCGAGGTCGTCACCTGCACCACATCGCCGATTTCAGCCAATAATTTTTCCGCTACGCCTTTACCCAGGATGATGCTGTTACTCACGTTTCTCAGGTCGAGCGGGTTACCTGCGCGGACGTAATCCGCGAAAAAAAACAGATCACTTTCCGCCAGCACGTCAATGCCACTGACCACGCCCGTTATGTCGATCGTGCCGGCGTTATATAGCACCGGCGCCGTGATTTTGGGGGCAATTCCCCGCACCCGTGGGTCGGCTTTCACGGCTTTTATAATGGCCGCACTGTTGTAAATTTCCACCCTGCCGCCGCTGGATTTGACGGAACGGATAAAATTATATCCGTTTTTAAAATCGCCGGAAAGATTTACGGGCTGATTCGGGTTGGGTTTTATTTCATTGAACAACCGGACATGCGGCGTTCGGTTCAACACCAGGCCGTCCAACAGGTCGTTCAGCCCATTCATAAAACCCAGCAAGGCGATGAACATCGTGATGCTGAACGTCACGCCGATGGCCGCAACCATCGACTGCCGCCATCGCGCCAGCAGCAGCGACTTGGCTATATCTGCAATGAGTTTGTAGTTCATTTCACGGGTTTCAGGATGGTTTCGTTGGCGCTCAAGCCACTGAGTATTTCCGCTTTCTGGTAATCCTTCAAGCCGATTTCTACTTTTCGTTTTTCTTTATTGGTCAAAATAACCAGCGAGTCATTGAGCAAATACGTCCTCGGGATGGTCATTGCCTTTTCTTTCGCCTGGATGATAATGTTGGCCTCAGTCGTCAGATTCGGGTACAAGGTGGGCGGTTTTATGGTAAAATCGGTTTCTACCCGGAAGGTTCGGGAACGCTCGTTCATAATCGGGTCGATCTCAGACACCGAAGCTTCGAATACCTGGCCTTTGTAACTGTCGAGGGTGAGTAATACGCGCTGCCCGGGTTTGATGCGAACAATGTCGTTCTCGTCAATTTGCAGTTCCGCCACAAAATCATCAGCTGCTCCGATGATGGCCATTGGAGTTTGGGGGTTGACGATTTCGCCTGTTTCTTTAGTAATACTGTAGACGCGCCCGTCGGTCTGGCTGCGGATGACGTAATCCTGCGCAACATTTTTGCTGATGGAGAGCAATTTTTTGCTTTGCGCGGCGGCAAAATTGAGTTGTTTTTGCAGATCATTGTATCTGAAAACAGCCGCTTCATAGTTGTTTGTGGAACTGATGAAGGCCAGTTCGCGTTGTTCCAGTTCCACTTTTGAGCCAATTTGCTGCGCCCACAGCCCTCGTTGCCGGACGAGCAAAATGGAATCATTCATCATTTTGCTTCTGGCCGTTTCAATGGCGCCTTTTAACTCATTCAACCGATCGCCATTCGTGTTCCGCTCCGCAAAATCAACGGACAGTTTTGCATTTTCGGCATTGAGTTTCGAGGTTTCATTTTCGACAATAAACAAAGGGTCACCCTTTTTGACTATATCGCCTTCCTGCACTAATATTTTTTGGATCAGGCCGCTGACCGTAGCAAAAACCTGGTATTGATTTTTACTTTTGATAACACCCGAAGCATAAACGGATTCGGTAATTTTTTCAACGGTGGGTTGGGTTTTTTCAGGTTGTTTTTGGCAGGCAGAGAGGAGAAGAACAAAGAGCAGAATAATAGGCGAGTATCTCACATTACGGGTTTTCTAACTTAACAGTTTAGATGCCACAAAGTTCTGATTTTTAATAGTCTAAAGGTAAATGCCCACCCGTTTGTTGTGCTGCGACAGTTTGTCTGTTTGTTGAAACCCGTCAAAGTGAAAATAAAAAAGGACTTGAACCTTGGACCTACGGATTAATCCCGAGGCCTCGGGACTCTAACCAACTGAGCCAATGCGGCAATACCGTAAAATCAATAAAAAAAGCCACCGCAATCTGCGGTGGCTTTTGAAGCGCCTCATCAAGGACTTGAACCTTGGACCTACGGATTAACAGTCCGCCGCTCTAACCAACTGAGCTAATGAGGCAATGCCTTTTGTAAAAAGCGGGGCAAAGGTATATTGACTTCCCGGCAAAAACAACTCTTTGTGCACAAAAAAAATTCCTGCGGTGTAAAGATTTATTTTTTCGGACAAAAAGGGCCATTTAGTGTACCTTTGCGCCCTATTTTTTGAAACGATATATGAAACGTATAAAAATCGCCGAAATACTCCGCACCGAGCCGGTAAATTCTGAGGTAGTTGTAAAAGGTTGGGTGAAGGCCTTCCGGAACAACCAGTTTATAGCCCTCAACGACGGCTCCTGCGCACAAAATCTACAAGTAGTCGTTGATTTCGAAAACACCGACCCGGGACTGATTGAGCGGATCAAATTCGGCGCGGCCATCGGTGCGCGCGGATTATTGGTGGAAAGTCAGGGAAAAGGACAGACCGTGGAGGTAAAAGCCGCAGAGATCACGGTATACGGCGACTGCAATCCGGAAGAGTTCCCCCTACAACCTAAAAAGCAAACCCTGGAATACCTCCGGGAAATTGCCCACCTGCGTTTTCGCACCAATACCTTTGGCGCCCTGTTTCGGGTACGGCATGCCCTGGCGTTTGCCATCCACAAATTTTTCAACGATCGCGGGTTCTGCTACCTGCACACACCGGTTATTACCGCAAGCGATGCCGAGGGCGCCGGCGAAATGTTTCGCGTGACCACCTTGCCGCTCGAAAACGTGCCGCTTACAGAGCGTGGCGAAATCGATTTCAGCCTCGATTTTTTTGAACGCCCGACCAACCTGACCGTTTCCGGCCAGTTGGAAGCCGAACTGGGCGCCCTGGCGCTTGGCGAGGTGTACACCTTCGGCCCTACTTTTCGCGCCGAAAACTCCAACACTACGCGCCACCTGGCCGAATTCTGGATGATTGAACCGGAAGTCGCGTTTGCTGACCTGGGCGATAACATGGATTTGGCCGAGGCCATGTTGCAGTCCGTTATCGGCTACGTGCTGGAACACTGCGCCGCCGACCTGAAAATCCTGGAAGACCGCCTGATTGAAGAAGAAAAAACAAAGCCGCAAGACCAGCGCTCCGACATGTCGCTGACCGAAAAATTGCGCTTTGTTGTAGACAATAGCTTCGAACGCCTGACTTATACCGAGGCCATCGACATCCTGAAAAACTCCAATCCGAATAAAAAAGGCAAGTTTCAGTATCCTATAGATGGCTGGGGCGCCGACCTGCAAAGCGAACACGAGCGCTACCTGGTGGAAAAACACTTCAAAAAACCGGTTATCCTGACCAACTACCCGGCTGCCATCAAAGCGTTTTACATGCGCCGCGACGAACCGAATGAAAGTGTGCCCGGCCCCACCGTTTCGGCGATGGACATCCTGTTCCCGGGTATCGGCGAAATCGTGGGCGGTTCCCAAAGGGAAGAACGTTTGGAGGTGTTGCAACAAAAAATGCAGGAGATGCACATCCCGGAAAAAGAACTGTATTGGTACCTCGACACCCGCCGTTTCGGTACCTGCCCGCATGCCGGCTTCGGTTTGGGCTTCGAGCGGCTGGTGCTATTTGTAAGCGGGATGGGCAACATCCGCGATGTTATTGCTTTCCCAAGGTATCCGGGCAGCGCCGAGTTTTAAAAACCTCCTGTTTGTTCAACCGGTTTCTGCCGGGTATAAAAGATTGCCTCTGGGTGCAAAATGCCTCCCGAGGCAAACTTTTTAAAAAATAATTAATTTTTTTTGTGACTAAAAAGCCCTGAATTCGTCTAAAACGCGCCTTTTTTGAATGGTTGGGGAACTTTTTTGGCACACCCCCTTGCGCGGCGTATTAACATAATCTTAAATTGCAGCGTTTTTCACCGTAATCCACCCATGAATGTTCGCAAGAATTGCTAATCTTTTTGATTAATCCGTAAGCCTGGGTTTCCACGACACAATCTGGCTGAACATCAAACTTGATTTTGCTCCCAACCGATTTTACTTCGCAGAACTTGTTTGTTACTACTTACACAGTGCAGTCAGATTTTAACACTTCAACTTGCGAATGAGCGATTTACACACGAATCTAACACTTCCCTCGAACCCCGATAATGTTTCTAAAGTTGAACCCTTCGTACATGAATTAGCAGAACGTTACAAACTTTCACCCGACATTCACGGCAATATCCTGATCAGCCTTACTGAAGCCGTAACCAATGCAATGTTGCACGGCAACCGGTGTGATTGTTCCAAACAAGTTTCCATTTCCATGCGCCGTCAGCGCGATGCGCTGTCCATCCGCGTATCCGATGAAGGTCCCGGTTTTGATCCCGGGGTCGTAGATGACCCCACCTGTCCGGAATTTCTGGAAAAATGCGGTGGCCGGGGATTATTCCTTATGCGTCATCTCAGCGATGGTTGCCGCTTCACACGCGGTGGCAGTACGGTGGAAATGCGCTTTAAATTAGGTTGTTAGTCGTCAATGGAATTTCCGGATTTGCCCCTTGATGACGAACCTGAAACGTATGTTTCCTTTAATTTTGAAGATGTTGGGTTTGATCTGCCCAACCAACAGTCTCTTGTCGACTGGCTGCTGGCGCTGGCCACTGCAGAGGAGAAGCTCGTTTATGAATTAAACTTCATCTTCTGCTCCGACGAATACCTTCGGCAGGTGAACATCGAATACCTCCAGCACGACTATTACACCGATATTATCACGTTCCCCTATACCGAAGGCGTCATTCACGGCGACCTTTTTATCAGTTCCGAGCGCGTAGCCGACAATGCCCGCGAAAACGAAGTGCCTTTTCTGCATGAACTTTGCAGGGTTATGGCGCATGGAGTGCTGCATTTAGCCGGCTACGGCGATAAAACGCCCGAAGAAGTGCGGGTCATGCGGGAGAAGGAGGATGAATATTTGCAGAAATTAAGTGTGTAGGAAGCCGCTACCTTTACGCATTCAAATCAAATCCTTCCCATGGCATCGGTATTCAATCTTCCTCCTGCCTTCGAACCCTTCCGCGAGCGTCTGCTTCAAACGAAACAGCCTTTTATCCGCATAAAAGCCCAGCCTTCCCGCGCCACCTCCTGGTGGGAAAGTAAGGTCGGTGGTTTTCCCTATTTACCCACTGGGGTGAATTACCCCACGGCGCCGGACGGCCGGGAACTGTTTTTCCTGGCTCAACTCAATTTTGCCGATATGCCACACCTGGTGCCGTTTCCGGAAAAGGGAATCCTCCAGTTTTATATCTACGACGACGACCTGTACGGGATGGATTTCGACGACGGCGAGAACCCCGACACGTTTCGGGTACTGTATTTCCCCGAAGTCATCCGGGATGAAAAAGCCCTGCAAACAGGATTTTCCATGATCCGCGACTACGATCTGTTGCCACACCACCCCGAGGTATCATACCCGCTGACCTTCGAGTTGGCGGAAGAGGTGGTGCCTTCGACTGATTATCGCTTCGGACAAACTTTCGGCGCTGATTTTTTCCAGCAATTTGGTGAGCAGGAATGGAATATCCTCGACGAGTTCAACCGTTCGGTGCGCAGCATCGGGCATAAGGTAGGCGGTTACGCCTATTTTACCCAGGATGACCCGCGCCGGCCCGAGGACCCTATGTTACTCCTCTTCCAACTCGATTCCGATGAAGGCATGGACCTGATGTGGGGCGACATGGGTGTCGGGCATTTTTTTATCCGGGAAAAGGATCTGGTAGCAGGGGAATTTGGGCGGGTGTTGTTTGATTGGGATTGTTTGTGATCCGCAGTTTACATTTTTAAAACAAGCGAATCCATCAACGCCAACACATCAACCTCTGCCCGTTTCACAACGCCCTGAATTCCCACCTCCCGGGCTGCTTTTACATTTTCTTCCAGGTCATCGATGAACAGCGTTTCCTGCGGCAGTATTTCTGCATCTGCCAGCACATATTCGTAAATCTCGCGGTCGGGTTTGCGTAGCCGGATGAGGTGGGAGTAGTAGACTCCATCGAAATAACGGGACTGGAAGTCCGTGATGCCGTGTTCGCGCAGCATATAATCGTCGATCCAGGTCGCGTGCAGGTCGTTAATATTGCTGAGCAGAAAAACGTTGTACTGCTGCCGCAAGCGAAGCAACATATCGAAGCGTTCGCGGGGCATACCGATAAAAATAGAGTTCCAGGCCGCGGTCACCTGTTCGGCGCTCAACGGTGCGGGGCCCGCCAAACGAATGGCGTCGACAAATTCTTCGGTAGTCAGTCCGCCGGTTTCATATAATTCAAAAACGCCGCTCCGCTGAAGCCGCTCCCGCACCGTTTCATATTGATCGCCTACGAGGCGTTGGATTTCCCGGCCAATGGCCGGCAGGTCGAGGTCGAACAGTACATTGCCAAAATCGAAGACGATATTACGGATGGAGGACATAGATAATTAGTTATAAGTTAATTGGTTGGCTGGTTATTGGTTGATTGGTTATTGGTTGATTGGTTATTGGTTGATTGGTTATTGGTTGATTGGTTATTGGTTGAATGGTTATTGGTTGACTGGTTATTGGTTGAATGGTTATTGGTTGACTGGTTATTGGTTGAATGGTTATTAGTTGACTGGTTATTAGTTATTGGCCTTCAACCGGTCAACTTAATAACCATTCAACCAATAACCAGTCAACCAATAACCAATCCAGTTGGCGGGCAAAGTTGGCGGTTTTTGACAAAATATAATTTTAAAAACCGGGATAAATCACGGTCAGGTACTGGCCAAAACTGTACCTTTGCGGCGCTCTAACCAAATTTTTCTAAACCAAGGAGTGCGAGTGATTTAAGATCGGAGGCAAAGTAGTGCAGGCGAACTCAAAACTCAAAACTCAAAACTCAAAACGATACATGGCGCGCGTAGAACTCGTGATGCCCAAGATGGGCGAAAGCATCATGGAAGCCACAATCCTGAAGTGGCGCAAGAATCCCGGCGACCGGGTGGAACTCGATGAGCCGGTGCTCGACATCGCCACAGACAAAGTGGACAGCGAGGTACCCTCGCCGGTAGCTGGCGTGTTGGTGGAAATCCTGTTTCAGGAAAACGACGTAGTGCCCATCAACAAAACTATCGCGGTCATCGAAACGGAAATGGGCAGTGCCCAACCGGCTGCTTCACCGGCTGTAAGTCAGCCCGCAGCCTCCAACGGCGCCCGGCAAACGCAGGAGCCCGCCGTGGCAGCCGCCGTACCCTATGTGCCCAGCCCTGCTACTGCCGAAGTGTCGAAATCCGGCGCCGGTGGTCGTTTCTATTCGCCCCTGGTGCGTACGATCGCCAAAGAAGAAGGTATCAGCGCGACCGAACTTGACAATCTTTCCGGCTCCGGCCTCGAAGGCCGCGTGACCAAAAAAGATATACTGGCCTACGTTTCCAATCGTAGCGCCGCTCCGGCGCCGCCTGTTGCTCCGGCAGTTCAACCTGCGCCGCCCGCTGTGCAGGCGCCGGCAGGAGGCAGCGCCCCACTATCGTCGGTATCCGGTGGGGTAGAAATTGTGGAGATGGACCGCATGCGCAAACTTATTGCCGATCACATGGTGATGAGCAAACAAACCAGCGCGCACGTGACTTCTTTCGTGGAAGCGGATGTCACCAATTTAGTCAACTGGCGCAACCAGGTGAAGGATCAATTTAAGAAAAAGTACGGTGAAAATATTACGTTCACACCGATCTTCGTAGAGGCCGTTGCGCGCGCCATTCGCGATTTTCCGATGATCAATATTTCGGTAGTAGGCACGCAGATACATATTAAAAAAGACGTCAACATCGGCATGGCGGCTGCCCTGCCCAGCGGCAACCTGATTGTACCGGTGATCAAAAACGCCGACCTGCTCAATCTGGCCGGTCTCACCAAACAGGTGAACGACCTGGCTTCCCGCGCCCGTCAGAATCAGCTCCGGCCGGATGAAATCCAGGGCGGTACTTTTACCCTCACCAATGTGGGCACATTCGGCAATGTAATGGGCACGCCGATCATCAATCAGCCCCAGGTAGCCATTATGGCTACGGGTGCTATCCGGAAAAAACCGGCTGTGCTGGAAACCGAATACGGTGATGTGATCGCGGTTCGGCAGATGATGTTCCTGTCCCTTTCCTACGACCACCGGGTGGTAGACGGAATGCTGGGCGGATCCTTCCTCCGCCGGGTAGGAGATTATCTGGAGCAATTCGACGTGAATAGGGCGATTTAAGGATTCCGGAAAATACGTTTGCGAAACTTAAAAAGTTTGGTAAACGTTGTGGGATTCTCTAAAATCCGGATGTTTGCAGCAGAACTGAAACCATGCCTACACACCGCCTGAAAACGCTCCTTCACGGCTGGCCGCTACCGGCCTTGCTGTTGGTTATGCTGGCGCTTCGGACGGAGTGGCTTCCCCAAGGAGCGCTTTTCCTGACGCTTTTACTTTATATTCCTTTCCTGATTCAAAAAAGCCTGGAACGGGCCCGCGCGTTCCGTTCCCCGGCTACTAAGGGCTTCGCTATTTTTTTGATCGCTACGGCAGCCATGCTCACCCTGCATGCCGTATTGGGACTAATTGGATACAGTTTTTTGCCACAAGAGGCTTTCTACACCGTATTGGTCTTTACCCTGCTGATCGATATTTCCGAACATACCTTCCTGAAGTTTTACCGGAATATGCACCCGGCGCTGGCTTTTGTCAGCACCTTTTTGGGTATCATCATTTTAGGCGCAGCGCTCCTGATGTTGCCGCATGCCACATACCGGGGCATTTCTTTCATCGACGCGCTGTTTACTTCCACGAGCGCCGTATGTGTAACCGGCCTGGCGGTACTGGATACCGGCAAGGATTTTACCTTTCTCGGCCAGGTTATTATCCTGTTTCTGATTCAGGCGGGCGGTATCGGTATTCTGACGTTTACCAACCTGTTCGGCCTGTTGTTCCGGGGTGAAAAATCGTTTAAGGACATCCTTTTTCTGACCGATTTAATCAGTTCGGGCAATTTGCGCACCACTTTTCGGAGTTTGGCCAAAATCGTGGGCTTCGTATTCGGGGTGGAAGCCGTGGGCGTTTTTTTTATTTACCTGGCTTCGCCGGACACCGATTTGTTCTTCGCGATATTCCATTCCGTTTCCGCTTTTTGCAACGCCGGCTTTTCCACGCTCAGCAACTCGCTGTACGAGCCGGAATTTCGATTCAACTATGTCCTGCAAAGCATTATTGCCTGCCTGATCATCGCCGGCGGCATTGGGTACAACGTATTTTTTAACGTCTTTTCCGTAGTAAAATTCCGGTTGCGGCGTTTCATCCACTCGTACACCAACCTGATCGCCAAACCGGCCCGCCCGTTGGTCAAGTGGGATATCAACACCACCCTTGTTTGGCGAACCACCCTGATTTTGCTATTCGCCGGCTGGGTATTGTTTTTTATTTTTGAATACAACAATACCCTTTCAGAGCACAGCTTGGGCGGCAAAATTGCCTCGGCGTTTTTCGGATCGGTCACGCCGCGCACGGCGGGTTTTAATACGGTAGATATGAATGCCCTGCTTAATCCGACCATTATGATCTACCTGCTACTGATGTGGATCGGCGCTTCGCCGGGCTCGACGGGCGGCGGGATCAAAACAACCACCTTTGCCATCGCCACGCTTAACCTGATCAACCAGATACGCGGCAGAGATCAACTGGTGTTTAAATGGCAGACCATCTCGCACCCGGTTATCTCGCGCATAACCACCGTGATCAGTTTGTCGCTGATCGCCATCGGCCTTTCCACCACCATTATTATTTCTATTCAACCGGAATTGCCGGTGTTGTCCGTCGCTTTTGAGTGTTTTTCGGCTTATGCAACGGTCGGACTATCGATCGGTCTTACCCCCAAACTTTGTATCGTCAGCAAAACCGTAATCATTATCCTGATGTTTTTAGGCCGGGTGAGTTTCCTGACCTTTCTGATCGCCTTGGTGGCTACGTTTAATAAGCGGTCGGGCGTGGGTCAGATGATTTTTCCGGAAAATAATATTATTGTCAATTAAAGGTTGGGTAAAGGTTTGAAAGGTTCGAAGGTTTGAAAGTTCGAAGGTTTCTGGTTGGAACCGGCCTTCTAACCAGAAACCCTCCAAACAGAAACCTTCAAACCAGAAACCCTCTAACCAGAAACCTTCAAACCTTCAAACCATTTATAAAATGAAATTCGTCATTATCGGATTGGGTAATTTCGGCGCCAGCCTGGGCAAACGCCTCATCGAAGAGGGCCATGAGGTCATCGGCGTGGACAACAGTTCGGAACACACGAACCAATTGCAGGAACACCTGACCCACGTGGTATGCACCGACACGACCGAGGAACAAAACATCACCCGGCTGCCGATTGACGAAGCCGATTTTGCCGTAGTCAGTATCGGCGAGGATATCGGCGCCTCTCTGAGTACCGTGGCGCTCATTAAACGCCATTATCCCGACGTAAAAATCATAGCCCGGGGTATTTCGTACATTCATACAGCCATACTGGAAACGATGAACGTGTATGAGATCATCAACCCGGAAGCATCGTACGCCAACCAATTGGCGGAGCGGTTTTCGATGAAAGGCAGTTTGCTGGCATTCCCGCTCGACGATACCTATGAAATCATTGAAGTGGACGCGCCGAAACCTTTTGTCGGCAAAAAATTAGGCGAGATCAACCTTCCGGCTTCGGGCGATATGTACGTGGTGACTATTTTGCGGCAGGAAGAAAAAACCAATTTTCTGGGCAAAACAACCGTTTCGAAAAAAGCGCTCGGCATGGTGACGAACGATACGGTGGTGAAGCATGGGGACGTGCTGGTCGTATTCGGTAAGGATTCGGATTTGCAGGATTTATGCAATGGGAAATAGCTTACCGTGCCAACCGCGCCAGCAACTGATAAAACCCAACCATCCCCAATCCAATCAATAGGCTCCAGCCATGAAAAGCCCATCGCCAATTGTGCGATTCCGGCGGATCGGGCGCAGGGGTAAAAGAGTTTGCCCAGGCCAGAAAAACATTGGCCATAGGGACTTGCCCGAAAAAATACCGTTTGGTTTCAGCATTCTCCCAAGGGCAGGCAATACCTTCCACCGCGTTGCGGATTTGCACGCTCAGGTCGGGTCGCCCCAGGCGTCGGGTGGCGGCAATACCGACGATAGATGCCGCCCCACCAATATCATACACCACGGGACCGGAGTCGATGTCGCCGTTGCCGGCAAATCCTTTGGGGTATTCGCGAATACCCGGCAGGCCGAAGCGATAGTCGAGAAAGTGCCGGAGATAGCCTTCGAATTGTTGTTTGGCGAATGCCGTATCGATTTCAGGGAGAAAAACGAGTATCAGGCTTTGCGAGCTGCCGCGCGCACCGGTGACCATTGCGCCATTGGGGTCCGCCTCATGTGCGATCAGGCCGGTTCTGGCGCCCAGGCCGGATTCTACCCGGCCGAGCCATTGTTGGATCAAGGGGGAGAATTCCGGCTTGAACAGCCGGTCGTGTAGTGCCAGCCCAGCCATACACACCACGTTGTCGGCGGGCCATATTCCGTATTCGTACGAACTCAGATAAGGCGTGGAACCGGCCCTGAACGCCGTGGCTATTTGCCGGCACTTCGATATAAATTGCCGTAATTCCGAGGAGTCGCGCGTTTCCGGTTTTTGCAAAGCGAGTTTTTGTCCCAGCAAATAGTTGGTCCATCCCTGGTAAAAAGCGCCGTATTCGAGCAGCAGATTTTTTTGAAAAACGGCTTTGGCTTCGTCCGATTCTACCTGGGTGAGTGCCCAGTCAATTTCTTGTAAACCCTCCTGAAAGAGGTCCGATTGGGGCGATTGTGGCTTCAAGGCATTGCACCAGGCCAGTCCGTATAAGGTGTGAATAAACAAATGTCCTTCGGGATACACTTGCTGCATTTGCGCGCCCGCTCCGGCGTGCAGTTTGCCTTTTAGAAATTGTAATTGTTTCAGCAGGGTTTTATTTACCCGGCCGCCGCTTGTTTCCTGAAATTCCGGGGTATAGTACAGCCGGATATTTACCTGCCATAAATATGCGAAGAGCGGAAGGCAAAAAATGAGCAGGAGGATTTTGAAAATGCGGCGAGCGAGCATAGCAGAGGCTGTAAACTTTTTATTTTAAAATTTAGGTATCGAGGTATTGCCAACAAAAAGATGCAGCACAAATATCAAGCGGTATTGCTTATTACGAAGGAGAAGTTTATAACGTCATGCTGCAAGGACGAAATAACCCGCCGGTTCCACTTCTAATCCTGGGAATTGAGCCATAATACGGCCAACATGCTATATTTGCCCCTCACTGCCGCTTAAGCATGCACACGCTCCCATCTCTCCTTGCCGCCATAAACAATTACGCCGCTGCGCACCCCTTTCCCGCCACCCCGCGCGAACTGTACGAGCCCTGCGACTACATGCTCGCCCTCGGCGGCAAACGCCTGCGCCCTGCCATGTTGCTGATGGCCTACGAACTGTTTCACGACAACGTGGAACAGGCCCTGCCGGCCGCCTGGGCCGTGGAATTGTTCCACAATTTTACCCTGATGCACGATGACATTATGGACGCCGCTCCCCTGCGCCGCGGCCAGCCGACCGTACATACCAGGTGGAACACGACCACCGGTATTCTCAGCGGCGATGTGATGTTGATTCACGCTTACCGGCATCTGGCGCGTTTCGACGACTCGGTTATTGTGGCTGATCTCATCGACACCTTCAACCGGGTGGCTATCGAAGTGTGCGAAGGTCAGCAGTATGACGTCAACTTTGAGACCCGGCAAAATGTGACCCTGCCCGAGTATATCCGCATGATCGAACTGAAAACAGCGGTGCTGCTCGGCGGCGCTTTGGAAATGGGGGCCATGTGTGCCCGTGCCCACCACGAACAGGCTCTGCACCTGTATGAGTTTGGCCGCCTGGCCGGTATTGCCTTCCAAATCCAGGACGACCTGCTCGACACCTACGGCGACCCGGAAAAATTCGGCAAACAAGTCGGCGGTGATATTTTGCAAAATAAAAAAACCTTCCTCGTGCTGAAAACCCTCGAATTGGCGTCGGAGGCCGATCGGCAGGAACTGGAATACTGGATGCAAACCGGCGCCGACAAACCGGTAAAAATTTCAGCCGTGCGCGCTATTTTCGACCGAAACGGGATCCCCGAACTGGTGTTCGCGGAGAAACAACGGTACCAAGAGGAAGCCTTCGGACATCTTGCCGCCGTGGAGGTGCCGGAAGCGCGGAAGACGTTGTTGAAAGGGACGATGGAGGAACTGCTGGTGCGGGAGTACTAAATTGAGTGATGAGTTATGAGTTATGAGTGATGAGTTATGAGTTATGAGTTATGAGTTATGAGTTATGCCGAACAAGATAACCTATATCTTATTCGGCATAACTCATCACTCATAACTCATCACTTAGTATTCCACCACATCCCCACCCGGGCTGCCCACATTTTTCCAAAATACTTTATTCCGGAGCGCGTAAATCCGCGTTTATTCAGTTTGGCTTTATGCCAATGTACCGCATTCACCGTCCAGCGCACGGCAAAATCGTAGTAACGCCGGGGGTAAGTGCGCCGAAAATCGAGGTCACGGTCGGTTCGTTCTGTCCAGGGCAATGCTGAAAATGCCGTTGATTGTACTTCCTCGTATAGTCCTGTGCCTTTGATGGGGTAAGCGACGGTAATGGTAAACAGGTCGGGATTGGACGTCTTCAGGTGTTCCACCGTTTCCCGGATATCGGCCTCGGTTTCGCCGGGATAACCGAGCATGATAAAGGTACCGGCCTGGATACCGGCGCTGCGGGTTGCCCGGATCATGGCGCGCACCTGTTGCACGTCTACCCGGCGGTCCATAGCATCGATGATGCGTTGGGAGCCACTCTCGGCGCCGATCCAGACACGGAAACAGCCACAAGATTTGAGTATTCGTATGACTGCCTCATCCAGCCGGTCGGCACGGGTGATGCATTCGAATCGTACGTTTACCTGCCGGCGTTGCAGTTCGTCGCGGAATGCGCTCAACCACTTATGGCTGACGGTGAATACATCGTCGACAAACCAGATCAGGTCGAAATTGTAATGTGCCTGCAACCAGGCTATTTCATCCACTACGGCAACGGGCGAACGCCGGCGGTAGCTCTGGCCATACACCGCCGTACTGCACCACTTGCAGGTGTAGGGACAGCCGCGTTGGGTACTCACGCTGATGGCGCTGTGGCCATGCGCTTTTTTCCAGGCGTCCAGGTATTGTTGCAGATCGATCTTTTGCCGGTTAGGCAAAGGCAGGTCGTCCAGTTCGCGCAGTTTTTGTCGGGGCGCCGTGCGGTGGACAGAACCATCTGATATTTTTAAGGCAAGGCCGTCAATCGACTGGAATACCATCAGTCGATCCAAACAGGGGCCACTCGTTTTGCCTGCTCCCCCGCCGTCTACCGCCCACCGTCTACCGTCCACCGTCCACCGTCTATCGTCCACCGTCCACCGCCTACCGTCCACCGTTTGCGCAATTTCCAGCATCGTTTGCTCCCCTTCTCCTATCACGATCAGATCGGCGCCGGTGTTCAGGTAATCTTCGGCATTATGCGTTACATCGGGGCCGCCGAGCACGATGAGCGTGTGTTGCAGTGTTTTTTGGGTACGGATGAAACGAATGATGGCGATAATGTTTAGTTTCGTCATCAGATTGGTGTACAACGCCACGATATGCGGGCGGTGTTCGAGCAGGTATGCCTGCAACGTTTCAGGTGCGGAAAACGTCGTATCGAAAACCGCGTTTTCCATCCCGTGCCGGTCCAGCCAGGCCGACAGATACAGAATACCCAAGGGTGGATACGGCTTCATAATCGCCTGTTCCTTCGGGTCGTCCTGCAAAAAATAGCCATGCGTCAGTAAAATATTCATCCGGACATTCAAAAACCCCAAAAGCGGGATTTGGTTGTGTGGCGAACCGAAGATTGAAAACAGAACTCTCCCTCAAAACTACCTACTTTTGTCGGGAGCTTGGCGGAAAGGTCTACAAATCATCATAAAACAGGCGACCTGCACCAACCACTTAGCGATTCAAGCGACATGGAAGAAAAGGAAAAATGGATTGATCTCGAATCGGAGAACCAGCGCTTGCGGGCGCGTTTGGAGGCCATGGAACAAGAATTAAAAATCCGGAAGCAACGTGCCCGATTCCGGTTGCTGCGTTTTTTTGCCCAGACGTATGCCACCAAGCCCTTGTACCACAGCGTATCCAAATTAGTGGATCAACTCGCCGACCGCAACGTAGAGCGCGATACGGTGAAAGACGTGTTGTACGCCGCGCTACGCCGCCTCACCCGCCTGGGCGCCATTACAATGCTGATCGCTCTGGCGCCGCTGTCGATGGCCGTTTTGCAAACCTATTATCTCAAAAAACAGAATGAAAAATATGATATCCAGAATAAACGTATTGAGCAGCAGACTTACCTCCAGGAGGCCGAGCGACGCAGCTCGCTTGTTTTTCTGTTTGATAATGTGCTGAATAAAATAGACGAAGAATTGCGCAGCAACCCCTCCACGCGCGACCTCAGCCCACAACTCATTGGGCGGATTGCGGCGCTCAGCAAAGCGCTTAAACCGTACCGCTTTCTGGAGGGAGACACCATTACCAGCCAAATGTCGAGCCCCGAAAGGGGGCAGGTGCTGCTTAGTTTGTTAGCCAGTAAACTGAGCCAGAATACGTATGATCAGATTTTTTTACTGTCCGACTTTTCCTACGCCACCCTGCAAAGCGTCAACCTGGACGGCATGTACCTGCGCAACATCAATCTCTCCAATGCCGTCCTGCAATCGGTTTCCCTTACGGGCGCCGACCTGCGCCACGCCAACCTGGAAGGCGCCGAAATAACCGACGCCCACGTGCAATGGACCGGCATGCGCGCGAAAGCAGCCTATTTCGATTTCGCCAATTTCTACAAGGCCCGGGTCACGGATTGCGACTTCGGCGGATGTTCGTTTGAATACACCAATTTCTCCCAGGCCAGATTGGAAAAAGTGGCCTTTCAACGGGCCTCTTTTATTCAAGCCAAATTTGAAGATGTGGCTGCCGATTCCCTTGACTTCAGTGAAGCGGTTTTCCTGAAAACCGTGTTTTCGTTGCAGCAAAGCCCGGAAACCGGTTCCCCTGACTTTAAATTTGACGATATCCAAACCGATACGGCATCTTTCAACCAAATCACGCAGCTACCCTTGAAAATCCAGCCACAATTAGACACCACGCAACGGGAACTGCTCATTCAACTGGATTCCTTTTATATTGATGGACAGCGAAGGCCGTTTGTTGTGGCGGATTCGGTGGAGTTGTTCCGGGTAAAACGGTAATACCGTCATTTATTTTGAGCAAGGTTTTACATTTCCAACTATTGTTCTGCTTCTGCACTCAGAATGCGCAATATTTGCCGCATGAAAAAGATGCCAAATTTCCTGTTTTGTCTCTTTCTGCTGGCTTCCCCAATTTTTCTTCCGGGGCAAACCAACGAAGGCCAACATTTCTGGTTGGGCTTCCTGGAACATCTCAATGTGGGGCAAAACACCATGGTGGTGATGATTACGTCCAAATACAACACCGGCGGCGTAGTGCGCATACCCGGCCATGGCTGGGAAAAAAGTTACCAGGTAGCGGCTAATAGTGTGACGATTGTCCAGTTGCCCGCCTTCGCCGAAAATGTGGGTTCTGAAAAAGTAGATATGAACGGTGTGGAGGTGGAATCACAACTGCCTGTGTCTGTGTACATCCACCAGTACCATTCCATGCGTTCGGAGGCTACGATGGTGCTGCCTGTGGAGTCGCTGGGGCAGGAGTATTACGTGATGAGTTACTTCGGCTATCAGGAAAATGGAACGGTGTACCCTTCAGAATTTTTACTCGTCGGCATGGAAGACGACACCGACATCACCATCACGCTCAGCGACCAAACGAAAGGCGGCAAAGCCAAAGGCGCTTCGTTCACCGTTAACCTCGATGCCGGCGAAACCTACCAGGTACAGGCGGCTTTGGGCAGCGGCGACTTGACAGGCTCCCATGTCAGCGGAAATAAAAAATTTAACGTGTTCGGCGGCTGCCGCTGGATACAACTGCCCGTAGGCTGCAACTGGCGCGATAATTTGCTCGAACAAATACCGCCCGTGTCCACCTGGGGCAAACAATTCGTCACAGCGCCCCACGCGCACATGCCCTACGATCTTTTCCGGATCATGGCTTCGGAGGATAATACGGAAGTGACCGTTCAGGGGGCGACTACACAGCAATATACCCTTGCCGCCGGAGCATTTGTGGAATACAAGCGCTCCGAGCCGACCTATATTACCGCCAGCCGCCCTATTGCCGTGGCCCAATACCTGATCGGTAGCGGGTGCAGCGGCTACCCGGTGGGCGATCCGGCCATGCTGGTGCTGAACAGCGTGGAACAAATCCGCGATACCGTGACCCTGTACAATTCCTCGCTGGAGAATATCACCGAAAATTACATAAACCTCATTACTAAAACCGGGGATGTAGACGTCACCTACTTCGATGGCAAACTGCTGAAAGACATTGCCGGCGCCACGATTCAGGCGGTAGGGGCCAATACCGCTTTTTCTTTTGCCCGTTTACAGGTGCAGCCCGGCGCGCACACCATTATTTCAGGCGGTTGCGGCGTCATCGCCTCGGCTTATGGCTACGGCAACGTCGAATCCTATTCTTACGGCGGCGGCGCCAGTTTCAAACCGATCAATGCCAACAGCCTGATTCCCGAAGGCGGCTGCCTGAACGATACGATTTTGTTTAAAACCGGATTCAAACCGCCCCGCCACACGCTGGTGTGGGATTTGGGCGACGGAACAACCAGTACGGAACCCAGTTTTACCCATATCTACTCCGCCCTGGGAACCTACCCGGTGACCCTTTACCTGACCGACAACTGCCTCGATATTCAGGATACGATCACCCGCGATCTGCTCGTCACGCTCCGCCAGTCGGTGGCCGTCACCGACGATCAGGAGGGCTGCACAGGCGAAACCATTTCCTTAGGCGCCGTCGATTTGCCCGGCGCGCGGTACGAATGGCGGGGACCGAACGGTTTTTTCTCGTCCGAGCAGTTTCCGGTTATTCCCAATATCGCGCCGGCCCAGGCCGGCAAATACGAGGTCACCGGCATCATTTCGGGCTGTGCCACCTACCCGTCTCCGGCTGAAGTGGTGGTGCATGAACTTCCGCAACCCTTCCTGGGCAATGACACGATTGTCTGCGGCGACGACCAGTCGCCGCTGCTAACGCTGAACCCCGGCGATTTTGCGCTGTATCGCTGGCAAAACAACGCGCCGGGCCCTGACTTCGACGTACAACAGGAAGGCCTGTACTGGGTGCGTGTGACCGACGAAAACGGCTGCTCGGGCGAGGATTCCATTTTTGTGCGCGATTTGTGTCCGACGCGCTTTTATATTCCCAACGTCTTTAGTCCCAACGACGACGGCGTGAACGATTATTTCTCCGTATTCGGGTCCGATATTTTGGGCTTGCAGTTATCCATCTATGACCGTTGGGGGAGCCTGCTTTTTCAATCCGATGATATCGAAGCCCGCTGGGACGGTTATTACCGAGGCAAAGCCATGACACCCGGTGTGTACGTATGGGTGGCCCAGATAGAAGGTTATAGAAAAGACGGGACGTTTTTTACGGTAACGGAGAAAGGGGCGGTGACGCTGGTGCGGTGAATATTGGTACTTTGTAAATTAAGTTGCTAGTGCCTCAGGCACTAAGTTTTAGATAGTTAATGCCGAACCGAGCGTGACTCCCGAGCGTGATAACAATGGGAACGCGGACGACGCGGACTTGGCGGATCGTCGCGGATTTTCCGAGCGTGATGCCCTCGATGGATAAGCAGTTTTGCCGCAGGCAAAGCATAAAAAACCTCGCTGGGCGAAGTCTTCAGACTTCGGCCTGCTTTACACCGGACTTTGTCCGGAATGAAATTTAAGAAGCGGACAAAGTCCGGTGGATATTCGGCCGAAGTCTGAAGACTTCGCCCAGCAGATGAAGACTTCGCCCAGCAGTGTGGATACTGACCTTTATTAAAGTTCCTGCCTTGACACAAAATGCCCATGACTCACTGCATTCTCCTCCTCCGTATTTTGTAAAAAAGAGGCATCTACACTCCCCTTCCGCAACTCTTCCACATTTCCCGGCCGCAGCACTTCCTTATCCACCGGAATACCTGCCTCGCGATATAAACGCCGGTAATCGGTAATTCGCAACCTGTTTAAGGGCTGAATACTGTTGTCGATCCAACGCCAGGCGGCGGGCGAAAAACGCAGAAAATGATAGATGGTGATAGATGTATCGAAATGTGCGAAATGATCGGACAGATCGATAAAATGCGACTGCACGCCACCGGGACGAACAATCCGTTTGAACTCCCGCAGCAAGTCAATCAGGATGTCCGGGTAAATATGTTCGAAGGTATTGTTGGAATGTACCAGGTCGATAGAACCGTCGGGCAAGGGCAAATGACGGGCATCCTGGATCAGGTATTCGATGTGCAGGGTTCGGGCAAGTGTTTCAAAATCAGCCGGTTTATCTCCGGCCACAAGCGCCCGCAATTGCTCCAACCGATCGGGTCGGAAGCTGAGCCAGGTGGTCAACCGGCCGCGTTCGGCATATTCGAGAAACTTGCTGATTGTCGTTCGCAAGTGTCCGGCATCGCTGAGCAACGTGATGTCGGCCGTCCGGATTGTTTCGGCGCCGTAGAGGTACAGCGCGATGGGCACCACCGGGTACCAACCGGCGCCCAGTTCGAGCGTGGACCGCAGCGGCCGGCCGCCGGAAAATTGTTCCCAGGCTTCTATGTGCGTTTTGGCATGCCCCAGGCGGTCTTCAAAATAGGCGTCGCTCAGTTGCACGCCTTTCGTGACGTACTTTTGGAAAAAATAATTGATCCGTTGCGAGTATGGCAGGTAGGAGATGGTTTTTTGAACGATGGCTTTGAGTATCCACTTACTGATCATAGGGCGTTTTCGTCGTCGGTCAGGTACTGTTCCCGCAATACGTTTATATGATGAATCTGATGTCCGGCAATAATATAAAACAAAGCCCTCGGCGTCACTTTCCAGCCGCTGGCCGTGCCGGCGAAGGCGGATTGCGCTTCGGTGCATTGTTTGAGCAAAAAAAGCGTGTTGTCGCGCACGGCTTTCCATTCTTTGAGCAAATCCTTGATGGTACGGTCAGTCACGTGTACTTCGTCCATCCAGAAGTCCTGGTTAAAACCCGGCAGGGCCACCCGGTCGGCGCGCATGAACGACAGGATGCGAAAGGCAAATACCCGCTCGAAATCGATCAGGTGCATGATGACCTGTTTGATCGTCCAGCGGCCGGGCGCATAAGTGTAGTTGCCTTTTTCTTCCGGGAGTTTGCCCAGCAGTTCCAGCGCTACCTTAAACGTGCTTTTGAGCAGGCTTTGCGCCGTGCCGCGCGGGGGCAGTTCTTTCAGGTAACTTTCGTGAAAGGGCGCGTATTCGCCTTTTTTCGGACGTTTCATGTGCGAGCCAGTTTTGTCATAAACCAAACCTCGAACCCCGTGTACACGATATAAGCCAGCAAAAAGATACCCACAAACCACTCGTTAGTCGGTTTGGCCACTTGCTGGTAAACGAACAAATAAGCCACGGCGAGCAGCATTTTCCCGAAAACGGATATGGACACCAGGTTGTTGAAAGCCATTTTGCTGGAACTGCCCGCAGCGCTTTTGCCGGCAAAAAAGAGTCCGGTACATACCAGTACGAACAACAGCACCGTCATAATCATAAACCGGCCGTGCAATTGTGCCTGCGGGGCGAGGTAGTACAATATCGCCAACAGGGCGGCAGTACCGGCCGTAATAGCGGCCAAACGGATCAAAAATATTTTTGCGGACATCTTATTTGTTAAACCGCAGCAAAGGTAATAACCCCTGGCTTTCAAACAAGAATCAACGACAGCAGATGCCGGAATTCAGGTGCCTCCGGTTTTGGGTACCTGTTGCTGCAACTGCCCACGCAGCGAACGATTGTCTTCTTCGATAAGATTTTTGCCTATGCGCATGAGACTATGTAGGAAACGAATAGTTTAGAAGCAAAAATATTGCACACTATGAAAAATTGGGGTATATATTTGTTTCCTGAATTACCGTTGCTTATAATTTCTATTTTATGCCACTAATATTACGGCTTGGGTTTTTGCTCTCTTTTGTCATTTTTCTTTTTGTGTTTTCAGCGTGCAAGAAGGAAGATAATTCTACCAATATCTTTACGGGCCAAGTCACGAATAAAAAGACCGGGGCACCGGTTGCAAATGCAAACGTATTAGCCTATACTTCTTCCAACAGCCCACCAAATCAGCTTATTAAAGACTATTCAACCAAGACAAATGCTCAGGGGTATTATACCATGGCAATTCCGGGTGAGGATCAATTTACTTTTTCAGAAGTTTTTAAGACGGGATTTTTGCCTAAAATTTATCCGGCGAAGTCTTCGTACTTAGTTAGAGGAGATAGTCACCTTGTAGATGTGCAATTGATTCCTTTGGATGGCCACTTGCGGCTGGTTATAAATAATGCCACGGGACAACATGATTCTTTATATGTTGCAATTTATAATAAAACAGTATTTGATGAAGGTCTTGGTTTAGATGGCCCGGGATGGCCTGTTGTTCTATCAAAGGGAAATCCTTCAAGTAGGGTTTTCGATTTCCCCGCAGATGAATCGGTAAGTGTTTATTGGGATGTTAAAAAATTTACAATACCGGGTTCTATGTTTTATAATTCAATTTTTTTATCCCCTTCTGATACGACAGATTTTATTATAGATTATTAGCTAACATTTCCTTCGTTTTTAGTAGCCTGTACATTCCATCACCCTAACACATATTCCATGAAAACACGTATTTATTTAGCCTTTATCACACTAACCGTTCTGGGCGCCTGCAATTCAGACGAGTCCGAAACGCAAAAAAACCTTACTGCCGGAATATGGTATCAGGAAGAGCATTGGCTCGACGAAGACGGGGATGGCACATTAACGCTTTACCCGTATTTAGATAATTGCAACCAAGATGACGAATACCGTTTTGAAGAAGATGGCGCCTTTAAATTCAATGACGGCGCCAATTTATGCGAGCCGGGCTTTCCTGTGTCCGTAGTCGGCAATTGGGAATTGCGGGAGAATGATGGTCAATTACACCTATTCTTTTCATCGTCCACCGATGCCATCGATTATGAAATTACGGAGATTACTCAAAGCCGCCTCGTGCTGGACCGGATTTTCCCCGATGATCCCGGCGCGACACTGCCTTACGAGAAACTTGTACTTCGCCGGTAAGGAACATACTTTTTTTATTTCACATAAAGGCACAAAGACACAAAGCGTAGATCACAGATGTGTAATCTACGCTTTGTGTCTTTGTGCCTTTGTGTGAAATAAATATAACGCCACCTACTTCGTCAGCTGCCGGTACAACGAATACAACGCTGCCACCATAAACAGCACGGTCAGGAACACCGCCCAAAGCGGGCGCTCCAGTTGCATTTTAGTATCCAGCCAGCGGCCGATAAACACGCCTGCGAGGCAGGCGCCGAGGAGTTGAAAAGCGAGGCCGCTGTATTTGGCCCAGTCTTTAATTGCGGACTTCCGCTTTTCCTCCGGAGATTGGGGCGGTGGCGGATGATGCGGCATTGTTGGCTAATTTTGCGTCCGGATTTTTAACGGCGCCGTTGGAGGAATTACCGGTCTCCATTTTACAGGACACGTTGAATTTTGCGCCGCTTTGCACTAATAATTTGTTGGTCGTGATTTCGCCGTCAATTTCGGCGGTTTCGCGTACGTTCAGCAGTTCGGTTACGTGGAGGATGCCTTTAAAGCGGCCTTCGATAACGGCGTTCTGGCAATGTATTTCGCCCTCTACGGCGCCGGTTGGGCCGATAATCACTTTGGCCTGGCAGTTGAGTTTACCCTTGATCGTACCCTCTACCCGAAGGTCGCTGTCGCAGCGCAGGGAGCCTTCGATCACCGTTCCTTTTACCAGGGCGTTCAAGGCATTGGAGGGGGAGGTGGGGGTTGATTTGGAGTCGTCTGCGCTTTTATTGTTACCGAACATAAGGTTTTGATTTTACTTGGTGAGCAGTGGGCAACGGCGGTTTGTGCTTTCACCTTATCCGGGCTTGTACCATAAATCCGCGTATTCACTGAAACAAAAATGAAAAAGATTTCCGAGCCTACAAAGCTACGGAAATCTTTTTCATTTTTTATCCGGGAAAACCCGCGATTTGATCAGAAGTTCGGGCAATACACCCCGCGACGTTCGGGTCCGCAGATTTTATACACCAGCGAAAATTCGAAAGCGCCGTTACCGTTGGAGGCGGTGTAGAGGCTCGACGTGTTTATATCGTAGCTGAAGCCGATGGTGAACTGCTCATAGTCGAAGCGGGTGCTCAGAATAAAGGCATCAACCAGTTTGCCGGTTTCCAGTTTGTTGGCCACACGCGCCCAGGCGCCCAGTTGGAAGGCCTGGTGGTAGCGGCGGCTGTTGCCGAGCAGGAATTTGAATGAGTTACCCGCATTCACCTGGAAGGAGGGGCCCTGGAAGAAGGATACCACGCCCGGTACCAGACCGAAACGTTTGCCGACCATAAATTCGCCACCTGCGTGGAAGGTGAATTTGCTGTAGAGCGGGATGTTGGCCGTGCCGAACGACTGGTTGGCCCGGTTCAGGTGGCTGAACGCGCCGCCGAAGTAGAAGTTATTGTCTTCATCCAGAACGCTGAACCAAAGCAGACCGGCGGACATGTCGAGGAACAGGAAGTTCGGATCGTCGATTACTTCTTCGTCGCCGCAGGTTGCGCAGTACTGGCCCTGGCCGTTATTCTGGCTCGGCCATTTGAGCGCGGCGCTGTTGATGCTGCGCTGGCTCACGCCTAGGTCGGCGCCGAACACCAGATAGTGGGCTTTGCGGCGGTAGCCGCCCATTTTTTTGGCATAAGAGCCTGAAAGACGGGCCTGCAGGGTGGCAAATTCCGATTCGCCGGCTTTATCTCCCCATAAGGTGCCGCCCACGCCGAAATAATCGTAACGGCCGACCGGAAGTTTCGTGTCGTAAGAGGCAGAATAAGTGTTGTAGGCGTTTTGCTTCAGGACGGAGGACCACTGGTTGCGGTAGTTGGCCACCAGGCGGTTGTTGCAGTTCATTACCCCGGTAAGTGCCGGGTTGAGGTTCAGCGGGCTCATGTAGAACTGCGAAAAGTGAATGTCCTGCGCTTGTACGGCCACTGACGACAAAACTGCGAGGCAAAGCGTGAAGAGGTGTAGAGTAGTTTTTTTCATAGACAAGCAGACTATGTTGTTTGGTTGAAAACAGCGTACAATATTAGGCAGAGTTGGAAAATTGCCCTAACTTTTTTTGTTAAAGTGTGCAAAGGTAGGTTATTCAGAATTGTCCGCGAAACATTCAAAACGTTTTACGGGGCGTTTGCCAAAATTTTAACGTTGGAAGATGCGGACTGAAACGCCCGCCGCATCCGGCATATTTTGGCGCAAACGTTAAGATTCGTACGATCAAAGAGGTTTTAACACGTGGGAACGCTGCCTGACCGGCCGGACATTTTTGAAGGTGTCGCGTTTACACCTCATAACCGCGCAGACACCTTTTTTACCATGTTATTTTTCCAGGCCAAAAACGTTCCTTCCACAATATGCCGCCGGGCTTCTCCGACGAGCCAAAGATAGAAACCCAGGTTTTGCAGGGTAGCTAATTGCATGCCTAAAATTTCGTCATTAACAAACAAATGCCGCAAATAGGCTCTGCTGTGCAGGCGGCTGGTAGCCACCGGGCTGTCGGGGTCTATCGGCGTCAGGTCGTCTTTCCAGCGGGCATTCCGGATATGTACGATACCTTCGGCGGTATAGAGCACGCCGTGGCGGGCATTTCGGGTGGGCAGTACGCAGTCGAACATATCGATGCCGAGCGCGATACATTCCAGGATATTTTCTGGTGTGCCCACGCCCATGAGGTAGCGGGGTTTATCGGCCGGCAGAATTGCCGTAACCAGTTCGGTCATGGCATACATGTCTTCCGCCGGTTCGCCTACGGAAAGACCGCCGATGGCATTGCCTTCGCGCCCGGCGGCTGCGATGGTTTCGGCCGATATTTTCCGCAATTCGGGGTAAGTGCTGCCCTGCACGATAGGGAACAAGGTTTGCCGGTGACCGTACACCGGCTCGGTAGCATCAAACCGTTCGATGCAGCGCTGGAGCCAACGGTGCGTCAGGTCCATCGAGTTTTTGGCATATTTGAAATCGCAGGGATAAGGGGTACACTCGTCGAAGGCCATAATAATATCGGCGCCGATGAGGCGCTGGATATCCATCACACCTTCCGGGGTGAAGGTATGCCGGGAGCCGTCGATATGGCTTTGAAAGGTGACGCCTTCTTCTTTTATTTTTCGCCGGTGTGCCAGGGAGTACACCTGATAGCCGCCGCTGTCGGTCAGCATAGGTTTATCCCAGCCGATGAAGCGGTGCAGTCCGCCGGCTTGTTGCAGGATATCGAGTCCGGGCCGCAGGTACAGGTGGTAGGTATTGCCCAGGATGATTTGTGCCCGGATATCGTCGGCCAGTTCGCGTTGATGCACGGCTTTTACCGTGCCGGCCGTGCCTACCGGCATAAAGATCGGCGTTTCGATGACGCCGTGGTCCGTCTCGATCAGTCCGGCACGGGCGCGGCTTTGCGCGTCGGTATGTTGGAGGGTGAATTGCATGGCCACCAATAAAAAACCCCGACTGATTGCAGCCGGGGCAACAACTAAAAAATTAAGCTATGAAAACAAAAACTTCTTTTGTCGTAGCAATGATGTTGCAAGAATAGGGCAAAAAAAAAGATAATTCCAACTGCCTGCCCGGAAAAATAATTATTCGGTCACATCACGACCGCCGATGAGCATTTCCTGATATTCCTTCAGCTCTTCCCAATTGCCTTCGGCAGCAAATTTGGCCTGCGCAGGCCAGCTGCTCGGGTCGTGTATCTGGTAACGTGAGCCGGCGGCTTCCAGGATTTCTTTCAGGCGCTCAACGGAAGTAACAGCCAGTTCATCCCAGTTGTTGACACCACCTTCTTTCAGCAGTTGCTCAATTTTCGGTCCAATACCTTCCACGATTTTCAGATCGTCAGATTTGGGCGCTTTTTTAGCCGACACTTTTTTGGCCGGTGATTCTTCTTCAGCGGCTTCTACTTCAGGAGCGGTTTCCACCGGAGCGACGGCTTCTACTTCAGGAGCCGTTTCCACAGGAGTGACAGCTTCTACTTCAGGAGCAGTTTCCACAGGAGCGGCAGCTTCTACTTCAGGAGCAGTTTCTACCGGAGCGATGGCTTCCACTTCGGGAGCCGTTTCTGCGACCGGGGCCGTAGCTTCGGCTACCGGTGCTTTTGTTGCCTTCTTTGCGGCCGGTTTTTCGGCGGCAGGGGCAGCGGCTTTTTTTGCAGCCGGCGACTTGGTCACGGGAGCGACGGTTTCAGCCACTTCCGCAAAGGGAACGATGTGAACGAAACTGCGGTCATAACGGCCGCGTTTGAATTCCACCACCCCATCGACGGATGCGTGCAGGGTATGGTCGCGGCCCATGTATACGTTTTCGCCCGGATGGTATCTGGTACCGCGCTGGCGAACAAGGATATTGCCGGCCACTGCTTTTTGGCCGCCAAAGAGTTTTACGCCGAGTCGTGTACTTTTACTGTCCCGGCCGTTATCGGTAGAGCCCGCGCCTTTTTTATGTGCCATAACTCAGTTTTGAGTTTTGAGTTGTGAGTGTTGAGTTTGAATGAAGAATAACAGAAGTTTTGAGTGCCAGGAAGCGCGTTTTTGAATGTAGTGTTCTACTCGCGCCGCTGCATCTCCTTATCCTGCGATCCCCTCGATTTTAATTTTGGTAAACGATTGGCGGTGGCCGTTTTTCTTACGGTAGCCTTTGCGACGTTTTTTGTGAAAAACGATCACTTTGTCGCCTTTTACGTGGGTGAGAACGCTGGCTTTGACGCTTGCGCCGTTCAGATTGGGCGTGCCAATAGATACCTGGCCTTCGCGATCAATCAGATGTACGGCGTCGAAAGTGACTGAATCACCTTCCTGGGCTGCCAGCCGGTGGACGAAGATCTGCTGACCTTCCTCAACTTTGAATTGTTGACCGGCGATGGAAACGATTGCGAACATGTTGAGAATCAGAATTTTTGAATGAAAAAAGATTGTCCTCCTTTAAAGCGGCCCGTTTACTGTAATCCGTGATCCGTTTCATAAGGAAACAAATGCTAACTGACTACAGATCAGACTTTTAAAAAAGGCGCGCAAAGGTACAATCTTTTGTTAAAAAAACCAAGCTATCTAAAACTGTTTAGCAAGCCTGTAATTTCGGCGTCATCGCGCAGGGCGGGCGCCCAGCGGAAGATGCTGGTTTGGCTGCCGGCGTCGGCTGCCAGGGCTTGCCGGAGGGTCAGTACGGCTGCGTTGCGGTTGCCGGAAAGAAATTGGCAAGCGGCGTTGCAGTACAACAATTCTGCTCCTGTCGAATTCTCCAGGGCTTGCTCCAGCACTTCGAGCGCTTCTGGCATTTCGCCGGCAAGCATCAGAAACTCGGCTAATTGCAACCAGGATGCCGGTTCTTCCGGCGCTATTTCCACCGCTTTCCAATAATGGACCAGGGCTTTTTTCGATTGTCCGAGGCAATTGTACACGATGGCCAGGGCGCTATGAAACTCCTCCCGGCGTTCTTCCGTACGAATGGCTTCGCGCATCCATCGTGCTGCGGTGCGGTAGTCTTTTTCAGCGGCAAAACAGGCGCCCAATTGGTAATATGCCTCGGCGTTGTAGGGATCTGCCTGCAGGGCCTGCCGGCACATTTTTTTTGCAGCCCCGATTTCGCCCAACCGAAGATGGCATTCGCCGGTTCGCGCCAATACCGTGCTGTCGGCTTCCATATTGGCGCTCATTTCGGTATAGCACTGCAACGCGCTCCGGTAGAGTCCGCGCTCAAAAGCCAGTTCGCCGTAGGCGCGATATGCTTCTTCGAAAAAAGGCATGGTAATATAGGCGTACTCAAAGGCTTCGAGCGCGTCTTCGGGCGCGTCCAGTTGCAAACACGCCCAACCCAGGTTGTGCCAGGCGTAACTACAATACGGATGTTGGTCTAAGATTTCTTCATATAGCTCACGGCTCTCCGAATGGTTGCCTGTGAACTCCATACAAAGCAGCAAACGCCGAAATAATTCCCGGTTGTTCGTCTCGCGGAAAGAGCGTTCGCGTAAGAGCGCAAATTGAATCAGATAGTCATTCATACCAAAAGGCGGGATTAGAAAACAGGTTCAAAGATACATGAATTCCCGAAAACTGAACATTTGGTTGCAGGTTTCTGGTCGACGGGGCAGAACCGGCTTCGAAGTTCGAAGTTTGAAGTTTGAAGCCGGAAGGCACCGGTTGATGCAGCACATAATTCAGAACTCCCAAATCTCCCGTACCTTCGCCATGTCGTGGTTATTGCTTCAAGCTGACGCGTTTTATTATTAGGCTTGCGGCACATTGACCACATTGACCACATTTTCAAATTGATTCCACATGTCAACACTGGGTCAACAGCGCACCAAATCATCTCTTAGCCGGCTGCACAGCGGTGGTCGGGTGCCGCATGCGTTGTTGTTTATCGGACAAACCGGTTGGGGCACCCTTTCCCTGGCCCTCGATTTTGCCCGCCTGCTCCTGTGCGAAACGCCCGATTCCGATGCCGACGGCAATGCGGTTGCCTGCGGCAAATGTAATGCCTGCGGCAAAACCGGACATTTCACACACCCCGACCTTCATTTTTCCTACCCGACGGTGGGCCCCAACGCCGTCAGTACCAATTTTATAAAAGAATGGCGCGCAGCCCTTGCCGAAAACCCTTACCTCGACGCCAATACCTGGCTGCAACGCCTCGGCGCTGAAAACAAACAGGGCAATATCACCAAAGACGAATGCAACGCCGTCATTAAAAAACTCAGCCTCAAGGTATTCGAAGGCCGATACAAGATACTGCTGATGTGGCTGCCCGAATACCTCGGCAAGGAGGGAAACCGCCTGCTTAAACTCATTGAGGAGCCGCCCGAACAAACCATCTTTTTACTTGTTGCAGAAAACGCCGACCTGATCCTGCCGACCATACTTTCGCGCTGCCAACTGGTAAAAACCGACCCGCTCAGCGACGATGACATCACGGAAGGCCTGCAAAATAAACGCAGCCTCGACATGAACCGGGCCCGGCAAATCGCGTTTCTTTCCGGGGGCGACTTCAACCAGGCCCTGCAACTCGCCGACAACCCCGAGAACGACGACGCGGCGCTGTTGCTTGACTGGCTCCGCAAATGCTGGCGTGGCAACGGGGTGGAATTGGTAAAATGGACCGACAACTTCGCTAAACTGGGCCGCGAAAACCAAAAACAATTCCTCCACTTCGGCCTGCATTTCCTGCGTGAACTGCTGGCCATGGTGGTCACTAAAAATCCGGATGCCCGCCTGCGCCCCGAAGAACTCCAAACTGCACAGAACATGGCCAATGTGCTCAATTTTGAAAAAATCAACCGCATGGCCCGTATTCTGAACGACAATATTTATTATATCGAACGAAACGCCAACCCCAAAATCCTGTTTTTGGACACATCCATCCAAATCAACCGCATTTTGAAAGAGGGCTAAGAGCATGTTGGGGACTTTCCCGCCGGGCCCAAAACGGTTCTTTTTTCGCCATTTTTCACCTTTTTTCAGTCACGTAGTCCCCGCTATGCTCCTTCAAAAACGCGAAAACTGACGAAAAAAGCCCTCGTTTTTGGCTCCGGTGGAAAATCCCCAACATGCTCTAAAATCCCATCAGAAAAAGTGGAATAAAGTTGATTCTAAAACACTAAAACACCAAAACACTAAAACACCACGAAAACGGATTAAAAAAAGTGGCAGAAGGTTTCGACATTTGTGCGACATATAATTTAATCCATTTCCAGATTAAACCAGGGACGCTCCAAAATGGAGGTTCTTATTGATCACAATTCTTAAACTACAATCAGCACTTTTCTCCCGCTCTTGTTTCTTTTTGCGCAGCAAAAAAGTAACCAAGAGTGGAGGTAACGCGCTGATTTACCATAAATTATGGGCTGTGTAGGCTGTTCTTGTTCCACCGGTAAAGACTCCACCGCTTCCGGCTGCCGTTCTAACGGCGGTTGCGCGACAGGGGGCTGCAACCGGCATAATACTTACGACTGGATTTCGGCACTGGGCATTCGTGACCCGCAACCGTTCGACGTCGTAGAGGTGAGCTTTAAAAACGGCTCCCGCAAAGATTTTTTCAAAAACCCGTCCCATACCCGGGCCGGCACCGGCGATTGGGTGCTGGTAGAGTCCGTTTCCGGCGGCTATGATGTCGGTAAAATATCGCTCTCCGGCGAAATGGTGCGGATGCAAATGAAGCGAAAACGCACCCGTGCCGACGCCAAACAACAAGCGATTATCCGAAAAGCGCACGAACGCGACCTGGAACGCCTCGATGAAGTGCGCCAGCAGGAACGCGACGTCATGATTCGCGCACGTGCCATTGCCCGCACCCTCGACCTCAATATGAAAGTGGGCGACGTAGAATTCCAGGGCGACGGGCGTAAATGCACGTTTTTCTACACCGCCGACGGCCGAGTCGATTTTCGCGAACTGATCCGGCATTATGCCCGCGAATTCAAGGTAAAAATCGAAATGCGCCAGATCGGCGCCCGGCAGGAATCGGCCCGAATCGGTGGCCTGGGCAACTGTGGCCGCGAACTGTGCTGCTCTACCTGGCTCACCGAATTCAAAAGCGTCAATACCGCCGCCGCGCGCTACCAGAACCTGGCCATCAATCAGACCAAACTTTCCGGTATGTGCGGCCGCCTCAAATGCTGCCTCAATTATGAATTAGATACGTATATCGACGCGCTCGAAGATTTTCCGGACAAGGCGGAGAAGATGAAAACGTCGGCCGGCATGGCCATCCTGATGAAAACGGATGTGTTCAAACGTCTGATGTATTTTGCCTACGCCGAAAACCGCGGTAAATTCTACCCCCTGCATGTCGACCAGGTATGGGAAGCGCTCGATATGCTCAAACGCGGCGAAATACCGGCCAGCCTCGACGATATCCAGGCCATGGCCCCGCCGTCGTCGGAGGAACCGGAAGAAGAGGAACCCGACTACGAAAGCGTGGACAACGTGATTCAGTTGCCCCTCGAAATCCGGAAAAAGAAAAAGAAAAAGAAGAAAAAAGGCCGTGCCGATCAAAGCCTGGCTTCCGCTGTGGAAAAAGCAGATCGCGAGGGCAGTGCCCGGCCGGCACATCAGGGACGGGGCGGCGCACGGCCGGATAGCCGTAGCCCGCGTCCTGAACGACCCGATAACCGTGGCCCACGCCCCGAACGGCCGGATAGTCGCGCCCCACGCCCCGAACGCCCCGACAGCCGGAGCGCCCGGCCGGAACGCCCGCAAACACCGGATACACGCCCCGAACGCCCGGAAAATCGGGACACCCGACCGGACCGGCCTCCAAAACCCGATACCCGGCCGGAACGCCCGGAAAACCGCCCGCCCAAACCTGACCAACCGCCACGCGAGCCACGCACCGAACGTCCGCCCCAGCAACAGCCGCCCGCTCCGCCTAAAAATGAGGGCGGCGGAGATGATGGGAGCAACAAGCCAACCGGCGGAGGGAAGGATAAACGGCGATTCAGAGGAAAGGGGCCGAAAAAGAACTAAGTAAAACACTATGCAATACGACGTCACCATCATAGGCTCCGGTCCCGGAGGATACGTAGCCGCCATCCGCTGTGCCCAATTGGGCATGCGCACCGCCATTATCGAACGCTACGCCGCGCTGGGCGGCACCTGCCTGAACGTAGGATGTATCCCTTCCAAGGCCCTGCTCGACTCGTCTGAACATTACCACAACGCACACGAGAAATTCAAAACGCACGGCATCGACCTGAAAGACCTGAAGGTAAATATGCCGCAAATGATCCAGCGGAAGAATGAGGTGGTGCTGGAGAATGTGAAAGGTGTGGAATTTCTGATGAAGAAAAACAAGATCGACGTGTACCACGGACACGGATCGTTTGTCAACAAAAACAGAATCCGGATCACCGGCGAAGACGGCGCTGCACAGGAAATTGAAACCCAAAAGGTTGTCATTGCCACCGGCTCCAAACCCATCGTGCCGGCAGCTTTCAACTACGATAAAAAACGGGTGATCACCAGCACCGAAGCCCTGAACATCGATAAAGTGCCCGGTAGCATGCTCATCATCGGCGGTGGCGTCATCGGGCTCGAGTTGGGTAGCGTATATGCCCGTCTCGGCACGGAAGTACACGTCGTGGAATACCTCGACCGCATTATCCCGACCATGGATGGCGATTGCAGCCGCGAATTGAGCAAATCGCTGAAAAAAATCGGCATGCAGTTCTACCTGCGCCACGCCGTGACCGAAGTGACCCCTTCGAAAACAAAAGTAAAAGTGACGGCCAAAAGTCGCGACGACGAATCCAAAGTCCTCCATTTTGAAGTAGACTATTGCCTGGTTTCCATCGGCCGCAGGCCCTATACAGATAGCCTGGGCCTGGAAAACGCCGGGATTACCCCCGACGAAAAAGGCCGCATCCCCGTGAATGAACACCTGGAAACCAACGTGCCCGGTATTTACGCCATCGGCGATGTGGTGCGGGGCGCCATGTTGGCCCACAAAGCGGAGGAAGAAGGTATGTTCGTGGCCGAAACCATCGCCGGCCAAAAGCCGCATATCCACTATCATCTCATTCCCGGCGTGGTATACACCTGGCCGGAAGTAGCCGCTGTCGGTTATACGGAAGAAGAATTAAAAGAAAAAGGCACCCCCTACAAGGCCGGCAAATTCCCGTTCCGTGCCCTGGGACGTGCCCGTGCAAGCATGGACCTCGACGGTATGGTCAAAATACTGGCGCACAAAGACACCGACGAAATACTCGGCGTACATATCGTCGGCGCCCGCGCGGCGGATATGATTGCCGAAGGGGTCGCGCTGATGGAGTTTCGCGCATCCGCGGAAGATGCCGCGCGTATGAGCCATGCGCACCCGACATACACCGAAGCGTTCAAGGAAGCGGCGCTGGCGGCTACGGCCAACCGGCCCATACATCTGTAACGCCGACTGGCAGTCGGCGTTATAAAAACAAAGATAATTCAAGTGTTCAATAAAATAATTGAATACTTGAATTATCTTTGCCTCCATGGAAAAACGCGTCTTCAAGGACAACATCTACGCTGCCATAGCAGGCATGACCAAAGCCTTCTCCAATCCTAACCGCCTGGAGATACTCGATTTGTTGGCTAATGGCGAAAAATCGGTGGAGCAAATCGCCGTGCAAACCGCGATTACCGTAGCCAATGCCTCGCAGCATTTACAGGTGCTGAAAACCGCCCGCCTCGTAAAAAGCAGGCGGGAAGGCACCTTCATTTGGTATACCTTAAACGGCCCTAAAGCATACGCTGCCTGGAAAGCCCTGCGCGACCTGGCGCTGGAGCAGGAACCGGCTGTACAGGTGACACTCCGCCAATTCCGGCAGGAGATGCACAGCCCCGGCAGCCTGTCGTACGAAAACCGGCCAGGCAACGACCGGGTATTGTTTCTCGACGTCCGCCCGCCGGATGAATTCGCCGCCGGTCATCTGCCCGATGCCCGCTCTATTCCCATGGACGAATTGCCCGGACGCCTGGCCGAATTGCCCCGCGACAAAACTATCATTGCTTACTGCCGGGGCCCCTTTTGTACCTATGCCGATGAAGCGGTGCAATTACTCCATGCCCACGGCTTCAAAGCGATACGGTTGGAAGAAAGTTATCTCGATGCAAAATTACAGGACAATTGATGGAAACGTTAAAGACCTCCGTTGTTGAACTGGGCCTGCGCAAAAACTGGCGGCAGTTTACCTTGCTCGTCGTCATCAATGCCTTTGTCGGCGGCATGGTCGGTATGGAGCGCAGTATCCTGCCACAATTGGCCGAGGGAGAATTCGGCATTTCAGCCAAAACGGCCATCCTGTCGTTCATCGTCGCCTTTGGCCTGGCCAAAGCCCTGGCCAACCTGACGACGGGTATTTTGGCCGGCCGGATTGGTCGCAAAAACCTCCTGTTGCTGGGCTGGGTACTGGGACTTCCGGTTCCCTTCCTGCTGATGTTTGCCCCGTCGTGGGGCTGGGTGGTGGCGGCCAATCTGCTGCTGGGCATACACCAGGGTTTTTCCTGGTCGGCCACCGTGGTGATGAAAATTGACCTGGCCGGCGAGCGCGACCGCGGTCTGGCCATGGGCCTGAACGAATTTGCCGGGTATCTTGCTGTGGCGGCAGCGGCATTTGTGAGCGCCTGGATAGCCGGCGCTTACGGGTTGCGGCCTTACCCCTTTTATCTCGGCGTGGGACTTTCCATCGCGGGTATTTTATCCACCTTGTTTCTGCTGCGCGACACGCATGCGCATGTAGCGGCCGAAGCGGTGCAGAGCAAAGTCAAACGGCTTGGAAATATTTTTACGGATACCACCTGGCGGCACCGCAACCTCGGCTCCGTGACAATGACAGGCCTGGTGAACAACCTGAACGACGGTATGGTGTGGGGGCTACTGCCGGTCTTCCTTGTACAAAAAGGTATGACGCTACCCGAAACGGGTATGCTGGCCGCCGTTTACCCGGCCGTGTGGGGCATCGGGCAGCTGTTTTCCGGCCGCTTATCCGATTTTATTTGCAAAAGAGACCTGCTGTTGTGGGGCATGCTGTTGCAGGGCGCCACCCTGATCGGACTGGCTTTTGCCGGGCAATTCTGGATGTTTGCCGGCTTGCTGGCCTTACTCGGCTGGGGCACGGCCATGGTTTATCCGACATTCCTGGCCTCCATCGCCGAAAACACCCACCCCTTCGACCGGGCTAAAAGCCTGGGCGTATTCCGGTTCTGGCGCGACATGGGTTACGCCATCGGCGCCCTGCTGACGGGAATTTTGGCCGATGCATTCGGTATTCCGGCCAGTATCGTTGTCGTGGGCGTATTGACCCTCGCAGCCGGATTTGGCGCCAATTACCGCATGCGTTGCCATACGGATAATCCGACCTTTTGGATATGGCTGCGCCAAAAATGGGGTGTGCCTGGCGATAGCGCCGGGCGGTTGAAAAAGAATCACTATCAAAGCCCGGCATGATTTCTACTTCCATCATTTTCAGAAACGGCAAGAACATGGAAACTACCTTCAAAACGCATTGGGAAAATCTTTACACAGGCAAAACCGAGCAGGAATACAGCTGGTTTCAGCCCTATCCGCATACCAGCATCGAATTTATCGAATATTTCAAGTTGCCGAAAAACGCCCGCATCATCGATATCGGCGGCGGCGACAGCCACCTGGTGGATGCCCTGCTTCAAATGGGCTATACCGACCTAACGGTGCTCGATATTTCTGCCGCGGCGATCGAAAAAGCCAAACAACGCCTCGGCGATCAGGCCTTGCAGGTCAAATGGATTGTCAGCGATGTGAACGAATTTGAACCCGCTGCCGGGCAGTATGATTTCTGGCACGACCGCGCGGCCTTTCATTTTCTGACTACGGAGGCGCTCGTGCAGCACTATGTCGATATTGCCCAACGCGCTATTCGCCCCGGCGGCTACTTCGTATTGGGCACTTTTTCGCCTATAGGGCCTAAAAAATGCAGTGGACTGGACATCCGCCAATACTCGCGGGCGGCCATGCATGCCGTGTTTGCGCCCTTTTTCAGGCGCATCCGTTGTAAAGAGGAGGCGCATGTGACGCCGTTTCAGACGACGCAGCATTTTTTGTTTTGTAGTTTCAGGCGGCGGCGGGAACGATTACCATTACCGATCATATAATTTAACGTGGGTTTTGAAAAGTTTGCCACTTTAAGACGGCCAAGAAGTTGGCGAAGTAATTTGCACAATCACCCTTTCGTCATCTCCAAACCCTCGTGTGCGAACACAATTTCTTCTATAGCCACGTCATCGGACTTGGCATTCATACTGGTGCCCGTAACTTTTTTCGGGTAGGCATTTTTTAAGGTCCAGACAAACAAAGCCTTGTTATGCTCGTCAACGAGCGTAATTGTGACGGTCTGCCGGACGACGGCGTTCATTTTCACCGAGGCGAAATAATCGAACAAGGCTGTGTTATTTTTGAATACGCCTTTCTTCATCGTGATATCGGAGGCTTTTTTCAGCCCGGGCATTTTTACCGTGGAAAAAATTGGATTATTTGCGTTTCGATACGCTATGACGTCCTCTTCTGTATCCAAGCCGGAAACTTCCTGAAAAGGAATGTCAACTCCATCAATCGTAACGATAAAATGAAAAGCTGGGATGGGCCAGGGGGCGCCCTGTACTTCATCTTTGTTGTCTGCCATGAAATTGTTTTTATGATTTTGATCCGGTTAAATGTAGTCATAGTATTTTTAAATCCGATGTTTGTAGCCTGATTTCAATTTTTTCACATGGCCTCTTCCTCCCCCGCACAAAACATCGCCGCCCTTCGCCGCCTCCTGGCCGAACGCAGCCTCGACGCTTACGTCATTCCCGCCACCGACCCGCACATGAGCGAGTACCTGCCCGAACACTGGAAAGCCCTGTTCTGGGCTTCCGGGTTCACCGGCTCGGCCGGCACGCTAGTGGTCACGAAAAACTTCGCCGGACTCTGGACCGATAGTCGATACTTCCTCGCCGCCGAACAACAACTCGCCGGCAGCGGCATCGAACTGATGAAATTAGTCGTGCCGCATACGCCCGAATTCGTCGATTGGCTGGTCGATACCCTTTCCGAAGGCGCTACGGTGGGCGTGGATGGCAACCTGCTCTCCCGCCAATGGTACAAAGCACTGGAAGCCGGCACGCGACCACACGGCATCCGGGTCGATCCGAATGTGGATTTGGTGGGTCCCAGCTGGCAGAACCGGCCGCCGCTGCCCGCAGAACCGGTGTTCGAGTTCCCGGTCAAATTCGCCGGCGCTTCGCGCAAAGAAAAACTCGGCCAGATTCGCGCCGCACTCAGCGTGCAAAAGGCGGACTACACCGTGCTCTCCAGCCTCGACGACATCGCCTGGGCTTTCAACCTGCGCGGCCGCGACGTGCCCTACAACCCACTGTTTGTGGCCCACGCCGCCATCGGGCCGAACGAGGCCGCACTGTTCATCGATCCGGCCAAAATGCCCGACGACATTCGCAGCAAACTCAATCGCGACGGTATCCGGGTGTTCCCCTACGATGCCGCCACCGCCTGGCTGGGTAAAATGCCCGCCAAAGCCAGCATCCTCATCGATCCAAAACGGATCAGCCAAAACCTGCCCGGCGCATTTCCCGCCACGGCCAAAGTGTTGGAAGGTATTAACGTTACCGCCTGGCTCAAAGCCTGTAAAACCCCGGCCGAAACAGCGCATACGCGAGGGACGATGGTGAAAGACGGCGTGGTACTCACCAAATTTTTTTACTGGCTGTCGCAAACCGTCGGCAAACAAAAGATCACCGAGCTGGATGCCGAGGCCAAACTGCACGAACTGCGGCGGGAACAAAAAGACAACGTCGGCGAAAGTTTCGGCACCATCTCGGCCTACGGCCCGCACGCCGCCATGCCGCATTACAGCGCCACCCCGGAAAGCAACATCGAACTCAAACCCGACGGCCTGTACCTGCTCGATTCGGGCGGCCAGTACCTCGGCGGCACTACCGACACCACGCGCGTCATTTCACTCGGCAATATCACCGAGGAGCAGATGACCGACTATACACTCGTGCTCAAAGGCCTTATCGCGGTGTGCTCCGCCCGATTCCCCCGCGGTACCCGCGGCTATCAACTCGATACGCCGGCCCGGCAGGCAATGTGGCAACGCGGCATTAACTTCGGGCACGGTACCGGACACGGCGTGGGCTATTACCTCAACGTACACGAAGGCCCGCAAAGCATCAGCCCCACACCCGGCGCCACGGCCGTCATGGAAGCGCCCATGATGCCCGGTATGATCACTTCGGTGGAACCCGGCATTTACCGCGCCGGCAAACACGGGGTGCGCATCGAAAACTTAGTGCTGTGTGTGGAAGACGAAAAAACGGAATTCGGCGAGTTTTTGGGCTTCGAGGTGCTGACGATCGCGCCGATTTTTACCAATTTGGTGCAAAAATCGCTGCTGACGAAGGAGGAGTCGGCGTGGCTGAAGGCGTATAATAAGTTGGTGATTCGGAAGGTAGGGAAGTATTTGACGGAAGCGGAATTGGCGTGGCTTAAGTTGTGTTGTGGGGCGTCCCGATAGCTCGGGATTAATTCGCCTGCGCTACGGGCGGTCAACCTGTAGCGTAGGCGAATTAAAAATTCGCCCCACAACAGAACAAGGCAAGCAGCGGTTTGAATTAAACCCTTATCTTCCCGACACACAAAACTCGCCCAATCATGCAAAAACACTTCTTCCTTCTA
>CAUJEY010000039.1 GCA_963169325.1 Bacteroidota bacterium
ACGGTGGACGGTGGACGGTGGACGGTGGACGGTGGACGGTGGACGGTGGACGGTGGACGGTGGACGGTGGACGGTGGACGGTGGACGGTGGACGGTGGACGGTGGACGGTGGACGGTGATAAAATTTATTAACACTGAAAAATTTTTATGCAATGATCAAAAAGAGTCTTTTATCCGGGGTGTTCGTCATATTCTATGGTTGGGCGTTTGCACAATCGCCGGAAAGGTTGACCCGGTTCACGGCGGGTTTGGACGCGGGGAGCGGCCTGGCCATTCACAGTTGTTGCTCCGACATGTGGGGATTTTATACGTTTGGCGGCAATATGGAATACCGTTTCAGACGGCGCTGGTCGGTGGAATCAAGTTTGCGCTACCTTTCCATGGAGGGCAGATTATCGAGTTACAGGGGGGACGAATACATTTTCAGCGGCTTTTACCGGGTCAATAACCCATCGCTGACCGTGGGCCCCCGTTTCAATATTCCGTTGCACAGTGGCCGTGAACTCAGTATATCGCCCAAGGCAGGGTTCCTGCTCAACCGGGTTAGCCAGGATATTCACAACAGCGGGCTGTTGTTTCAAACCCGCACCTACAAACCCAATTTGTTGCCGGCTTTTGAACTGGGCGCGCGGTTCACCTGGTGGCTGACAGAACGTCTGGCCGTTGAAAGTTTTTTGGTCTATTTCGCAAATTCGGATGACAATGCCACGCCCCGCCTCCAAAAGGAAGAAGGACAACCCTTCCCGGAGCCGATAATCGACTGGTTTCCGGATAATTTCATCCGAACCCTCGACGACCGTCCGGGCGAATTAATACTGCTGAATATGGGTCTGGGTCTCCGGTTCAGGCTGTAAATCACACTTCCTGTGCATAATTCCAGTCACTCTTGTAACACCTTAACATCATGTTCTTAAGCATCTTATTAAGCGCGGCGCTGAACACTGCACCCCTAACCGATTCGGCGGTCATTCGTTTTCATCAATCGGGTTTCGGCCCAATCATCGGCGCCCAGGTAAGCCCGGTCGGCCACCAACCCCTGCGCCTGGCCGCGGGCCCAGTGTTGGGTTGTTTCTGGCTTCAACCCCTGAACCGTCATTGGGCATTACAGATAGAATTCCAGGGCCGGATAACGCCCGGTTATCGCCTGTTCACCACTTTTGCCGATACGCTGGTGCGACCCGTAGGTATCGGCATCAGCCGGGGCGAAATAAATGTGCGTTCGGTCGCTTACCTGGAACTGCCGCTTCTGCTGCGCCGGCAGGGTGGCAAAAACAGTCGCTATGCCTGGCTGGCCGGGGTACGTCCATCCATAAATTTCCTGAACCGGCATCAAACCGATAACTTATGGAGCATTTCTGGCTATAATATCGTTGCATCCACCGAACCCACGGAGGCGAATGTAAGACAGGGCTTCTACCGATACGATCTGGGTTTGGTATTGGGATGGTCGTTTGCCCTCTCCGACCGGTTGAGTGTGGACGTACGTTACAACCAGGGCTTCCTCGACCTTACGGCCGACAATTTTTTCAAATCAGACGAGCTCACCCTCAACTCCGGTCTGCAATGCACCCTGCGGGCCAAACTGTAAATTTTATACCCAGCAATGAAAAAAACACTCCATTTTCTGTTTGTTCTCCTCGCCTTTTCTGCCTGCAAACGCGATGTGGAAGACCTGCCTACCGCCAGAAGTCATCCGGAAAAAAATCCAGATCCTCCTCCAACTCGTATTCCCGGATAACGGCCTTGTATATTTTTTCCTGTTGAATGGCTTTCAGGTTGTGCCGGATATCCTTCACTAATTTTTGCTGCACGCGGACGTGTTTTTCCACATTGGCCAACATCCAGCGACGGTCGGGCGCGTACAGCATGGCGTAGATGTTGCCATTGACCTCCGGGGAAGCCAGGTACAGTTCTTCTTCCAGTTCAGCGGCCTGTTGCTGGAGGGTTTTGTTAAAATAATTTAGTTGGGTGTTGTTGAAATCGGCGAAAACATTGTCGCGGCCACTGAGCAGGGTCATTTGCAGTTCAAGCAGGCGCAGGTGATCGTCGGCTTCGTAGGCGGCTGTGATTTGTTTCATCACCTCCGTTTTTTCGTCGCGGAGTTGCTCGTCTTGCTCCCTGTCGGGGTGGAAATGCCGAACCAGGTCGACGTAGATTTGTTTGGCTGTTTTTTTAACGGCGGTTTCGGCGGCTAACCTTTTTTCCTCAGCGGCGCGCTGACTGTCTGTTTTTATCTTTTTCGCGCGTTTTTCAGCGCGTTCGCGTTCAGCGGCTTCGAATTCGGCCTGTTTGGCTTTTATTTTTTCCTGCATACTTTCCGGATTGTCCAAATCGTCCATCTCGACGTCCATCCCAAACATCTCGTTCATCATCTGCGCGGCCATGGCTTTTGTTTCCTGGTCTTCGTCATCCTGGATTTCTGCAAAACTGCGGCCACTTCCTTCGTACCTGGCATATAGTTCCTGCAATTCGATATCGTCCTGATAAAAACGTGTTTTGAGCAGGCGACCGATTTCTTCCAGCAGGATAAGTTCCAGTTTCTCCGCCTGTTTTTTGCCAAGTTTGGCCCGGAACAGGCTATTGTTCAGGGCCATGGTCCAATCGCGGCAAGCGTCAACGGCCGTCTTTTCGGCGGGTGTCACCCGCTCGTCGCCGAGGCGGCGCAGTTCCAGATCAAGTTCTTTTGTCTTTTCAATCTGGGTCCGCAGGGTTTTGATCTTTTTTACTAAAGAATTGAAACGTTTTTGCTCCTTGCTGAGTGTTTTGCCGGGTTGTTTGCCGGTTACGATCTGGAGGTGTTTGGACATGGTTGAAAATTTGATCTGCAAAGATATGATGATAATAAAAACCGACTGCCCGCATCCTATACGCGCGAAGAACGGACCTGCGCCGCATTCATCTCGAAAACGACAAACCACCCTGCTCACTTATCCTTTTTGACCCAATACCCGCGGGCCTTCTGCATCAATTTCTGTACTTCAGTCACCTTTTTTCGCAAGGCACCAATGTTCGGATGGTCCGGCTCGGGGCTAGCTGCCTCTAAAAAATAGACAAATCCATCTGCCTGATCCACTTGCATGGTCCATAGGTAATACTCTGCAGCAAGCAGGTAGTAGCCGCGCACCTCGTGCTCCACAAACTTGTTACGTCCGGCGTAGGCGATGATGTTCCAGCCGCGCATCAATACGGGCAATTTTGGCCGGTCGGTATCCGAGCGCATCCAAAGGGTGGCTTGCATGATGCCGTTGTAAAAATAGTCGGGATGGGCCTGCAGGCACTCGTCAATGACTTGCTGTGCCGCCACCGTCTCCCCTCTTAAATAATAATAGGTGAACAGGTGGTTTTTGAACATCGGAAAGCGTGGGTATTGTCGAATGAACTGCCGGATACTTTGGGCAGCAGTATTGCCGGCGCTCTTGTCGCGCATCGCCTCGGAGGATTCTTCTATCGCCTTTTCCACTACAGGGGTAAACATGAGGTGGTATGGGGTCCAGTCCGGGTCGCCCGATACCTCAAATGTTATATTGTGCAGTACTTTTGGAATGCGCTTCCAGTTCATGTTTGCTCTCGGAAATTTTTTATTGATTTGGTTTTGCAAAAGTAAGCCTTCTTCCGAAAAAACCGGCTGCCCGCACCCCACGTGCGAACAGCCGGTACTTCGTATGTAATGGGGGTTGGTGAATTGTTGTAATAAAAAACGGCTCACTTCGCCGACTTCCTTTTCCGCCTCCAATCATCAAATCCCTCCAGCGGAAAACGCTGCGCAAACTTCTCTTCGTCGAGCGTCTCGCGCTCGCGACTGACGAATTTCAGAAAATCCTCCACGAAGCGGTCATAGTCGCTTTTGGGCAGTGGCGCACCGGTCTTGCCCCGAAGGTCGTTTAGGTCAATATCCGGGGCCCGGTCAGGCGCACTGAATTTCAGAAGCAATTCGGTCAATGCAGCGGCGGCAGCGGCGGTTAGTATTTGGCCCGTAATGGAAACAGTGCTGAGCATCAGTTCCACAATTTTTTTACTGCCATCCACCAAACCCGCTTCGAGAACACTTCCTGGATTGCTTGGGGCGTGCTTGCCGATGTAGAAATACAGGAGAAACGCCTCTTCTATGTCGAGGTCGCCGCGCAGGTAGCAGTATTCCACCAGTAGCATTTTGTTGTGCGCACCCAAGCGGCGGTTGTCGCTCACAAGTCGGGCCAGCTGCTGCACGATACCGGGCATGGAAGCCGATTTAGTTTTAAAATCTTCAAAATCAGCGTACTTTGTACCTGCCCAGTCGTCTTTTTTGATAACCTCATTGAAGGCTTGTTCAATCAAGGCCATTTCTTCGTCGGCAGCTCTGTCTTCGAGTTGTGCCGCTACATTGGTTTTGAATTGTGTCAATAATTCCCGGCTTAAAGCGGCCAATTCTTCCCGCCGGATAAGCCAGTTGAGTTCCTTTTCATCCTCCGGCAGCCAGTAAAAGGCTTCCCACAATTCGTGGTGTTCAAACGGCTCGCCCGCTCGGCGCAGTTCGGCGATGGCCTCCCCGATTTCGCGGTAATGCGCGTAGTGCAGGATGGGCGCGAGGAAATCTTCGTCGGGCTTGTCCAAGCGAAATGGCCGCGCAGGAAAGCCACGCAAAAAACCTTGCTCCGCCGGCAATGCCGCTTCCCGCGCACGGATGTTGGCGATTTTGGCTTCGATTTCGGCAGGCTCCGCGCCGACGGCGGGCAGGCTCAGCACCTGCATATACGCGGCGGGCAAGTACGCATCAGCCAGTTCAAAATACTCGTGAGCTTCCACCGGATGATCGTTTGCCCAAAGAATTTGCCCGGCGTAGTAGAGCTCGCGGTGGGCATTCAGGGTGATGAGTTCTTCCCTTGACCCTTCCAGTGCTTGCAAGGCAAACGCCAAAATCGCCTCATGCGGCTCGCGAAAGAGTTTGGCTGATTCGATGAAATAATACTGCCCCACCAGGTTGAGCGGCACGCCCATAATTTCCTCATCATCGAGCACGTCGTCGTAGATGCGGTAGGCTTCGATGGGGTCGCCCATATAGTGCTGCACGAGCGCGAGCGCGTGGTAGTACATGAGCGGCGCGGCTTTTTCGCTGCCCGATAGCCTGCGCCATTCTTCCCAGCGCTTCCAGGACTTGCACTGTTGCCGGGTGGCGTCCACGATGGGGTGGACAGTGTTGAACTGCTCGAAGTCGTCGGTGAATATTTGGAGGCTGCGGTGGAGGAGGTAGGGAGCGGGGTAGGTGGAGAAATGGCGAAAAGTTGGTTGGGTAGTTCCAAAAAAATCACCTTTGTCCGTGAGCAGAAGAAAACGTTTGATATCGAGCTGGGCCTGAAGTGTTGCTCCAATCTCTTCAAATGTTACACCGCGATTTAAGTGTGCTAAAGCAATGTCCGGGTCGAGTTCGATGGCTTTGTCGTAGTCCAAAATCGCCCCTCGTTTGTCGCCCAATGCTGACTTCGTAAAGCCACGATTGTTATGCGCCATCGCATTCTTCGGGTTGAGTTTGATGGCTTTGTCATAGTCCAAAATGGCCCCTCGCTTGTCACCCAAATCTGATTTGTCATTGCCGCGATTCATATACGCCATCGCATACTTCGGATTGCGTTTTATGGCTTTGTTGTAGTCCAAAATTGCCCCTCGCTTGTCGCCCAACTCTGACTTGGTAACGCCGCGATTGTAAAACGACAAAACATCGTTCGGGTTGCATTCTATAGCTTTGTTGTAGTCCAAAATCGCCCCCCGCTTGTCACCCAAATCTGATTTGGCATTGCCGCGACCGGCATACAGTAAAGCAAAATTAGGGTTGAGTTTGAGGGCTTTGTCGTAGTCCAAAATCGCCCCTCTTTTATCACCTAAATCTGATTTGGCATTGCCGCGATTGTAATACGTCACCACATCATTTGGGTCGAGCGCAATTGCCTTCGTCCAATACGCAATGGCTTCTTCAAATAGCCCTTGTTGTGCTTTTTCAAGCCCTCTTTGAAAATACTCTTCTGCGGTAAGTGTCATAAAAAACTGACTATCAAGGTAGAAAACTATGATTTCTCCAAAATGAACGCCGCCTCGATGTTCAGGACGGTGTACAGCCGCTTGGCCAAATCCATGTTTACTTTCCGCTTGCCTTGCATCACCTCGGAGAGGCGGGTGGCGGAGATGCCGAGCAAGGCGGCGAGGTCTTTTTGTTTGAGTTTGCGTTCGTATATTTTTAATTGTATCATCTCGGTCAGCGTCTGCGGCTGCCGGATGGGCATAAGCGGGATGCCGTCTTCCCATGCCTCGGCCAGCAGGGAAAGGCGACCGAGTTCTGTTTTTTCGGCAGCGGAGAGCGTGTGCGAGCCGCCTTGCGCCGTAGATTTTCGCAGGTAGGCTTCTACCTGCTCCATAACTTGCCGATATTCTTCTTCAGAATTGATTTTGTATTGCATAGCAGTTCAGATTGTGGTCACATCCACCTTGTCGTATTCCGCGTGGGTACCGATAAAGCGAATGAAAATAGTGCGAATGTCGAAGAAAATCATTACTACCAAACGGTAGCGATTGCCCCGGATATTGAACACAAAACGGTCATTGCCAACGTAATCAACCGAATTGAAGGTTTGGCGCAGCTCATTTAGGTTGCTCCAATCAGCGCCCTTGACAACATTGTACCAATCGTTGAGCGCGTCTATGGCATCCCCGTGCTCCAAGCCGAAATCACGTAAGATACTTTTGCTGATGACGACCATTTTGAGAGCAAATTTTGGGAATAAAATTCCACTTTTCAAAATTTTTATCAAAAATAAAACCGGCTGCCCGCGCATCAAACGCGAACAGCCGGTCATATTTTTCCGGTGCTTAACCACCTTTTCAGGCGAACAAACTGTTCGCCCTACTTCACCCCAAAATCCTTCCGTATCTTATTCAAGGCGCTTCCTGCTTTCACCCATTCAATTTGCTGATCGTTATAGGTGTGGTTCACGTCGAACGTCTGCGAAGTGCCGTCCGAGTGATCCAGGCGGATTTGCAGCGGCTTGCCGGGTGCGAATTTGTCGAAGCCCAAGATACTCACTTTGTCGTCCTGCCGGATTTTGTCGTAGTCGGCCGGGTTGGCGAACGTGAGGGCCAGCATACCCTGTTTTTTCAGGTTGGTCTGGTGGATGCGGGCGAAGGATTTCACCACCACGGCTTTCACGCCGAGGTAACGCGGTTCCATCGCAGCGTGTTCGCGGCTGGAGCCTTCGCCGAGGTTTTCCTCGCCGAAAATGATGGTGCCGATGCCTTTTTTCTGGTAAACGCGCGCCGAAGCGGGCACTTCCATGTATTGACCATTTTCCAGGTTCAGCACTTTATTGCGCTCGTCGTTGAACGCGTTGGTGGCGCCGATGTAGCAGTTGTTGGAAATATTCTCCAGGTGGCCGCGATACTTGAGCCAGGGGCCGGCCATCGAAATATGGTCGGTGGTACATTTGCCTTTGGCCTTGATCAGAACGCGCATGTTTTGCAGTTCGCCGTTGTCGATCGGGGTAAACGGCTTGAGCAGTTGCAGGCGCTCCGATTTTTTATCCACCAAAATTTTCACGCCGCCTTTGGCCGGTGCGATATAGCCGGCGTCTTCCACGGCAAAGCCGTTTTTAGGCAGTTCGATACCTTTTGGCGGGTCGAGTTTTACGGCTACGCCTTTCCGGTTGATGAGTGTGCTGCGTTTCGGGTTGAAACTCAGGTCGCCGGCGATAGCGAAAGCGGTTACGATCTCCGGCGAAGCCACGAACGCATGGGTGTTCGGGTTGCCGTCGTTGCGACCGGTGAAGTTGCGGTTGAAGGAGGTCATGATCGAGTTCGCCCGGTTCTTGTCGTCGATATGACGGCTCCACTGACCAATGCAGGGGCCGCAGGCGTTGGCCAGCACCACGCCGCCGATTTGTTCGAAATCTTTCAGCAGACCGTCGCGTTCGGCGGTAAAGCGGATGAGCTCAGAGCCCGGCGTGATGGTGAATTCGGCCTGCACCTCCAGGTCCTTCTCTTTCGCCTGACGGGCAATGGAGGCGGCGCGGGTAAGGTCTTCGTAGGAGGAGTTGGTGCAGGAGCCGATGAGGCCGACTTCGAGTTTGACCGGGTATTTGTTCTTTTTCACAGCTGCCGCAAATTTGGAAAGCGGCCAGGCGAGGTCCGGCGTGAAGGGGCCGTTGATATGCGGTTCGAGTTTCGACAGGTCGATTTCGATCACCTGGTCGAAGTATTTTTCCGGGTTGGCGTAGCACTCGGCATCGCCGGTGAGGTAGTCGGCCACTTTGTTGCACATGGCCGCCACTTTGTTGCGGCCGGTGGCCTTCAGGTAGCGGGCCATACTTTTGTCGTAGCCGAAGGTAGAGGTAGTGGCTCCGATTTCGGCGCCCATGTTGCAGATGGTGCCTTTGCCGGTAGCGCTCATGCTCTGGGCGCCGGGGCCGAAGTATTCCACGATAGCGCCGGTGCCGCCTTTTACAGTCAGGATGCCGGCTACGGCGAGGATCACGTCTTTGGGCGAGGTCCAGCCGCGCAGTTTGCCGGTGAGTTTCACGCCGATCAGTTTGGGCATTTGCAGTTCCCAACCCATGCCGCTCATAGCGTCTACGGCGTCGGCGCCGCCTACGCCGATGGCCACCATGCCTGCGCCGCCGGCGTTCACCGTGTGCGAGTCGGTACCGATCATCATGCCGCCGGGGAAGGCGTAGTTTTCGAGTACGATCTGGTGGATGATACCGGCGCCGGGTTTCCAGAAGCCGATACCGTATTTCTGGCTCACGGAGGAAAGGAAATCGAATACTTCGCGGTTTTTATCGAGGGCCACCTCCATGTCTTTTTCTGCTCCAATCTGGGCCGTGATGAGGTGGTCGCAATGTACGGTGCTGGGTACGGCTACTTTTTTACGGCCGCAGGTCATAAACTGGAGCAGCGCCATTTGGGCTGTGGCGTCTTGCATGGCCACGCGGTCTACCTGGAAAAATACATAGTCGGACCCGCGTTTATACTCCTGCAAGGGGCTGTCTTCATGCAGGTGGGCATAGAGAATTTTTTCGGAAAGGGTGAGGGGGCGCTTCAGTTTTGCCTTGGCGGCATCCACGCGGGCGGGGTAGTTTTTGTAAAACTCCCGGATCATTTTTAGGTCGAAAATCATGTTCTTGAAACGGTAGACGGTTGACGGTAGACGGTTGACGGGTTTGTTGGAGTGGCGGAACGTTTTTAATCGGCCGATTTGGGCCTTAAAACGGGCGCAAAGGTATTTATTTGCTTAATAAATTCAGAACCGGGAAGAACCTAAAAAGTTGTGTTTTGTATTGAAATGGAGGATTCCGGCATCATTTCCTGCCTCAAGGCGTCGGCTTCCCGTATTTCAAATGCACCACTTCTGCCCTTCCTTTTTCAAACACCGTTACCACGTAAATATTGTCGTACTGGCTGTCGGGCATTTGCGGGTACGCATTGGTACCGGTGAGCAGATTGAGTAGTGCGGGCGCCGTATTCGAATGCCCAAGCACCAGCACGGCGCCGCCTTTGTGGCTCGACAGTACCGTATTTATCAGGGGGTTCTGATTCGCAGGATCATAAATCTGGACAGTTAACCCCTTGTCGGTAGCGGTAGGCTGTGCCGTTTGGCGAGTGCGATTGTAATTGCTGGAATACACGGCGCCGATCTGTACGTTTTTTAGCGCCCGAAGCAGTTCATCAGCCCGCAGCAGGCCGTCGGCGCTTAGTGCGGGATCGGAACCGATACCGGTGGTTTCGGCATGGCGCAGCACGATAAAGGTGGTTGCCGTATCGCGGATAAACTGCGTCAGCGTGAGGGTGTCGGTTACGTGTTGAATGACCGTATCGTATTGCGTGACGATGAGTGTATCCGTTTTGATGATCGTTTCGGTAATGATTTTGGGCTCTTTTTCACAACTGACCAAAACTGAGGCAAAGGCCAGGAACAGGAAAATGATTTGTCTCATGTTAATTGTATTGTTGGTGTGTTTGAGCCTGTAAAGTACGCGTTTAAATTGCAAATGGGGTTGCGCCAAAAGGTGGCACAACCCCGGAGTATAAAAATCACGGTTTTGTTCTAATTAGTTTTTTCACGCCGGCGCTTGTTCCATTCACCGTTACGGATAAAAAATAAACACCCGGTGGAAGCGAGCCGGCTTCCGGCAACGTAAGTCTGAACGAGCCGTCCGCAGTATCGTTCAGGGTCCAGGAGGCAACTGTTTGACCGGCAGCATTTGTCAAAGTGGATTTGATTACACCCAAAATACCTGTATATGGGACAGTCACGGTAATGAATTCGTCAAAAGGATTCGGAGCAACAAGCATTTCCTCCGGCAGCGTCACGGTCGCCTGGTCGCTGTTGGTTAGCATGGATTCGCAATCGAGGTAGACCTGAAGCAATGCCGCTACCGTGGTTGCCAGCGACCAGGAGTTGATCTTACCATCATTGCTATGCACAGCGATACTGATGTCTTTTTCAGGAAAATAAAAGACGCTGGAGGAATAGGAAATATCGCCGCCGTGGCCGTAGCCTTTGATTCCCAGGTAGTTGCGTTCCATAAGTCCGAGGCCGTATTTCGTACCGCCCGGCATACCGGTATTTACGGTGGTAGTAGCCTGCGCCCAGGTGCCGGGCAGACACAGACTGCCGCTGCCGAAGCGCCGAACCCAACGGGCCATGTCCGAGGGTCGGGCGAAATAGGAGCCGGCAGGCGCTGCGGCGCTGAAAAAAGAATTCCAGGTGCTGAAAAAATTATGTGCATCGTCCTGTACGCCGTCGCCGTTTAAATCGGTCCAGAGGTGTGCCACCTGTGCCGGCAAAGGTTCAAAAGGCGGCATGGCGAAACCGTCGAGTTGAAACGGGTTTAAAAAACGCGAACGGATTTCCTCGTGAAAAGGTTTGCCGGTTGTGGCTTCTATAATCATACCCAATAGTATATAGTTCGTGTTCGAATACCCCCAGGAGGTGCCGGGTGAAAAAACCGGCGGGTTAATAAAGGTAGTAATGGCTTCCTGAAGCGTCCACACCTTGTTTTTGTTCTGGAGTAAAGTCGGTTGAAACACGGGATTTGCCACCACATCGTACAACCCGCTGCGATGTTGCAGCAACTGGCGAATGGTAATATTGGGATTGATATACTGAAAAGAAGGCAGCCATTGGTGCAAGCTGTCATCGAGGCTCAAAACTGCCTCGTCGGCTAATTGGAGCACGCAGGCGGCGGTCAGCATTTTGGCGGTACTGCCTACGGCAAAGGCATGTTCTGTACGCAGGCTGTCTGTGGGAACGAGCGAAGAAATACCGCGAGCGCCGGCCCAAACGGCATCATTGGGCAATTGAACGGCAGCAGACAAACCTTTGACCTGAAGCACCGTTCGCATACTGTCGAGCGTATGTTGCAGCAGGGCGGCCAGTTTGGGGTCAACGGTTTGGGCGGGCATAGGGAAGGCCAGGGCCAGGGCAACCGGCAGGATAAGTAAAAATCGAAGCAGGGACATGATGTGTTTATGTGTTTATGTGTTTATGTGTTTATGTGTTTACAAGTTATGGAATGATGCAACAATAGGTTCAGGCAGCGTCGTCCGGGTCCTTAAGGTCGGCTTTTACCATTCCGTGCGCCCGATTGAACGATTTTTCCACTTGACTTTTCCAAATAGCTGCGAAAATTACACTTGCCCTTTGCGGAGCAGGGGGTTAAATCTTGCGTAGTTTATGGCCGATAGAATTGATGGAACCGTCTGGCAGGCAAACGCCGGAAAAACCGTACTGGAATGGGGCAGGCGGGAGCCCGTACCGGGCAACTGCCTGAAGTTTTCACGTATCCGGGAAGTGGACGCGGCTTTCGATATTTCCAAAATTCAGATTTGTTTGCCGACCCTGGGCACGGAGACCTACTTTAAAGCGGGACAGTATATTGAAGTAAAAACGGGCGAGTATTTTGTGCTGAACCGGGGGCAGGAAGCCCGCGCGGCAATACGGCGCCCAACTCCCGTGGAGGGTTTCTGTATTTTCCTTACCGAAGAAACACTTGCCGAAGTTTATGCCGCGGCAAACACTTCCACCGACCGGTTGCTGGACATGCCGGACTCAAAACCCAGGCAACACTTTGAATTTTTGGAAAAAAACTTCTCCCTTCGGGAAAACGTTTTGGGCGCCTGTTTGCAAAACGTAAAACAGCAGCTGTGTATGCCCGGAAAAGACAAATTAATGGACTGGGATCGTTTCTACTTCAACCTGGCCGAATCGCTGCTGGATACCAAAAAATTGATTAACCACCAGTTAGAGACTATTCCCGCCGCCAAATTTGCCACCCGGCAAGAAATTTTCCGGCGCATCAGCCAGGCACGCAACTACATTCTGGAACAGTATGCGCAACCGCTGGCGTTGGAAGAAATAGCCCGCGTGGCGCATTTTTCAGCGTACCACACGGCCCGTTTGTATCACGCGGTGTATGGCATTACCCCGCATCAACATATTTTGCAGTTGCGTATTCAGCGGGCGATGGAATTGCTACGCCAAAACATCAGCCCGACCGAGGCGGCTTACCTGTTGTCTTTTTCCGACCGGCGGGCTTTTGCAAAAGTATTTAAAAAAATAACCGGCGTGTCGCCGGCACATTTTCAACAATCCAGCCCCTCTGCTCCCGTTCCGATGCGTATTTTTCGGGCATGATCCGTATTATCAGGTCTGTAGTGGGCGCCAGTACGCCTGCTGCGCATTGCCAAACTGCAAGGAGGCAATACGGCCAAACGAAAAACCTCTGCCTGCCGGTTTGTATCTTTATCGGGCGCAAACGTCCGACGGGCAGTTATTGGCGGCAGGAAAACTGTTGTTGAACTGATTTTATGCAACGTCGCCAACCGGGTGCGGTCTTTGCTGCCAGTTCATCACCAAATATTTTATTTATGAAAAATATTTCCGCACAAAAATTGGGTTTATTTGCCCTGCTCCTGTTTTTTTACTGTGTAAACCTCTCCGCTCAAAAGCAGGATGAGGTGGTTATAATTAACAAAATCGTCAGTGAAGACCGCACAATTGCCAAAAGTCCCCGGCCTATTTTGGGCATTTACACGGATGAACTGGCCGAAGTACAGGGAATTAAAATCAAGCGCATTATTGCCGGCAAAGGCGCCGAACAGGCCGGCTTGCAGGACGGAGATGTCATTACCGTCATCAACGGGCAAACCGTTGCGTTAACCGGCGATCTTCATGCCGTACTCGCCAACCGGGCGCCGGGCGACAAAGTGAACGTGCAGTACTTGCGCGACGGAAAAGATAACCTGACCGTCATCGAGCTGAGCGCCGCGACCGACAACTTTGAGTGGAAAGAAGAAAAATATCAACGCGACCCTTGCAAAGTTTTTATCGGCGTGGGTACCAGCAGCGTATCCGGAGGCCTGAAGGTGGATTACACGGTGGATAATACGCCTGCCACGGAATCGGGTATACAGGCCGGCGATGTTCTACTGGCCCTCGACGGCGTTCCGCTGAGCACCCAAACCGAATTAGTGTACGAACGCAATAAACACCAGCCGGGCGATGCGTTCACGATGACCATTCTGCGCGATGGCCGCGAAATGAAAATTGACGCCCGTTTTAAGGAATGCAGCGAGGAGGAAAAGACGGAAGCCCGTTTAATGGTTTACCGTTCGCATGCCCGCACCTTCAGCCATACGGTGGAACGCGACCCCTGCGCTGTATTCATTGGCGTTTATACCAGCGACAGGGCTTTGGACGGCCAGGGCGTGCGCATTTCGGGCGTCATCGACAATACGCCGGCCCAGGAAAGCAGTCTGCAACCAGGCGACGTCATACTGGCTTTGGATGGCCGGCCGGTCAATACCCAGCGAGAATTGCTTGCCGAACGCAACAAGCATCAGCCAGGCGACCTGTTCCGCCTGACTGTCGTCCGCGAGGGCGCTCGCCTGGACATCGACGCGATCTTTAAGTCCTGCCAGAAAGAATCTGATAACAAAGTTGCCGTAAAAGAAACGGTCCAAATGAATACGGAAGAAACCCCGATCCCGGATCGGGAAGATGCCGCGCTCCGGCTGGAATCGCTCGAACTTTACCCCAATCCGACTTTCGGCCCGGTAAATGTACAGTTTGAAGGCGATGCCGTGCCGACTGTCGTGCGTATTACGGACATGTCGGGGAGAGCGGTGTACACCAACGAACTTCCCCAGTTCGGCGGCTTTTTCAGCGAACAAATCAACCTTTTTGGCAAAACACCGGGCAATTACGTGCTGACGGTGCAACAAGGCGATAAAATTCTGACCAAACCTGTTGTCCTGATGCCGAGGGCGTAAGTGAATTTTCGGGCTGGTTCAACCCTGCCCCGCCCCTCGCCTAAAAGGGAGGGTCGGGGTGGGGTTGAACCAAGCACCGGAACATGAAATCGCTGCAAATAAAAACTCCCGGCACGATCATTCAGCCCCTGCATTACAGCGCCAAAAAATCCCCCACCCCTGCTCACCCCCCCCTTTTTTTGGCAAAATCCCGACGAAAACACACCCCATTTTTTCATGTTCCTGCGACGGCCTATCTTTGGAATTCAAAATCTCCGTTGCATGATGAACTACGCTTTACTGCGCCTTCCCTTCCTGACCATTTTTTACCTGCTCCTTCATACTGCCGGGGCTCAACAATGTGAATTCCGTCTGCTCCTGAACGATTCCTACGGCGACGGCTGGAACGGTGGCATACTGACCTTAACCAACGGCCCGACCGTGCTGCAACTAACCTTGTCGAACGGCTCGGACAGCATCGTGTCTTTTTCCGCCACCGCCGGTACACCGGTACAATTGAATTGGACGCCTGGCAATATCGACTTCGAGGTATCTATTTCTTTACTAAACAACGACGGTGACCTGCTTTTTTCGGTGACCGATCCCAATGCGGGTTCGTTGTATAATATTCCCGCTGTTTGTATTGCCTGTCTCAAACCGCTTAATGTCGTTATCGAAAACGTATATGATACCTACGCTAAGGTGCGCTGGACGCCCGCGGTCGGAACCAGCCTACCGGTAGGATGGTGGGTTATTTATGACTCTACAGGCTTCACGCCGGGACCGGGCAAGGGCGATTCGTTGTATGTAATGTTGCCCAAGGCGACGATCCCCGGGCTGGCAAAGAAAACGTTTTACGATTTTTATGTACAACAAGACTGTGGCAACGGTGAAACCGGCGACCTGACGGGCCCTTTTACCTTTGAAACCTATCGCTCTGACGACGTCGGTATCACCGGCGCCCCCTCGCCCGAAAGCGGCTGCGACCTGGGCGTGGAGACTGTGACAATACTGATGACCAATTTTGGCGCCAACCCGCAGTCGCTTATTACTTTTAATTACAGCGTCAATGGTATCCCGGCCGGTGTGCCGCAGCCGCAAGACGGTTTTTACACCGGCGTCATCGGTAAGGATAGCACCACCATGATCGAATTCGAAACGTCTTACGACTTTTCCGACCCAGGCGAATACCTCATCGAGGTATGGACGGAAATGAACGGCGACGAATTCACGGCCAATGATACCTTCCGCTTTCGGATTGTCAACCGCCTGGAGGTTCCTTATAAACAGGATTTTGAAACCTGGAGCGGCGGCTGGCATGTAGATACGAGTGCAAGCCCGTTTTCTTCCTGGGAATTAGGCACGCCCAACACCCCGGGTATTCCAGCAGCAGCCAGCGGGAAGAATGCCTGGGTGACCAACCTGGACGGCCCCTATTCCCCAGGCGAATTATCCTACCTGGCTTCTCCTTGTTTCGACTTTTCCAACCTGGCAAACGACCCCGTCATCGAATTTTCCCTGATTTATGAAACCGAACTCGAATACGACGGGGGCTTCCTGGAAATGTCCGTCGACGATGGTGCAAATTGGGTAAAAATTGGCGCTATAGAAGAAGGGCTGAATTGGTACAATTTTGACAATGTCAACACCGATCTGGGCCTGGTATGGTCCGGCAGCAGCGGTGGGTGGGTAACCGCCCGGCACCGTCTGCCTGGTGCCGCCGGAAAAGCATCCGTGCGCTTACGCTTCGGGTTCGGCTCCGATCCATTGTTTCATTTTGACGGCATGGGCGTGGATGACATCCGGATTTTTGAACCTGTTGCCGATGATCTGGCAGGCCTGACCATTAGTACAAATGCCGATGGAGAAGATTGCGGCCTGGTGGATGATGAGGTAACGTTCCGGTTCGTCAACCTTGGCGCTCAACCACAAACACTGATCAGTGTCAGCTATGCGCTGAATGGAACGGCGCCGGTGACGGAAAATGTAGGATCAGTGGTGGTGAATCCCGATGAAATTTTTGAATACACGTTTACGACGCCTTTCAATAGCCGGGACGGGTTGTTTGAAATCAAAAGCTGGACGAATCTTGCCGGCGATGGCGAGCCCGCCAACGATACCGCCACCTACGTACTGGACCACCTGCCCGGCCCTGTGCCGGTGCATGAAGATTTTGAAGCCGGATTCCCGGCCGGATGGCAATCCAATGGGTCCGTCACAAGTGGGCACAACAACACTTCGCAGGTGCTGGCCCTTCGGATGAACAACAATAACCCAAGTTTTACGGCCGAACTGCCCCGGGTCGGCTTTGTCAGTCCGGGCGACACGTTCACCTTCGATTACCGGATTGTCAATTTTGCCGGCGCAGGCGGCGTAGCCACTACCCTGAGCGGTGGAACAAAATTCGAGGTGCTGATTTCCACCGATTGCGGCGATAACTTTCAGACGGCCTACACCATCAATGCAGCCAACCATACGCCGTCGGTCGGTTTGCAAACCGTGGCCATCGACCTGTTGCCATACATCGGCCTTTCCGTGCTGATTCGTTTCGAAGGCACCTGGGCAGCCGGCGATTTTTACTTTGATCTCGACAATATCAACCTCCGGGCCTGCCCGGCAGACATGAACCTGAGCGCCGAAACTATACCGGCCGATCCCGGCCAAAACAACGGCAGCGCCACCGTAAATGTCGGCCTCGGCAACCCGCCTTATCAATATGCCTGGAGTACGGGTGATTCGACACAAACCGTAACCGGACTGACTACGGGTACTGTTACCGTCACCGTCACCGACGATCTCGGATGTTCAAGCGTCCTGAATGTACTTATCGGCAACAGCCCGGTGAATGAAATACCTGGCTTAACCCGCTTTGCGATTCAACCCAACCCGACAATAGGCGCAACTACTTTATTCATCACGCTCGATCACCCGGCCGAAGTACAGGTGCAGCTGCTTGACCTGACCGGGCGATTGGTTTGGTCATCTGCTCCCATACAATCAGACAAGATTTCGGAACAGCTCGATTTGAGCCACTACCCCGATGGCATGTATCTGATTCGTCTAACGGCTGACGGGCGAAGCGTGGTGAGAAAGTTGGTAAAAGGATAAAGGGATTAGCCCACCAAATCACGGCATTTTACCCCTTCGCAACAAGTCTATTGGCTAACGGCCGACATGTCTGGTCATTAAAATTAACCCCAAAAGAGGAATTTTCTACTTTTGAGCATTCGTTTACCTCATCATTGCTCAACATGAAAAACCTCCGTGTGCTCGCCGCGCTGCTCCTTCTTGCGGCTTCTGCTCCCTGTCTGCCTGCGCAAAACGTTTACAAAGCCCAACTCTCCGAATCCAATTTTTTCACGATTCGCCAACAACTGAACGAATATTGGAAAGACCAAAAACGCGAGCCGGGCACCGGTCATTCCGTTTATCGCCGCTGGGAGTGGTTCCATGAAGCCCGGCTAATGCCCGACGGCACTTTCCCGCCGTCGAATATCAAGGCAACGGAATGGAACAAATACCACGCCCTGCACCCACAAAAGGATGACCTGTCGGCAGCCAACTGGTCCAGCCTGGGGCCCAGCTCTACGTTTTCCGGCTACAACGGCATCGGGCGCGTCAATTGTATCGCCGTCGATCCCACCAACCCCAATACCCTGTGGGTGGGCACGCCCGCCGGCGGACTTTGGAAAAGCACCAACGGCGGCACCTCCTGGAGCACCAATACCGACAATTTTACCGTGCTGGGCGTCTCCGCGTTGGTCATCGACCCGCTGAACCCCAATATCATGTATATGGGCACAGGCGACGGTTTCAGCAGCGATACCCGCTCCATCGGCGTACTGAAATCGACCGACGGCGGCGTCACCTGGAACACCACGGGGCTTACCTGGTTTGTAACCAACTCCATATATATCCGTTACATGGCCATTCATCCGACATCGCCCAACATCGTGGTGGTGGCCGCCAGCAACGGCCTGTACCAAACTGCCAACGGCGGCGAGAGCTGGACGAAAGTCTCGACCGACGATTTTTACGATGTCAAATTCAAACCCGGTAATCCCAATATTGTGTATGCCGCTTCCGACAACCGCGTGTACAAATCCACCAACGGCGGCGCCACCTTCGTCTCCGCTTTGACCATAACAACCAGCGACCGCATCGGCATCGCCGTCACACCGGCCGACCCCGAAATGATAGCCGTCGTCAGCAGTTCATCCGCTTCCGACGACTTCGGCGCCCTGAAATGGTTTTATGTGTCCAACAACAGCGGCACCACGTTTACCTTAAAATCTACTTCCCCGAATATACTCGGCAGCGCAGCTGATGGTACCAGTGTGAAAGGTCAGGGCTGGTACGACCTCTGCATTGCCGTAAGCCCGACGAATCCCAACCTCATTTTTGTCGGCGGGGTGAATATGTGGAAATCTGCGGATGGCGGCGTGACCTGGTCGCTGCTCACCCACTGGCGCGGCTCCGACGCCCCGGCCGGCACACCGGTGGTACATGCCGATAAACATGCCCTGTTATGGAGCGGAAACACCCTGCTGCAAGGCTGCGACGGCGGTATTTACAAAACGGCAAACAACGGCGTTTCCTGGACCGATATCAGCAGTAACCTGGCGATCAGTCAGATGTACCGGCTCGGTGTGTCGCAATCGGACAACAAAGTGATCTGCGGCCTGCAGGATAACGGCACCAAATTGCGCAGCAACACCGGCGCCTGGACCGACAACATCGGCGGCGACGGGATGGAGTGTTTTATACACCCCACCAACGCCAATATTATGTACGGCGAATTTCAGTACGGCGAAATCCGGCGCTCCACGAACGGCGGCGCCAGCTGGAGCAACATCTACAACAACCTGCCCGACGATTTTACCGGCTCCTGGGTGACGCCGTACCTCATGGACCCCACTACGCCCACCACGATTTATGTCGGATACAACGACGTGTATAAAAGCACCAACCAAGGCAATACCTGGACGGCCATTTCTACCGGTTTGAGCCCGAACAGCACCTTGCGGTTTGTTGTCGTCTCACCTGTCAACAGCCAGATCATTTACGCCTCCGACGGGTATGCGATTTGGAAAACGACGAACGGCGGCGCCAACTGGAGCGCAGTGAACGGCAACCTGCCCAATAGCCTGATCACCTACCTCAGTGTTCATCCGGAAAATGCGGACCTGGTTTACGTTACGTTTGGCGGGTACACCTCGGGCCGAAAAGTGTACCAGTCCACAAGCGGCGGCACCAGTTGGACGAATATTTCCGGCTCCCTGCCCAACCTGCCGGCCAACTGCGTACTCGTACAACCCAACAGCAACAGCGTGCTATACGTGGGTATGGACGTGGGCGTGTACCGGCTGGAACCCGGCGCTCAGGATTGGACCCTCTTCAACACCGGGCTTCCGAATGTGCCGGTAACGGAACTCGAAATCCGGCACAGCACCGGGAAACTCCGCGCCAGTACCTACGGGCGCGGCCTATGGGAATCGGCCCTGGAGCCCCTCACCAACCCCTGCAACGCCCCTGAAAATCTGTCCGTCACCGACATCGGCCCGCGCCTGGCCACCTTGAACTGGGACGTTGTAAATACCGCCACCAAATACACGGTTGAACTGCGCGAAGCCGGCGCTCCTGCCTGGAAATCCTTCCCGGATATTCCTGATGTCGCCCGGCAATTCTTTTATTTTTCACCTTGTAAAAACTATGAATTCCGGGTGCAGCCTTTCTGCCCCGGCATCAAAGGCCCGACATCTGCCGCTCAAACGTTCAGCACGACCGGATGCAGCGATTATTGCGCCGCCTTCGGCGAAAGCGCGGACCCTACCCTATCGCCGCAACCCGGCGAATGGATTGAAAAAGTGGGTATCGCTACGATGGTGAATGCCTCTGGCAACAACTGGGGCTATGCGGACTACACCAATGTTTCAGCGGATTTGACCCGTGAAAACACCTACGATATCACCCTGGAGCCCGGTTTCCCCGACACGGGCCGCGCAGAGAACTGGACCGTTTGGATTGATTTTAACCGGAACAACAACTTCTTCGATCCGGGCGAACAAGTGTTTACGCATCCAGACGGCATGGGTGCGGTAACCGGCTCCGTGGCCATACCGCTCAGCGCCGCCACCGGTCCCACACGTATGCGGGTAAGTATGAAACACGCCGTCGCCGCCCTGCCCTGCGAAACCGCCTTCGACGACGGTGAAACCGAAGATTACACCATCAATATATTAGCCGCGCCCCCGGCGATCGTCCTGGACCCGGCCGGCCTCGATTTTCTGGCTGCCGGCGAAGCAAAAACCATTACCCTGACAACCAATTGCGACTGGAGCGTCGGCGCAGCGCCGGCCTGGCTTAGCGTCGATCCTGTTTCCGGAAGCGCCGGTACCACCACCGTAACGATTACAGCCGGCGCCAACATCAGCATAGATACCCTGCTGGCTGCTTTAACATTCTCCGGATGCGGCGGGCAGATTACACAAGACCTTTCTGTAAAACAACACGCTGCGCCACCGGCACTTACACTGAACCCTACCAACCTCGATTTCGATGCCGGCGGTGCGGCCAAAACAGTTACCCTGAGCACGAATTGCGACTGGAGTGTACTGATGGTACCGGCCTGGCTCACCGTTGATCCGGCTTCCGGAGGCGCCGGTCTGGTGGTGCTCACCATTACAGCCGCGGCCAACGGCAGTATCAATCCTCAATCTGAGATGTTGGTGTTTTCGGGCTGTGCCGGGCAAATTTTCCAGACCCTGGGCGTGTTGCAAAGCGGTGCGGCGCCGGCACTGAGCGTCAGCCTGGCCGGCCTCAGTTATCCGGCCGCCGGCGAATCGCAAACAATTACCTTAAACACCAATTGTGATTGGAGCGTCAGCGGGGTTCCTGCCTGGCTTACGGTCGACCCCGCTTCCGGGTCGGCAGGCTCCGTAAATATCAACATTACTGCCGGCGTCAACAGCGGCTTTGATCTGCAATCCGCATCGCTGTTGTTTTCAGGTTGCAACGACCAGGTGGAACAAAATCTCCCGGTGATGCAATTCGGAACCGCCCCGGCGCTATCGCTCAGCCCGGCCGGCCTCAACTTCCCGGCGCCCGGCGCTTCGCAAACGATATTATTAAATACCAACTGCGACTGGAGCGTCAGCGACGTGCCGGACTGGCTCAGCGTAGAGCCGGCCTCCGGAAACGCCGGCGCCGCCACGGTGACCGTCACAGCCGGCGCCAACGGCAGTGTTGATTTGCTGACCGCTGGCCTGCTTTTTTCCGGGTGCACCGGACAAGTTGAACAAACGCTTGCCGTGACGCAAAACGCCGCAGCGCCCGCCCTTACGATTAACCCGGAAAGTATCGGCTTCGCGGCGCCCGGCGAAACAAAAACAATTACCCTGAGCACTAACTGTAGTTGGGGTATTAGCAGTGTACATTCCTGGCTCAGCGTCGACCCGGCTTCCGGCATGGCGGGTGAATTTACCGTTTCGCTCACGGCTGTGGAAAATTTCAGCCTGGAACAGTTGTCGGCTATGCTGATCTTTTCCGGGTGCAACGGACAGGTCATCCGCGAACTTATAGTTGTTCAGGCCGCCGCCCCGGTTGTATTTCAGGCCGGCCCGCTGGAAGTCACGGTGGAGCATCCGGCCAACTGTATCAGTGTCTCGGTGACCGCCAACACGAACTGGACGGCTACTACTTTATCGCCGTGGATCAGTTCTATCATTCCGCAAAGCGGTACCGGCAACGATACGCTTGAAGTTTGTTTTTCGGAAAATACGGACACCCTAACCCGAACGGCCACGATCCTGCTCTTAGCCACCGGGGCCGATTCGGTGAGCGTGCTCCTCGTGCAAAAACCGAAAACGATAGGTATCAACGCCGTGGGAAGCGCATCGGGCAACAGCGTAACCTGCATGCCCAACCCGGCCCGGTATTCCACCCTGTTCCTTGTGCAGGCGAACCGGCCGCAAACCGTTCAGTTAGACGTGTTTGCGGCCGATGGCAGGCTGGTTTATTCCTTTGGTAAAAGAACGGTGCAACAAGGCGAAAATGTAATTCCCTGGGAAATGAACGATTTGCCGGCAGGGAATTACACGTTCCGGTGTTTGTTTGAAAACGAGGCGGTTACCGGTAGGCTGGTGCTGATCCGGTAATTTATAACCCGTATTTATCCAGCAAAAACACCAACGCCGTCATACTCGCCGCTCCGAGCTCCAGTTCACGTTTATTCACCGCATCGAACACGTCGGTTGCCGCGTGGTGGTAGTCGAAGTAGCGTTGCGAGTCGGGCGAATAACCGCTGAGCAGGCCTTTTTGTCCTTTGAGTGGCCCGATATCTGCGCCGCCGCCGCCGCGGGTCAGGGTAAGGCCGTAGGGTTCGAACAAGTCGCGGTGTTCGGATACTTTTTCGAAAAACTTACCGATAACCGCATCGTCGCCATCGAACGAAAAGCCCCGGGGTGTGAAACCGCCGGCATCGCTTTCGATGGCGCAGAGGTGGTATTCGCCCTTGCGCTCGGCTTCGCGGGCGTATTCGCGGCCACCGCGCAGACCATTTTCTTCATTCATGAACAACACACAACGAATCGTGTGGCGGGGCCGGTAACCCAAGCGCAGCAAATGGCGCAACACATCCATACTTTGGGTGCAGCCGGCGCCGTCGTCATGTGCGCCGTGGCCGACATCCCAGCTATCGAGATGGCCGCCTACCACGATGATTTCATCCGGTTTTTCCGTGCCCCGAATTTCTCCAATGACGTTATAGGAAAGCACATCGGGAAAGGTTTGGCAATTGAGTTGCATCGATACGGTGGCTTTGCCTTCGGCGTGCAGCAGGGCGCTGAGTTTTTCGGCATCGTTGGTGCTGATGGCCACAGCCGGTATGAGGGTATAGGTGGAGTCGTAGCGCAGGGCGCCGGTATGCGGGAAATCGTCGAGCCTCAGGTTCATTGAACGGACCAATACACCCACGGCGCCGTATTTAGCCGCCCGGCTGGCGCCGCTGGAGCGCTGATCCACCGCGCCGCCGTAAGCTTCGAACGTGCGGATTTTGGCAGGGTCCATCGGCCGGTTATAGAACACGATTTTGCCGCGAATACCACGTTCGTTGAGGGCGTCCAGTTCCTCCCAGGTTTTCACTTCCACCACTTCGGCGCTGACGGCTTTGCCGTTGGTGCCCACCGAACCGCCAAGGGCCAGGGCATTGATATTGAACGATCCATATTTTTTAGAGCCGGTCGCCCGGACTTGTTCGGCCGATCCGCGCACCCAATGCGGCACCATCACCGGCTGAAGCCAAACGGAATCGAGCCCCACCGTATCGAGCATCGATTGGGTCCACTTCACCGCCTTTTCAGCGCCGGGGCTGCCGCTCAAGCGATGCCCGACGCCCAGGCATAAATCGCGCAACCAGGGATAACAGCGCCCATCGGTGAGCGCCTGATCATAAATTTTGCGAATAAAAGCCGCATCCGTTTGGCGTTCGGAGGGCTGGGCAGAAAGCCGCAGGCTAAGTGTAGTAAATACGATAAGCAATAAAGAGGCAGAAAACACCTTTGTCAAATTTGTCCAAATATTTTCCATAAAGCAAAACGAATAAAATTATGTTTTTAATGGCTGGTGAAAACGTCGGATTATTTGGAATTTAGTTCTGCAAATTTTTCTATTTTAGAATTCGGGAATAAAATTACTTTTCTTTCGTGGATCAGGCGCCGGCTTCTCTATTTTTTCGTTTGATCGTTTTCGTCGAAAAAGTAAAAATTTTTTTACCTTGTTCTTGTACAAGTTACACAAAGCATATTATCTTTGTGACACCAGAACGAAAATGAAGTAAGAATAATTTGGTTTTATTTGGTTAGGGCTGAGGTAGTGCTGTGGTGGCACTGCCTCTTTTTTATTTCCGGAAGGTGCGAAAATAGGGAAATGTACAGACGTTGGTAAGCCGTAGTTTTGTCGTGCCATGATTAAAATTCTGCTGCACATTTGCTGGATTGCGCTACTCACCCTGCTTACCCAAATTGGCGGGATAGTTTGGATACTCTCCCTTGTTTTGAGTGGCATCTTAAAAGCGAAATGTCCGGTTCGCGGTCTTACCTGGTTCGTATTTATCAGTTTTTATCTGCTGGCAACCTTTTTTATCGTGCCGCCACTGGCCCGTTTATCCGGCAGGGTTCCCCTGCCCGTTTTTGAAAACCCGCGGCTGCGGCCGGAAAATATCTGGTTTTGTATCCTGAATCGCACCTACGTCCGGCCCGGTCTGCGGCAGGCATTAGAGGCGGTGGCGCAACAAATGCAGGCGCGATTTCCCGGCGCCGTCGTCTGGTACATGGATGCCAATTTTCCTTTTATCGACGGGTACCCGCTGGAACCGCACTTTAGCCACCGGGATGGCAAAAAAGTGGATTTATCGTTCTATTGGACAGAAAACAAAACCAGCCAAACGGTTGCGGGAAACCCCTCTCCATTTGGGTACGGCGTGTTTGCCGGCCCGCGGCCCGGCGAACGGGACTATGCCAAAGCATGTGAAGAAAAGGGGTATTGGTATATTGGCTTGGATGGCGATTTGGCCGCACCGTTTTTCCGGGCGGAAAACTATACTTTCGATGCGGAACGTACCAGTGAGTTGTTGCGGCGGTTGGCCGCGCATCCGGCTGTTTCCAGATTGCTGATACAGCCGCATTTGAAAACGCGTTTGGGCTTAGCCGCTTACGACAAGATTCGGTTTCAGGGATGCAAGGCTGCGCGACACGACGATCATGTGCATGTGGAGTTGAGGTAAAGCCTTGTATTCTCACGATATCCGGCTCCACACCCTTGCCTCTTTCCCTGTAGCTTCCAAATGCGCCCGCAACCGTGCATTTTCCGGCGCCACTAAAGCCGGATCGGCTTCCAGAATTTTCGCGGCAATATCCCGGGCAGCACTGAGGATTTGGCCGTCGCGGCCCAGGTCGGCGATGTGAAAACGCAGCATACCACTTTGTTGTGTGCCTTCCATGTTGCCGGGGCCGCGCAGGCGCAGGTCGACCTCGGCGATTACAAAGCCGTCGTTGGTTTGTACCATGGTTTGCAGGCGTTCGCGGCCGTCGGCGCTGAGTTTGTAGCCGCTCATCAGCACGCAGTACGATTGCTCGGCGCCGCGGCCCACCCGGCCGCGCAACTGGTGCAGTTGGCTCAGGCCGAAACGTTCGGCATTTTCAATGACCATCACCGAGGCATTGGGCACGTTTACGCCCACCTCAATCACCGTGGTGGCCACCATAATATGCGTTTCACCTTTCACAAAACGCTGCATTTCGTATTCCTTGTCGGCCGCCTTCATCTTGCCGTGTACGATGCTGATCTGGTATTCCGGCGGCGGAAAATCGCGACTCAGGGCTTCGTAGCCGGACATCAGGTTCAGCAAGTCGACTTTTTCGGTTTCCTCAATCATGGGGTACACTACGTACACCTGCCGGCCTTTGGCAATTTCTTCGCGCATAAAACCCTGTACCCGCAGCCGGTGATGCTCGGTTTTGTGCATCGTGGTGATAGGTTTCCGGCCCGGCGGCAGCTCGTCGATTACCGAAACGTCGAGGTCGCCGTAGAGCGTCATGGCCAGGGTGCGGGGTATCGGCGTGGCGGTCATCACCAGCACATGCGGGGGCAGGCCAGCGCCTTTTTTCCAGAGCGCGGCGCGCTGCTCCACCCCGAAACGGTGCTGCTCATCGATAATGGACAGGCCGAGTTTTTGGAACGCCACCCAGTCCTCGATGAGCGCGTGCGTGCCGATCACGATGTGCATGTCGCCCGAAGCGAGTTGTTCGAGTATGGCCGTCCGTTTTTTACCCTTTATGCTGCCGCTCAAAAAACCGACGTTGACGCCGAGGTCGCCTACCAGTTCGGTGATATTGGCAAAGTGTTGTTGGGCCAGGATTTCGGTGGGCGCCATGAGGCAGGACTGGTAGCCGTTGTCGAGGGCCATGAGCATGGTCATCAGGGCCACCACGGTTTTACCCGAGCCTACATCCCCCTGAATCAGGCGGTTCATTTGCTGGCCGACGGCTAAGTCGGTGCGGATTTCGCGGAGCACCCGTTTTTGGGCGCCCGTGAGTTCGAAGGGGAGTTTTTTATAGAAAAAATCGTTGAAGTAGTCGCCGATTTTATCAAAAACGAACCCTTTGGTGGCGTCTTTACGGCGGCGGCGGATTTGCAGCAGGCGCAATTGCAGGAAAAACAATTCTTCAAATTTCAGCCGGCGGGTAGCGGCGTCGAGGTCGCGCTGGTTTTCCGGAAAATGAATTTTTTGCAGGGCTTCCCAACGCGAAGTGAGGCGATATACTTCCAGCAACGGATCGGGCAGGGTTTCCGGCAGATCGGCCGGGGTGAGCGCGTCGAGCAGGCCGCGCAGGATTTTGCGCAAACCCTTGGCATCCAGGCCTTTTTGCGTGAGTTTGTCGGTGGAAGGATACACGGGGTCGAAGGTTCTGGCCGACTGGATATTGTCGGGCGTCACCTCTTCCGTTTCCGGGTGCGGGATATTGAACCGGCTATTGAACACGCTGGCCCGGCCGTACACCACGTATTCCTTGCCTACTTTCAAGGTGCGTTCCAGCCATTGGATGGACTGAAACCAGACGAGTTCGATGGAGCCCGATTCGTCGCGCAAGGTGCCCACCAAACGTTTGGCCCGGCCTTCGCCCAGCGTTTCCAGGCGCCGCAGGATACCTTTCACCTGGTATTGTTCGCCCTCCGTCTGGATGTCGCGGATGTTGTGAAATTTGGTGCGGTCGATATAGCGAAACGGGAAATGAAACAGCAGGTCGCCGGCGGTGAAAACACCCAGTTCTTTTTTCAGCACATCGGCGCGTTGCGGGCCGACGCCTTTGAGGTATTCTATGGCGGTATCGAGTGCGGGCACTGCTTAACGTTTTATGCCTGCAAAAATAAAAGATTTTGTTTTAAAAGTATAGAATTTTAAGTGCAGTGACTTCACTTATTCCCCGACGCTTTTTTCAACAGCCAATCGCGTTCCGCTACGGCGGCGGTGTCCTGAATTTGCCGGACTAAATCGGCATTCGTGCCTTTTTTGGCTAATTTTTTGGTAAAACGGATCAGGTTCAGGTAGTTGTCCCGGTGATAGCCGAGCGCTTTTTGCCGCCGGATGAATACGGCAAAACTATCGAGCAGGGAAGCCAGCGAAAGCCATTCGCCCAATTCAAAGTAACTTTTCAACAGCATGCGCCGCACGTCGAGATTGATAAACACTTCAGAAAACTCCACCGATTGCAGCAAATCGAGCACTTGTCCGTAGTCGCCGGCGCGGTAATGGAAAATGGCGAGGTTGTAGCGGTAAATATTGTCGCGTTCTGCTGCCGGCAACGTTTCGCGGTAGCGGTCGAGGAAACCGCGCGCCCAGTCGCGTTCTTCGGTCACCTGCGCCAAAATATGAATGTTATTATAGGTGTATGCCGGCAATACGCCGTTTTCAAATAAGATACCACGTTCCAGGGCTTCGCGATAGAGTTCGAGGGCGGGGCGGGCGAAGGCGCGTTCGCCCTGGTTTTGTCGCCGGATGCAAAAATTGATGGCCGACATAAACAAATCGCGGCTTTCGGCAGGCGGAAACAAATCGGGGTATTGGCGCAGCAACCCGGTGAGGGTTTGGAAAGCGGCCTCATCGTCGGGATTGCGCAGGGCCCGGAGGCTGTGCGCGAGCAGGGCCAAACCCGGATTTTCGGCGGCTGGGGTGCGGTCGGCCAATTCCTGCACGGCGTCGGCCAGCAACAATCCTTGTTCCGTGCCGCCCACCGAACGCAGGGCGTGCGCAGTACAGGCCCAGCGCAGGTTTTCCAGCAAAAAAAACTGACCGAGGGCTTCTCCGGCCGCCGCCAGGTTGGTGGGTCCGTCGCGACGCTGTACGATGCGGTGACTGAATACTTCATTTTGCAGGCGGTACTGAAACAAATGCCAACCGGCGTGGCGGTTTGGGGAAGCCTGGTGCCGGCGTTCGAGCATACGGGCATCCCGCTCGAACAATTGGGTCAGTCTGCGCCGGCGAAACGCCCGGAGGCGGTAAAAACGCTCGGTCAGACCGTCATTTTGCATTTCCGTAATGGCAAGATATTGTTCGAGGCGCTCGGTGAGATAGGCGAAACAGTGATTCAGATTCAGGCTGTTATAGGCCAGGCCGGGATAAACGGCTTCGAACAGCGCTTGTTTTTCGAGTTGCGCCAGGGCGCCGGTTTGTTGGGCTCGTACCAGCTGATCGAAAAGCGCAATGACATCCGTCCGCTGGTTGAAAAAGGGGGAAAGCAGGAATTTGCGCACCGGGGCGTGTTCCGTTGGCGCCAGAGACCGGAATATTTGAAGTAAAAAAGTGTTTTCCATTTCGATAATCAGGAAATTTTGTTTGCAAAAATAAAGGTTTATGCGGTTTTTAGAATAGGTTTAATTGCTTAAATTAATGAAAACACTTTTCGATAATTCAATAATTCTGTACCGGAAATTATAAGCAGTGGATGCTCATCTTTGTGAAAAATCCAGTCTCATGAAAATCCGTATGACCGTCCAGCACTGTAAAATGATCCGCGCAAGCGTATTACTGATCACCCTGTTAATCAGCGCCGCGGCAACCGGTTCGGCACAGGGGTTTGCCCGAAAGTACCCGGGAGAAAGCGAGTTTGCTTATTGGTGCGACCTGGAGGCACGCGCAAACGGCTATACGCTTGTGGTCAATAACCAGGCATTTGGCGGCGACCGGTTCAGGCGGATCGATACGGACCTGGCTGGAATCGCTTTCCAGGATACGACGGTGCATTTTGAAAATAATGATACCTACGATTTCCGGCGCGGCTGGCTCACCGACGGGAATTTCCTGGAAGTGGAAATGATCGACGGCGATTCCATCGGATTCAAAAAAATCACGCCGGCCGGCGCCACACTTTGGTCGGCGCGTTTTGATCTTCCGGATTATCATTTGAAAAACATCAGTACGATTACCCAAACGGCTTCGGGCAATTTTTACGTATCCGGTTCGGTGATTCTGGAGCCGCTGCCTACCACGATGCGGCAGTTGTTTTTATTCAAATTAGACGCATCGGGGCAATTGTTGTGGTCCAAAATCTGGAACACCCTGTCGGGAGACGAATATTTTGAATCGGAAAGTTATGTGGTACATCCGGATGAGTCCATCAGTTTGGGTGTCAGTCGCGCTACCGCAGCCCAAACCGGATCCGCCTGGGTTATACATTTGGATGCTCAGGGAAACGAAATTTGGCATACACCCATTGGTGAAGGGTGGAGCACGATTTTCGGTGGGCTGGCACTTAACGATGCCGGACAAATGGGTGTACCCAAGTTTTATGGTGGAAGTTGGGCCGGCTGGTTTATGATGCTGAGCCCGGCAGGAGATACGCTTGTAAATCAACCCTTGGCGGATTATTTCGATACGACAGTCAACAGTATCAATACCCGGCGCATTTTTGCGTACCCGGGTAATCAGGGGTGGTTGCTTTCCGGAATTTATTCGTCGACGGTACAACCCGGCTCCAGGTGGTTTCTTTTACGGCTGGCAAACGACGGGTCGTTGAAATGGTTGCGCCGGCCCAATCCGTTCGGCTTGGACCTGCCCCTTGCGGGCGATGCCGTGATGCTGGCCGACGGCTCCTGTGTGTTGGGCGGCACGGTAAGCAGTTTTGATGGAGGCATAACAGGCAATTACCTGCCTTTTTTGATGAAAATCGACAGTCTGGGCCGTATTTATGCCCATAGCGTGGATGGTCGCGTTTTTTTCGATGCCGATTATGATTGTGCCGAAACAAGCGGGGAAACACCTTTTCCCAACTGGATCGCGGAACTCAGCGGACAAACACTACCATCGATTTACACGGTTTCCGGGCAGGATGGCGCCTTCTTTTTTTCAGATGTAGACACCGGATACTACGATCTTAAGATACACTCCCCCAACACCTATTGGGCGCCCTGCGATTCGGTATTTTCATTCCAGGTGCCCGAATCTATCGATACCGTCAGCACGAGTTCCCCGGTACAGCCATTGGCCGATTGCCCGTTTATGACGGTTGACCTGTCCGCCCCGTTTCTCCGGCGTTGTTTCCCCAACACTTACAGTGTACATTATTGCAACAACGGGCCGGTGACGGCACTCACTTCCGTTCAGATCATCCTTGATCCGAATCTCGACTCTATCAGTGCCAGTATCCCGTTTACGCAGGCGGGCGATACGTTGTGGTTCGACCTGGATTCGGTGGGAATGTTGGAATGCGGCGATTTTTCATTCACGGCCACGGTTAATTGTGATTCCACCGAACTCGGCGAAACACTTTGCGTCAGCGCGCATATTTTCCCCGATTCTCTTTGCGCTCCGTCCTCCAATTGGATGGGCGCCACACTTACCGGCAGTGCCCGTTGTGCAGGCGACAGTGTACAGTTCACCTTAAAAAACATCGGTATTGCCCCCAGTACGCCGGGGCTGGACTTTATCGTGGTAGACGATCACGTGATCATGCTGCAACAGCCGTTGCCATCCATTCCGCCCGGCGCTCAACAACAAATCGCCATGCCGGCCAATGGCCAAACCTGGCGCTTCATTGCCGAACAGGAGCCTGACCACCCCGGGAAAGAACAAGTGTCGGTGGGTGTTGAGGGCTGCAACGGGCCGATTCAGCCCGGGTTTTTGTTGCAATTTCCAAATTTCGACGGCAATCCATTCACGGCAACCGATTGCCAGGAGGTAATCGGCGCTTATGATCCCAATGAAAAAAACGCGGTACCGCGGGGCGTCGGCCCGGCGCATTTGATCACCCCGGAAACGCCGCTGGTTTACCACATCCATTTCCAGAACACCGGTACGGACACTGCTTTTACCGTTGTTTTGCGCGACACTTTATCGCCCTGGCTCGATCCCGGCACGATTCGGCCCGGCGCTTCCAGCCATCCATACACGTTCGAATTAACCGGCGCCGGTTTGTTGAGTTTTACCTTCCATCATATTGCACTGCCCGATTCAAACATCAACGAAGCGGCCTCGCATGGTTTCGTGCAATTCAGTATTGCGCAACGTTCAAACACGCCGCTTGGAACGATACTGGAAAACCGGGCCGGCGTTTATTTCGATTTTAACCCGGTGGTGCTGACCAATACCGTTTGGCATACGGTGGATACCGGCTTTTTGCAACTATACGTATCTGCGCAGGAGCCGGTGGCGTCCGGTTTGCCGATGTGCGTGTACCCCAATCCGGCCGCAGAAACGGTGTGGGTTGCATTGCCGGACGGCCAGGCGGCCAATGGATTGATCCGGCTGTTCGATACAACGGGTAAGGTTGTGCTGGAAAAAACGGTTACCGGTCCGGTGGTGGAAATCCGGCGCGGGTTGTTGCCGGCGGGGGTGTATGTTGTGGAGTGGCGGAGTGAGGGGGAGAAGCTGGCAAAGGAGATGGTTATTTTCTTGTGAGTCGACATTTATATCTTTCTCAATCGCGTTGTGCCGGCTTGTATTACAATAAAGTAGCAACCCCTTCATCTGCAACAAATTTCATGCGGCTGCAACAGTTGGGATGAACATTTCACCTTTTAACGAATTGACGGCATAGGTCAGAGCTGCAAGGATATGCTCTCGCTTGAGCCGTGGATGTTCTTCCAGAATCGCCTCGTAACTTTCATTATTAGCAAGCTTTTCCAGTATCAATTCGACCGTTATTCGAGTGCCTTTTATGACTGGTTTTCCCAGCATTACTTTAGGGTTGATTTCGATGAACTCAGTCATATCCATGATTTGAATTTTTTACAAAATTACACCTTCCAACTCACTTTTCAAAAACTGCCCCGTCCAGCTCTTTTTCTCCTTAGCTACCGCCTCCGGCGTGCCGGCGCACACAATGGTGCCGCCGCCGCCGCCGCCTTCGGGGCCGATATCCACGATGTGATCGGCCATTTTGATCACGTCGAGGTTGTGCTCGATCACGACGACGGTGTTGCCTTTGTCCACGAGTTTGTTCAGTACGGACAGCAGCTGGCGGATGTCTTCGAAGTGCAGGCCCGTGGTGGGTTCGTCGAGGATATATATGGTGCGACCGGTGTCTTTTTTGCTGAGTTCTTCGGCGAGTTTTACACGCTGGGCTTCGCCGCCGCTGAGGGTCGTCGCCTGCTGGCCGAGGGTAATGTAACCGAGGCCGACGTCGCGCAGGGTTTTTAGTTTGCGATAGATGGTCGGGATGGGCTCAAAGAACCCTGCCGCTTCGTCGATGGTCATATCGAGCACGTCGCTGATACTTTTGCCTTTATACAGTACTTCGAGGGTTTCGCGGTTGTAGCGGCGGCCCATGCAGCGTTCGCAGGGCACCGATACGTCGGGCAGGAAGTTCATTTCAATGACGCGCATGCCGCCGCCTTCGCATACTTCGCAACGTCCGCCTTTTACGTTGAACGAAAAACGACCCGGTGCGTAGCCCCGGATTTTGGCTTCGGGTGTATCGGCAAACATCTTTCGGATGTCGCCAAATACGTTGGTGTAAGTGGCCGGGTTGGAGCGCGGCGTGCGGCCGATCGGGCTTTGGTCGATTTCGATGACTTTATCCACCAGGTCGAGGCCTTCCACTTTTTTGTAGGGCAGCGGGCGTTTCAGGCTTTTGTAAAAATGCTGCTGCAGGATGGGGTACAGGGTTTCGTTGATCAGGCTGGATTTGCCGGAGCCGCTCACGCCGGTTACACACACCAGAGCGCCCAGCGGCAGGCGCAGGGTGACGTTTTTCAAATTGTGCCCGGTTGCGCCGTGCAGCACCAATTGCTGCCCGGCGCCGGTGCGTCGTATTTTGGGTATTTCGATGCGGCGGCGGCCGCTGAGGTAGTCGGAAGTCAGCGTGCTGTTGCGCATATATTCCGCCGGTGTGCCGATATCGACGATTTGGCCGCCGAGTTTGCCGGCGCCGGGGCCGAGGTCGATGAGATAATCCGACTGGAGCATGATATCGCGGTCGTGTTCCACCACGAGCACCGTGTTACCGATATCGCGCAGGTTTTTGAGCGCATCGATCAGGCGATGGTTGTCGCGCTGGTGCAGGCCGATACTGGGCTCGTCGAGGATATAGGTGATGCCGGTGAGTTGGGAGCCGATTTGAGTGGCTAAGCGGATACGCTGGCTTTCGCCCCCGGAAAGTGTACGTGCCGGGCGGTTGAGGGCTAAGTAGTCGAGTCCCACCTGGAGCAGGAAATGCAGGCGAAAGCGGATTTCTTTCAGCACGTCTTTGGCAATCACGCGCTGGCGCTCGCTCATGGTGCTGTCGGCCTGTTGCACCCAATTATAGAGGCCGGTCAGATCGAGTTCGGCCAGTTCGGCGATGTTTTTATCGGCAATTTTAAACCAGAGGCTTTCTTTTTTCAGCCGGGCCCCGTTGCATTCCGGGCATACCATCACAGTCATAAAGTCTTCGGCCCATTGGCGGATTTTTTCGCTGGAGCTGTCGAGATACCAGCGTTTGAGCATATTGACGATGCCTTCTGCGGCCAGGTTGTAGTTCCATTCGTCGCCACCCCAGGTCATGCTGACGTCGAACGTTTCATCGCCGCCGTACAACATGATTTGAAGCGCCTCTTCCGGGATGTCCTTCACGGGGGTGGAAAAGGAGAATTTGTATTTCTTGGCAATGGCGCGCAATTGTTTGAAGTTGAAATTTTCCCGCACTTCGCCCAGCGGAACGATCGCCACTTCGTTGATACTCTTGGTATTGTCGGGAATTATCCTGGCCATATCCACCTCCTGAATTTCGCCCAGACCCTTGCAGTGCGGGCACATGCCGTAAGGCGAATTGAAGGAAAAGGTATTGGGCGAGGGCTCTTCGTATGAAATACCGGACTCGGGGCACATGAGGCGTTTGGAGTAGGCTCCGCCCACGGGGGCGTCAACCCCGCTCTCGTCTCCCCCGGCCCCGACCCTAAAAGGGAGGGGAGACGAGAGGGGCTCTGAAAGGGTGCCACGTCTCCCCTCCCCTTCGGGGGAGGGGTCAGGGGTGGGGTTTCCATGCCCGGCCACCTGCACCATGCCATCGCCCAGCCGCAGGGCTGTTCGCACGGAATCGCTGAGCCGGTCGCTGTGTTCGTCGCCGGCTTTGAGGCGGTCTACCACGATTTCGATGTCGTGGATTTTATAGCGGTCCACCTGCATACCGGGGGTGATATCGAGTATTTCGCCATCTACCCGCACTTTGGTGTAGCCTTGTTTTCGCACTTGTTCGAACAACTCGCGGTAATGGCCTTTGCGGGAGCGCACGACCGGGGCGAGCAGGATAACTTTTTGGCCGGCGTAGTTTTCCGAAATATGTTGAATGATCTGCTCTTCGGTAAATTTCACCATTTTTTTGCCGGTCACGTGGGAGTAAGCCTCGCCGGCGCGCGCAAAAAGCAGGCGCAGGAAGTCGTAGGCTTCGGTGACGGTGCCCACGGTGGAGCGCGGGTTTCGGCCGGTCGTTTTTTGTTCGATGCTGATGACGGGGCTGAGTCCGTTGATTTGCTCCACGTCGGGGCGCTCCATTTCGCCGATGAACTGCCGGGCATAGCTGGACAAGGTTTCCATGAACCGCCGTTGTCCTTCGGCGTAAATCGTATCGAATGCCAGCGAACTTTTACCCGAGCCGCTAACGCCGGTAATCACCACCAGCTTGTTGCGCGGGATACGCACGTCCACGTTTTTGAGGTTGTGTACGCGCGCATTGATGACTTCGATAAATTCCTGCGGGGCGGAAGATTCCGGTGTTTGGGGATCGGAGGCGCCGGTTGCCCGGTGCGGGGCGGTTTGTGCTTTTGCCTTGGCCATAGTGCGCAAATAAACAGTCTGGGAAGAACTTTGGTTGAGGGATCGGCGAAACGCGCAAAAGTAGGGAAAGAATTTGGGGAGGGGGAGATGTTTTTAAACAAAAAGTTTTGTGAACATTCAGGCATCTGCGACATCGCAGGCTTTTAAGGTTTAATACAACTAAAATTATGAAGCAGTGAACCCTGATAATAAATGTTAAATCATCTTCAACAATAATTCCCGGTAAGCATCACCTACGGGGATCGTGTATGCGCCCACTTGCACCGAATGTTTGCCTGCCACCGCCACATGGCGAAGCGAAACGATATAACTCCGGTGTACCCGCAGGAAAATACCCTCGGGGAGTAATTGCAGGGCAGCTTCCATATTCTGGCGGATAACGATTTTTTGATTTGAGGTAAACACCGTGAAATAATTCCCTTCCTTTTTTAGAAACAGGATATCATCCACCTTCACCCGGTGGATTTGTGCACCGCTTTTCAGGGTGACAAATTCCGTTTCCGGTGGCAAGGCGGCTTTTTCAGGCGTCGCCAGGAGGGCTTTTTTCGCTTTGGCGACGGCTTTTTCAAAACGTTCGAAGAGAATAGGTTTGAGCAAATAATCCACTGCTTCGAGTTCATAACTCTGCACGGCATATTGCGGGTATGCCGTGGTGAAAATAGCCAATGGCGGCTTCTCCAGTGCGGTTAACAACTGCAAACCACTGAGTCCAGGCATGTTGATGTCGAGGAAAATCAAGTCCGGCGGACTGGTTTTTAAAAACGACAATGCTGCCGCCGGGTCGCGGAAGCTACCCAGCAGGTTCAAATCCGGCAGCCGGTCCACATACCGGTGCAGGATTTCGATGGCCTTCGGCTCGTCGTCTATGATGATGCAGTTCATTATTATAGTTTTGAGTTTTGAGTTTTGAGTTTTGAGTGATGCCGAGCAAGAACACTTATCGCTTATAACCCATAACTAAAAATGCAACATCATTCGAAAGTAAAACACGCCGTTTTCTGTGTTAAAAGTAAGTTGGCTGTTTTCGGGATAGAGCAGGGCGATACGTTTGCGCACGTTTTCCAGTCCGATACCGGTATGTTGAGCATCATTGTGGTTGGCGGCGGCATGATCGGGGTTGTTGCCGGAAAAAATCAAGTGGCTGTCGCTGAGCTCCAGCGACAAAACGATACGGGAAAAACTGCCAACGCGTATACCGTGTTTAAATGCATTTTCAACGAACGGAATCAATAACAAGGGTGGAATCAACCGGTTTGTCACCGCTCCCCGAACCTCAAATACCACTTCCACCTCGTCGTCGGCATAACGCATTTTAGCCAGTTCGATATAACTGTGGATATACCGGAGTTCCTGCTCCAGCGGGATAAGCGCCTTGTTGCTTTCGTGGAGCAAATATCGCATGAGTTCTGCCAGTTTGGCGATACCGCGCGCCGTCTCCTCGTCATTGTTTTTTTGGGCGACGGAAAAGAGGTTATTCAAGGTATTGAACAAAAAATGCGGGTTGATTTGCAGCTTAAGGAAATTGAGTTCGGTACTGGTTTGCAGTTGGCGCAGTTCCCGAAGTTGTTTTTCCTGCACATTCCAGTCGCGTACCAAAAACCAGGCAAAAGCAATGGCAAACCCCAGTACATACAGCGCCATGTTCCAGAACGAAAACGGATTTTCATGGAGTTGTTTCTTCAGGGAGGTGATTTCAAATTGCTGCTCATCGAATACCTGAACGGACTCCCATCCGTCGAAGCCGCCCCTTGAATTAACCAGGGCATAGCCCAAGTATTCCAGCACAACGGCTGCCGCCAAGAGCAATAAAACCAAACCGAGCCCGGCAACTATTTTCTTTTTTTTAAAATATCCGGGAAAAATCCAGAGCGTATAGCCATAAACCAAACCGGCTTTCACCGCCAGGGAAATGATGATATACGGCAGCAGGGATTGGGTATGGATAACTGTATGCTCCACCCCGTTTACTATTTGTATCTCTTCGGACTGCAACCCTAACAGACTATTCAGCACCAGGGCGACCAGCACCCAGCCCAGCAAATGCGCAGTTCCCTGCAAAATACGCGGCAAAGTCGATCTTACCTTCATCGCTCAAATATAGGGACCAACGGGGCTTTCGGCCCGCAACTTGGTACGGAACTGCCCGAAAATGGTATGAACCGGCGGTTGGTAACATCTTTAGCCGTATCCGTAACACGGGCATAGCGCCATTGGGAATGACCTTACACCTTTGTGTGGTCAACAGCACAACTTAAACAAACCTTTTTATGAAAAACATCCTTGCATATCTCTGCTTCTTCCTCGTTTTGTCCGTACCCGCGTTTGCACAAATCAGCGGCAACCTATCCGGCCAACTCGATGCCTGGGCCCGGCAGGCAGCAGAAAACGGCTATCACGGCTCGGTCTTGGTAGCCTCCGGCGGGAAAATCCTTTTGGAAAACGGCTACGGCCTGGCCGACCGGGAATCGGGCCGGAAGCAAAGTGCCGAAACCGTGTTCAGCGTGGGCAGTATCACCAAACAGTTTACCGCCGCGGCCATTATGAAACTCGAAAGTCAGGGCAAATTGCGCCTCGACGACCCTTTGTCGAAATATTTCCCCGATGCACCCGGCGATAAAGCTTCTATCACGATACACCAGTTGCTCACGCACAGTGCCGGTTTTCCCGGCGCCATCGGCGACGACTACGAAAACGTGGATGCCGCACAATTTGCCCGGCTCGCCTTCGGGGAACCGCTGATGAACCCGCCCGGAAAAACGTACGAATATTCCAACGTCGGCTACAGCCTGCTCGGCATTATTGTGGAAAAAGTGAGCGGTATGGGGTATGAGCCTTTCCTGCGCGATCATCTTTGGTTGCCGGCCGGCATGACCCGTACGGGCTATGTGGCGCCAAAATTTCAGAAAGAACAACTTGCCACCGGCTATCGCAACGGCCAGCGCTGGGGCACCGCACTCGATCACCCCTGGTTGCCCGAAGGGCCAGGCTGGCATTTGCGCGCCAACGGTGGCGTCCTGTCTACTACCGGCGATATGTATCGCTGGTATAAGGCGCTGACAAACAACACTGTTTTGCCTAAAACAGCCACCGATAAAATATTTACCCCCCATATTGCCGAAGGGCCGCAAGCCCAAAGTTTTTACGGCTATGGCTGGGTGGTGCAGGACATGGACGGGCAGCGTGTCATCTGGCACAACGGCGGCAATGGCGTCTATAACGCCTTCATGGGTTTCGTGCCGGCGACCGGCGTTTGCGTTATCGTGTCGAGCAATTCGAACAATAAAATCTCCGATGAGCTCGCGATGCAACTCTATACGATTCTGAATGGCAAAGACCCCGGCAAGGTGATGATGCAAACCGGCGACGAAGCACCCTATCGCAACAACCCCGTGACAAACGCTATTTACCAGGCTATCCTGGAAAAAGGCGCCGCCCATTTTGCCCAAAACAGCCAAAACATCCTCAAGGACGCCGGTTTTGATTTCGAAGATGACATGCAGCTGCTTGGGGTTGGCGAGCGGCTGGAGGAAGCGGAAAAATGGGGCGAAGGCGTCGCCTTGTACGAGGCGTACACCCGGCTGTTCCCGCGTATCGTGGTGGCCTGGAACCGGCTTGGCAAATGCCGCGCAGCCACGGGCGATAAAACGGGTGCGCGGGCAGCCTGGGAACAATCGGTGACATTGCGGCCGAAAAACAACCCGGCGGTGAATTGGTTGAAGGACTAAATTAGCGTTTCTTTTTTACCTGCAACTCTTCCCATTCTGTTGTCCCGTCTTTTTCTCGGGTAAAAACCAGTTGTTTGCTTTCGCCAATGACGATTTCCGCCGTCGTGTAAACCAAATTTTCCGGCAACAAATGGCCACCTGTCGTGCGGCCTAAGCTATCGCTGACGCTGAGATGCAGGTGGCAACCGTTGGTACTGACGGTACCCACCAGGCTCACGATTTCAAAATAACCGTTGGCTTTGCTGCCGGCAGGCTGGTTGGCAAATCGCAAATGCGTTTGGGTCAGGCTGCCTACACAGGTAATGATCCAACCGGCCTCTATTTTTTCAGTTTCTGCATAAATTTCGATGGCAGTTTTCAAATCCTGTCCGGGTTTCAGGCGAAAGGCGTGTATTTTCAGGTCTTCGTGTGGCATAGCCGATTTGGTTGCGCAATGAAAAAAGAAAAATACCGGAAGCAAAAGGAGA
>CAUJEY010000040.1 GCA_963169325.1 Bacteroidota bacterium
GGACGGTAGACGGTAGACGGTCGACGGTCGACGACGGGCCGTCCACCGTCCACCGTCCACCGTCAACCGTCAACCGTCCACCGTCTACCGTCCACCGTCCACCGGTATTAAGTTGCAACATGTTCCGCATTTGTTGCCGTCCATACCCTTGTTTTTCCAACAAGCGTGTGCGCTCCAAAATCATGGAACTCATCAGTTCTTTTTGCCGCTGCAGCGTGGAGCCGAGCATATCGGGGATACACACATCGGGCAGGGCATCGTTGTTGATATCGGCGATATCGCAGCCCATGGAGTGGTTAGCGGTGTGGGCAAACCAGCGGTCGGCTTCTTCCCGGAAGGTGCCGTTGCCATTGTTGAGGTATAAAAAGTCGGGCATTACAAAGTCGTTGGCCACCAGCAGGTCGGGCAGGCCGTCGTCGTTAAAATCGGCGGTGGTGGCGCTCAGGCCGTAAGCGCGGTTGTGGATGCCGGCTTTTTTGGACACGTCTTCGAATCTGCCGTTACCGCTGTTTTCAAACAGTTTATCCGACTCAAATTCGTCCTTCGGCGCCTGGCTGCGGGCCAGCGGCGCCGCGGGTGTGGGCTTGTAGTCGATGTTGCTCATCGTCCGGAAATCGACGGGGTGATTGACGACATACAGGTCGAGGTCGCCATCGAGGTCGTAGTCGAAAAAATTGGCGCATTGGGAGGGCGAGGGATCGTCGATGCCGTATTCGGCGGCTTTTTCGGAAAATGTACCGTCGTGGTTATTTACAAAAAGCAAATTGTGCCGTTCGGGCACATTGGTGAGCCAGGTGCGGCAAACGTACAGGTCCATCCAGCCGTCGGCGTTAATATCGACCACGGCAACCCCGGTTTTAAGGCCGGAGGGTTGAGCAATACCCGATTTTTCTGAAATGTCTTCAAACTGAAAATTGCCCTTGTTGCGGTACAGCCGGCAGCCATTGAAGCGATGGGTAAAAAACAGGTCTTGCAACCCGTCGTTATCCACGTCGAGTACGGCCACGCCACCACCGTTGTACTCGTATGGATCGATAATGAAATTGTATTCGAAACTCTCCTGGAGGGTTGGTACAAAATTGATACCCGAGCGGGATGCCGGAACCGGTTCAAATTTGGTGGTGGCCGTGATCGCCGGTTTGGCCGGCATTTCGGCACGCAGGAAGTCGTCGGAGGGGGTGTTTTTGCAGGAAAAAAGGGAAATAGATATCAGGAACAAGCCGGTAAAAAAAGGAGCGCTGTTATAAAATTGATTTTTGAAAAGTGGCATATAGAGCAGTTATACGTTTTCAAGTTAGAGCGTGTTTAAATTTTAGTGCTGGAGCGAGTGTAAACATGAAAAATGTGATTTTCTACAAGTCGCATATCAAACTACTGAACATTTTTAAACACATAGGCACATAGGGCACATAGATTTTTGATTTTCAAAGGTTTAAAACCTATGTGATCTATGTGCCTATGTGTTAAAATTGAAAATGTCCAGTAGGGTGGTCGCATATTTCTTCAAGTTCGTTCGAGGGTGAAAATACCTGCTTTTCTGTAAATGGAGAATAAAACTCCGTGCCTCCGTGGTGAAAAATTTGTCGCGGGTTTCTCGCAAAAGACTTTTGCCACGACCCGAGTGAAAGCCATCAGACAAAAACAAGGCAACCCGGCTTCCTAAATTTGCGCCAATTATTGCTTTACCTTTAGAGCCTGTTGGGGATTTTCCCGCTGGGCTCAAAACTATTCTATCATGCAGCGAATACTACACATTTTCCGGTTTACCCCGCTCGCTCTGCCCGGCAAACTTCCGCGTCGCCAGGCCACCATGATGAATATCCTCTACCTTTTCCTGCTTTTTCCACCCCTGCTGTCCGCCCAAATCACCTATTTCGGTCCTACAGCCGGCATGTCGTCTACCATCTACTGGTTCGATACGCCGGTCAGTTATCCGGGCACATCGGGTTATTTCGAATGGCTCAAGGAACAATCAAAAAACGACTACCTGCTGGGCGCCGAGATGACGCGTTCTGTTCAGGAACATTGGGAAATTAAATTGGGCGCGCAGTTTGCGACAAGCGGCTATGCAAAGGAGGATTTTCAGGGATTTATAGAAATAGACAACACGATGGTCCCATTGGCAACCAACCGGTTATCCATAAATCATTTTTTTCTGGAAATACCGTTGGCTGCCCGCTATGTGTTATTAAGCAAAAAATGGTCGCCCTACGCCGAAGCCGGAGTGTGTACGAATACCTACCTGACGACAAGGGTGTCGGAAAGAATCAGCAATGAACCGAACCGGTTCTGGGAACGAAATGCGGCGGTGTACCCCATGAACCTGCGCGGGGAACTGGCGCTCGGTGTACAAGTCAAGTCTTTTCAGGGCAGGATCTGTTGGTTCGGTCAGATGACGGGGCGGGTGCAATTGCTTCAGATCGAAAAAGACACGCGAAATCCGGGGCTCGACTTTGCCATGGAAACAGGCTGCCGGTTCCGGTTGAAGGCCTGATTTTCGGACTTTATCACTTTGTGTGCAGTAAGATTTTCACGCAAAGCCGCAAAGTCGCCAAACGTGATAAGGGGCGAACGTTGCGACGTTGTGCGAAACAAAAAAATCATTTTATAACTCAATACAACATGCAAATCTACCGCTTCACTTTTTCCATTTCAGTGCTGTTCCTGATTTTGGCGACAGCCGCAACACTGAAGGCGCAAAAAACTGAAATTGCCCTGACCGGCGGTATCCTAAACTCGACTTATAAATTCGAAGAACAGACAACTTACCCCAACACGGCGTCATTCATTTTTCCCTGGGAAGGCACTTACTCCAGAACAAACGCCTTGGTCGGCGCCGACCTCCTCCACTCCCTGTCGACACATTGGCAAGTAAAAACCGGCCTGCATTTCTATCTGACCGGATATGTCCAGGAAACGGATTTGATGTGGCCCTCGGAGTTCACCCTGGAAGGATACAAACCCTTGCTGCCCAACGAACGCCTGATTATCAATCATTTATTCCTTGAAATACCGCTGCTGCTCCGTTACCGGCTTACCGAAAAACGGCTTACACCCTATGCAGAGGCGGGCATTTCAACCAACTACTACCTCACTACCGGCATAAAAGAACGTATTGAAGGAAATACAAAAACATCCCGGCAGCGAAACGAGGCGGTCAATCCGGTCAATGTGGCCTTGCGTTTTGCTGCCGGCGTTCAATACCGGCTTTCTGAAAAACACCGGGTGTTTTTACAGCCGATGCTGCGGTATCAACTGGGCAGCATTGAAAAAACGGCTGCAAATCCGGGCATAGGCTGGGGCGTGGAGGCCGGGTGGATGTTGCGGTTAGCGGCTAAAGACAATTAATTTTTGATAACCCGAAGCGCCCGATGCGGCACGGAGCCGGATCAGATACAGGCCGTTTGGCAACCCATACGATTTCAGGCTAAACTCCAGCGTATGCACACCTTTCGGTAGTGCGGCATCGTGTAAGGTTCGCATCACACGCCCGTCGAGGCCCATCAAATCAATCCGCAGGTCTTCCGCTTGCAGCAGCCCCAGTTCTATGCGGAAGGCATCCTGTACCGGGTTGGGTACGATTTTGAAGGGCAGTTCTTCGCCCCGGATTTCTTTCAGGCTACTGGTCAGGGAAACATCCAGCAGGTAATCTTCCGTTTCGCCATCATGGAAGTCGCCGGCGCCGTTCCAGTTTGGATTGCCTACCGGAACGTCGGAAAGTGTGAAGCGCGTCCAGACGAACCCGGCATTGGGGCCAACGGTAAAGGACGGCGGAAACAGTGCAGAAAGCGGTCCGGAGAATCCGGCAGGCACCGGAAAGTCGACGAGCACGTGCTCGGGCACTGGTGTACCGGCGCAAATCGAAGCGGGGTTATAAGCCCAGTTACCGTTCTGATCCCAATCCATCAGGATATTCACAAATCCCGGTCCGGTGACGTTGATATCAATTTCAGGCCCCCACTGCGCGGTGGCGCAAAACTTATCGAGTGGTTTGCCGGCAGGCCCGATACAGGGTATCACCAGGTTGCCCGCAATCGTAAAGGCCGTTGGCATCAGTAAGCCCGCGTCGCCGTCCTGAAAGCACTCATCGCGGTCGTACATATTCGGTGCGAAAGCCGGACACAGCGAGGCGTTGCCTTCATTTTCACCGTCGACCATCGGCCCCCAGAAAGCATTCCCTGTGGCATGCCGTACGAACGTGCCCGCCGGTCCGACATTCATACAGGTGGGGAAATTACCGATTACCCCGCTGGCCGGATAAGCCAGGGCGCCTTCGGGAGCATCGCCAAAATCGAAGTCGCCTACATAGATCAGGTAGTCTTCCGTTTCGCCGTCTTCAAACATGCCGTCACCCATCCACGGCAGGGGCACCGGTCGTTCCGTAATCGTGAACCTGGCCCACACGAATCCCCGAAACGGCCCGGCCCGGAAAGGTGGTGGCCCAAGGAGCGACAGTAGCCCCTTGAAACCATTCGGTACCGGAAAATTGAATAATACGTGCTCGGGAGCAGGACCAGGCGGGCAGGGCGCCGCGCCGGCCCAAAAGCCGTTTCGATCCCAGTCGAAAAGTACATTGACGAACCCGATGGTATTGCCTGGCATGGTGTTGTTTACCCGGATGTCGATGCCCTGCCCCCACGCCACGATAGAGCAGGGCAAGCCCAACGAAGTGCCCTGACTGCCCGGGCAGGTCACCACCCGAAGCCCGCTCGGACTGGGAACGACAGTGTACGGTTGTGGTATGACCAATCCGGCATCCCCGTCGTTGAAACACTCGTCAGCATCGTAGGGAGGGAATTGCGGACAAAAACCCGCGTTACCGTCACCCTCAAAATCGAAGGCTGGAGAGAAAAAAGCGCCAAAATTGGCGTGCTGAATCCATGAGGCCGGCCCGACTGTCTTACAGGTCGGGAACATGCCGATAACACCTGTTGCCGGATAGGCGATCACGCCCTCCGGTGCGTCGCCGAATTCGAGGTTTTGGGCAGGAGCCAAGCCTGAAAACAGCAGCACTACGATAACAATGAACATGTTTTTCATACCCGAACGAATTTAGTGACATATTCTACCAGTCTGACCCTTCTCAACCGGTAAATACCGAACCAGTGTAGAGGCCGTACCCGTATTTAAACCCTGCAAGCTAAAGGACGGTGGATGGTTAGTCAATAAAGAGACCGATGATTGTGGACAATGTTGGAATGATAAATATCATCCAAAGCGGGAGCCGCATTTTTTCCAAAAAGTTAAAGTAAAACCCCCTGAAAATAAGCGCACTAACTCCGCCGTCTTTTGTTGCGCTGCTCATGTATGCAACAAAACTTCCTTCGATGCAATCCAGCCTTTTTGTGGGCTTCCTGATGACATGTCTGCCGGCTCTTATTGGCCCGTTTCAACTTTGCGCCCAGCCCGTCGATCTGCGTCAAGACAAGGCCTTTTTTCAGAAAAAACGCCCGGAGTTCCAGTCCTGGCTCCGCCAAAATCAACTCGGCGATGTCTTTTACGCCGACAGTGTGGCGGTGTCCGCCAAAAAAGTGACTTTATTTTTGCGGGCAGCCTACCAGGGCGCCCGGGTATGCGATTCCCTGCAATGCGCCTGGGACCGGCTGGAAAAAAACAACCGGAAATTTAACGGCCAGCCTTTCCATGAACGTCTGCTGCACAAATGGGCTTTTCTGGCCGAAGTACACGTGGAACAGGCCGAGGTAGTGGTACGCTGCCACGAGCCCGCGCACTTCCTGGCAAAAATCAGCAGCCGGAACGGCCGGATACCCGTAGAAGGGCGCAATATCCGCTCGGCAGCCGTGCTCAATGTCCGACTCCCCGCTTCACTCGACGGGGTAAACGTGGGCGACAATTCAGCCATTGTTCCGGGAAAAAATGTACGGGCGGTTTGCACCCAGGCCCGGCGTTATCTCACCAATTATTACAAACCCAAAGGCACTCCCATTCTCTGGAAAGCCCGTATCGATACGACCTATGCGCTCATCGACGAATTCGTGCTGGAAGTGACCCACCTGAACTTCGAAATTTGCCCCGACGGATTTTTTGAGTACCACCGGATTTACGTAAAAGGTACCCAAAAAGGCGACGATGTCGAACTTTCCTGGGAGTTTCAGGGGAAATATGGCAGTGGAATCGTATTTCCTCCCCGCAAAAACGACTATAAGGACATGGATTTACGTTACAAGACTAATCTGGAAAATTACCAGAGACAACTTTTTAAAAAATTATTGGATTACCTTCGCCGATGACTACGACAAGATCTCACGCTATGGCTGCAAGTCAGGCTACTTCCGACACCAAGGTCGAAGCAAACACATCAAACACCCCTACCCTCTCGCCGCGCGCGCGTATCGCCCGGCAGATTCTCGTATACCACTTCATCCTGATCGGTATTTCCTGCGTGTATTACCTGCTGCGTGGGTTCGACTTTGAAGAATTCACCTCGCTTATGGGCATACTCGCCCCTGTGACCGCCTTATATGGGGGCGCAGTGTTCCGCTACATCGGCAGAAGCATCACGGAACCTAATTTTAACGGAAAAAACGGGGACTTGCCGATGAACAGCCTGGTAAAATGGCTGGTACATGGCCATTTTTTCACGGTCATGCTCCTGATTTCGCTAAAAGCACTGGCGCCGAACGTGCTCAATTTTCAGGATATGACGATGTTTCTCACGCTCGTCGAGTCGGCACTGGGCGTTTATATGGGGAATATTATTCTCGCCTTGTTTGAGGTAAAAAAAGCGGATTGATTTACGATTTACGATTTACGACTTACGATTTACGTAGAGGGGCCCGTAGTGTAATCTACGATCCCCTCTACGTAAATCGTAAGTCGTAAATCGTAAATCGTAAATTATTGCTTCACGCCTTCCTCCTTCATCCCCAGCAGTCCCATCATCCACGAAAACTCCGTTGCCCGTTCTTTGAGGCGCTCGAAACGCCCCGAGGATCCGCCGTGCGAACCGGCCATATTGGTTTTGAACAGCAGGGTGTTTTTGTCCGTTTTCAGGTCGCGTAAGCGGGCCACATATTTGGCGGGCTCGAAATACTGCACCTGCGAATCGGAGAATGAGGTCAGCACCAGCAGATTGGGATACTCCTGCGCTTTCAGGTTGTCATAAGGAGAGTATTGTTTCATGTAGTCGTATTCGGCTTTGACGGCCGGGTTCCCCCACTCGGTGTATTCGCCGGTGGTGAGCGGAATACTCGGGTCGCTCATGGTAGTGAGCACGTCTACAAAAGGTACGCCGGTGATGATTCCCTTGTACTGTTTAGGCGCCATATTGGCCACGGCGCCCATGAGTAATCCGCCGGCAGAGCGGCCGCTGGCAAAAAGCCGGTCGGCGCTGGTGAATTTCTCCGCACAAAGTGCGGCAGAGCAGTCGATAAAATCGGTGAACGTGTTCATTTTGCGCATCATTTTGCCGTCGTCGTACCAGCCGTAGCCCATTTCAGTGCCGCCGCGGATATGCGCGATTGCGTGTACGAAGCCGCGGTCGAGCAGGCTCACCATATCGCGGTTAAAGCCGGGGTCGTAGGCATATCCGTAGGAGCCGTAGCCGACCAAAAAGCAGGGGGCGCTGCCATCGCGTTTCAGGCCTTTGCGATACACGACCGAAACGGGGACTTTTACGCCGTCGCGGGCGGTAGCCCAGATAAACGCCGTTTCATAGTTGTTCGGGTCGAAACCGCCCAGCACGGGGTCTGTTTTGCGCAGCGTTTTTTGCCGCGTCTCCATGTCGTAGTCAAAAACGGAGCCGGGCGTTTTGAGGGAAGAAAAATAATAGCGGAAGTTTTTGCTGTCGTATTCGGGATTCGCATCGGCACTGACCGTGTAGGTGGGTTCGCCGAAATCGAGATAGTGTTCGTTTTTATCGGCCCAATGGATGATATGCAATTGTTTCAGTCCACCCTTGCGTTCGGTGACGGCTACGAAGTCTTTAAATACCTCAAAACTGTCGAACATGACGTCGGGGCGATGCGGAATCACTTCTTTCCAATTTTCGGGGCCGGGGCTGCTGACCGGCGCCTCCATCAGGCGAAAGTTGCGGGCATTCCAGTTGGTGCGGATCAGGAATTTATCGCCGTGGTTTTCCAGGTGATAGTAAAAATCTTTCTCCCTCGGGCGCACCACTTTGAATTCGCCCATGGGGGTATCGGCGTCGAGATAATGGGTTTCCTGGTTGTCGGTATAGCCGTGGTTGATAAAAACATACTGTTCCGACTTGGACTTGGCGAGGTACAGGTACAATGTCTCGTCCGTTTCATGGTACACCATAGCGTCGCTTTTACCGTTGCTGCCGAGGGCATGGCGCCAGATTTTGTCGGTGCGGAGCGTGCCGGGGTCTTTGGTTTCATAAAAGAGGTGGCGGCTGTCGTTGGCCCAGGCGGAGGAGCCGGCCAGCGTACCGGTAAACTGGTCGCTCAACAACTTGCCGGTTTCCAGGTCCTTGATCTGGCCTTTGAACAAATTCCGGCCGGTAAAATCCGTGACATAAAACAGCAGCCGGTTGTCGGGGCTGACGCTCAGGCCGCCGGCAAAACAATACTCTTGCCCCTTGGCCAGTTCATTCACATCGAGCAGAACCGTCTCCGGCGCTTCGAGGGTTCCTTTTTTACGGCAATAAATGGCGTATTCTTTTCCCGCTTCAAAACGGGTATAATACCAATAACCATTTTTTAAATAGGGCACCGAATTATCGTCCTGCTTGATGCGGGCTTTCATTTCGGCGAACAATTTTTCCTGCAAACCGGCTACCGGCGTCAGTACGGAGTCGGCATAACGGTTTTCGGCGTCGAGATACGCTTTTACCGCCGGGTTGTCGCGTTCATTGAGCCAGTAGTATTCGTCGGTACGTTTGTCGCCCGAAGCGGAGACAAGTTCTTTGGGCTTTTTTTCGGGGTGTGGCGCGGTAAATTGATCGGGTTGAAAAACAGATGGACGCACAGGATCGGGAAGTTTTTGTTGTTCGGATGTTGGATTCTGGCAAGAAATTGCCAGGAGGCAAATGAACAACGGAAGGGCAAATAGTTGTTTCATGGTTTGAAAATTTTTTACGGCACAAAGTCGCAAAAATCAGTGATACCTTTGCAAACGATGACAAATACCCAGTCCGTTCAACCCGCCGACCTCGCGCACATGCGCCACCTGTGTGACAACCTGGGTCGTTGGGTTTTTACGAATTTTGATCTGGCGCGCAATGTGGTGCAGGAATTGGAGTCCACAGTACATATCCGCACGCCCTTTGATATACGACTGGCCTATCACCGGCACCGGGCGTTCCTGGAAAACCAGTGGCGCCACTTTGACCGTTCCCTGGAACATTACGCCTCGGCCACTGCTATACTCGAAACGCTTGCCGAACCCCTCGCATTGGCCGAAACCTGGCTCGATACCGCCGCAGTACAACTAAACCGGCGCGACTGGACCGCCGTGCAGCAGTGCCTCGACCGGGCCCGGCGCTATCTCGGCGCCTTGGAAGCGCCCAATCTGCGCGCCCTTCTGGCCTGCCGGGAAGGATTTTTGCACCTGCACCTGGGCAACCACCGCCTGGCCCTGGAAAGCCTCCAGGAAGCCGAGCGCGGTCTGTTGGGCCTCGCCGAAGATAAAGCCACCCTGAAAGATTACTACATCCTGACCCTGGTGATCAGCGGCCTGGGCGACCTGTACGAACGCCTCGATGAAAAAGACAACAGCGTAGACGCCTATCTCCGGGTGTTGCCTTTGGTGGAACAACATCAATTGCGCCCGCGCCGGCCCTGGCATTACCTGAACGCCGGACGCGCAGCCCTGGCGCAAAACGATGTGGAACACGCCCGCGAATGTTTTGAAAATGTGCTCCAATTTGTAACCGAGGAAGAACCGGAAGCCAAAGCCCACGCCCTGGCCAACCTCGGCATCCTGTCGCTGCTCGAAAACGACAAGCAGCGCGCGGCAGCCCTCTTCGACGAAGCCACGGCCCAATTTCCAAATCCCTCCAAACCCGCCGATTTCACCAATTTATCCAAAATACAAAGCTGGCGGGCAGAACTGCTCTGGCAATTAAATGACCTGGAACAGGCCGAAAAACACTTCGAACAAGCTTTCACCAGCGGCCAGGACGGACACGACCTGAACCACCTTGCCCAGATCAGCCAGGCGCTGTCGCAACTCTGTGAGATACGCGCCGACTACCAACGGGCTCACCTGTGGCAACGCCATGCCACCGAACTGACCGAAAGGCACTACAACCAGGTGCGCGACCGCGAACGGCAGGAAATAGAAGTCAGGCACAGCCTGGAACGCAGCCGGCAGGAGGCCCAAATGGCCAAACTCCGCGTGGCCGGGCTCCAACTGCGCGCCCTGCGCGCCCAGATGAATCCGCATTTTCTGTTCAACGCCCTCAATGCCATACAGGGACTGATTACCTCCAGCCGAAACGACGAGGCCGAAACCTACCTCGCCCGCTTCGCCAAACTCATGCGGCACACGCTGGAATATTCCGATCTGGAAGAAGTGACCCTCGAACAGGAGGTTGAATTTCTGAACCGCTACCTCGACCTGAACCGCAAACTCCGGTTTCGCGACAAACTGCAATACCAGGTCGTCATGCCGCCCGGCGTGGATACCAGCGACCTGATGATCCCCACCATGATCGTTCAGCCCTTCGTGGAAAACGCCATCGAACACGGCCTGCGTCCGCTGCTGAAAGGCAATCTGCGAATTGAATTTCACCTCTCCGAAGATGAACGGATGCTGCTCTGCGTGATCGAAGACGACGGCGTGGGCTACAACAAAGGCAAAGAAAAACAAAACAACCAGGCCGGGTACCAGTCGCACCGCTCCCGGGGCATGGAAATAACCCGCGAACGCCTCAGCCTGCTGCACCAATTGCGCAAAAACCCGGGCAGCCAGTTCGTCAAAATCGTGGACCTGGGCGAAAAATCCGAGGGTGCGCGCAGCGGGACCCGGGTGGAGGTGTTGTTGCCGGTGCTGGAGGGGGATAATTGATTGCGGATTGCGGATTGCGGATTGCTCACAAAAAACTTAACATTAACTTAACCTGGGCTCATCATCCCCGTCGTTCCCTGCCGTAACTTTGCTGCCCTTTAACGATTTACACTACCCCCTGTCCCCCAATCGTAAATCGTCAATCGTAAATCGTCAATCGTAAATTCCTTCCATGCTGCTGGGCTTCATAAGCGACCTCACCGTTTCTGCTTCCATTCTGCTGATTATCTGTTTGTTGGCTGTTTGTCTTTTCGAGGCGATCAATGGTTTTCACGACACCGCCAACGCGGTGGCAACGGTTATTTACACCCATTCCCTGCAACCGATGGTGGCGGTGATCTGGTCGGGCTTCTGGAATTTTCTGGGGGTTATCCTGGGCGGTATAGCGGTGGCGATGGGTGTCATAAAACTGATTCCCCTGAATGACCTGATGGCTCAACCCCTCGGGGAAAACATTGCGCTTGTGCTGGCTATCCTCTTCGCCGCCATCAGCTGGAACCTGGGTACCTGGTACTTCGGCATCCCCTGTTCCAGCTCGCATACGCTCATCGGGGCTTTGCTGGGCGCTGGGTTTGCGTTTTGGTCGGTACATGGGGGCAGCGGCCCCAACTGGGTGAAAGCGGGTGAAATAGGCTTATCCTTGCTGGTCTCCCCGGTTTTTGGCTTTAGCCTGGCTATCATGCTGATGTATGTTTTGCGCATCACCGTAAAAAAGCGAAAAAAGATTTTTGATGAACCAGAACCCAAAAAAGCGCCGCCGACCTGGATTCGGGCTATCCTCATCACTACCTGTACTTTAGTTAGTTTTTTCCACGGCTCCAACGACGGTCAAAAAGGAGTCGGTTTATTGCTGGTGGTGCTTATCGCATTTATGCCTTTGCAGTTTGCCCTGAACCACAATATACCGGCCGGCGAGTTTGGCAGCGCCGCCCGGCAAATCGAACAAAGCCTGCAACGATCGGATGCCGGCGCATATACCGACCACATCCGCGCCATCACCGCACAAGCCGGCCGAACGGCCGTTGCGCTGGATAACATGGACAAACAGGATAAAAAACAACTGTTTGAATTGCGTAAAGAGGTGCAGTCCTTGGTTAAAAATGTGGAAGCCGACTTGAAAATCGGCATCCTGCCCAAATCTGCCGTTTCAGACGTAAAAAACGCCGTACACACCCTGAAAAAATCGTACGAGTTTGCACCGCTTTGGGTCATCATATTGATTTCGCTCTGCCTCGGGGTCGGTACCATGATCGGTTGGAAACGGATCGTGGTGACCATCGGCGAAAAAATCGGTAAAACACACCTGAGCTACGCGCAGGGCGCCAGCGCTGAAGTATGCGCTGCCGCTACGATCGGCGTGAGTACGGCTTTCGGCCTTCCGGTAAGCACCACGCATGTGTTGTCGTCCGGTATTGCCGGTACGATGGTGGCTTCAGGCGGTGTCCAAAATTTACAGAAAAAAACAATCCAGAATATCGCATTAGCCTGGATACTCACCTTGCCGGTGTCGTTCCTTATGTCGGCCGTGTTGTTCTACTTCCTGCGGATAGTGTTTTAATAGCAATGGCTTACTTCGGCAAATACACCAGCGTAGCCGAATTCTCTGCGCGAAACAACGACTGTGCCGTCCGGTGCAGATCATCAGACGTCACCGCGAGGTAGGTTTCCACCTCTTCGTTCATCCATTCGGCGTTTTTCAAAATTTCATAAAAACCCAGGTTTTGGGCTTTATTCAGTACGCTGGTTTCGGAATAAACGACCGTGCTCTCGAAACGGTGCTGGATTTTGGCTAATTCCCGTTGGTCGATGGGCGTTTGTTTCAGTTGTTCGAGTTCCGCCCAGATGGCCGCCAACGCATCTTCGGTGGATACGCCTGCTGCCGGTTTCCCGTCGATCACCAAAAGTCCCGGGTCGAGATTGGCCGTCACGTAAGCGTCGATATGAGAAAACACCTGTTGTTCCCGCACTAACCTGCGATACAGCCGGGAAGATTGTCCCTGTGCCAGGATGTCGGTTAACAAATCCACGGGATAAAAATCGGGATCGATCCGCGACGGCGTTCGGAATGCTAAATAGACGGCCGGTACCGGCACATCGGCATGGAGGGTCCGGTGCTGCGCTTCGGTTTGCGGGGGTTCGGCAGGCAGCAGCCGGTGCGGGGCCGACCCGGCCGGGATATTGCCAAACCATTTTTCCGCCATTTGCAGCACCTCTTCCGTGCGGACTTTACCGGCAATACTCAGCACAGCATTGTTCGGGCAGTACCATTGCCGGTAGAAGGTGCGTACATCGTCGGTGGTGGCATTCGCCACGTGCTCCGGCGACAGCCCGATGACCGGCCAGCGGTATGGGTGTACCTTGAACATGAGTTCCGACAGGTGATGCCAGGAGTCGCCGTAAGGCTCATTGAGGCAGGTTTCTTTAAACTCCTCCACCACCACACGTTGCTGCACGCTCAGCGCTCTTTTCGTAATACTCAGCGCCAGCATTCGATCGCTTTCGAGCCAAAAGGCCGTTTCCAGGTTTTCAGCCGGCAGAATTTCGTAAAAAGTCGTATAATCGTTGGTTGTAAAGGCGTTGTTCTCCCCGCCGGCCTGCTGAAGCGGCTCGTCGAAATCCGGCGCATTGCGGCTGCCCGCAAACATGAGGTGTTCGAACAAATGGGCAAACCCCGTCTTGTCCGGCAACTCATCGCGCGAACCGACAAAATACAACATATTAAACGCTACTAAAGGCGTGCTTTCGTCTTCGTGGATGAGTATACGAAGGCCGTTGGAAAGTATATGACGGGTGAAGTGGACCATGTTTTTTTATCTCCTTTTAGGCCAATTAATCAATCTCGACAGCAGCAGCGGCACAAAGAAAAATCCGGCAGTAATCAAAGATACGATCAGGTCGGCTGTTTCGCTTTCGATGTGTTTGGCCCAGGGTTGGTCCTGATAAAAATGGCAGGGCAACGCGAGAAATAGTTTTAGCCCCAAAATACCGATGACGATAAACGCGCTGTATTCCAGGAAAGGGTAACGCTCCAACAGACGCACAAACCACTGTGCAACAAAGCGCATGGCCAGTATGCCGATAAAAACCCCGGTGCAGATCAGGTAAATATTGTCGGTAAAAGCGACGGCCGCGAACACATTGTCCAAAGAAAAAGCCAGGTCCATGATTTCTACGGCCACCACGGTAGCCCAAAATGGGCCCATCCAGCCCAACGTAGCCCGGTAGAACCATTTTTCCTCCTTGTTCAGCGTATCGTCGTCTTTTTTGGGCGTGGATTTGCTTCGAAAAAAATCGTACGCCAGGTAGAGCAAATACATCCCGCCGAGCGGCTTAAGCCACCAGATTTTGATGAGATAGGACGCAAAAATCAGGCAAAGCCCCCTGAACGCATATGCGCCGATAATCCCGTAACGCAAGGCTCTCGCCCGCTGATGCGGTGGCAAATCCATTACCATAGTGGCCAAAACTGCTGCATTATCCACAGACAACAGGCTTTCGATGATAATCAGATTAAAAACAATGACCGCCGCGCTTTCCACGTCGGTACCCAAAAGTTGTTCAAGAAATTCGATCATGAAGCGGAACAGGGATTGAAAAACGCCGCAAAGATGGGAAAAAAAATGGTTTGGAGGTTTGGAGGTTTGGGGGGGTTAGGGTTTGGGGGGGTGGTGGTATGGAGGATTGGGGGTATGGGGGTGTGGGGGTTTGCGGGGTTGG
>CAUJEY010000041.1 GCA_963169325.1 Bacteroidota bacterium
ATGATGCCGGAGATACCGACCATTATCCTGCGCGACCCGCCGGGAGACGGCAGTTCATCATTCCTGGAGAAAAATGAAAAAATTTGTAAAACCACGACCATCAAAGGCGAATTTGAGGTAGGCCCGGGACTCACCTTAGAAGTGAAAACAGGCCCGAAAATCACGCTCGTTCTGGCCCCGCTCGGTATTGGCGTGATCGAGGAAATTGAGCCAAAGGTTAAGTTTGAAATTGAATCGCAGATTACCTACAAAAGGGTCTCCGATAGCACCTTTCAGACTTGCACCAGTTTTAGCAACAAAATTTCCACCAGTGATTCGGAACTGATCGTCGGCGGTGCTCGCGGTGGCGACGTATTTGTAGGAGAAGCCATCAACCTGATCTTCGGATTTGCGGATGAAGTTACGTTCGATACCTGTACGCCTACGGTCAAACAGATCGTGAGTGTGGACCCGGGTACTTTTGCCACTACGTTCATGTACTCGGAATTTCAAATTCAGAATTACATGAAAAACTATTTGGCAAAAGTTGCAGCCGATCCGAATACAGATTCGTTGACTGCGGCGCGGAGCCTGGAATCAATTGTCCGGTGGGACTCCATTCTGATCCGGAACAACATTCTGAAAGACAGCGCCAAATTTGTCCGCAACATTTCATTCGATTCCGGTGTGGCCTATGAGTATGCGGAAACCAGCGATACCTCCGGCGGTAATAACGTTGAGAACTACGTCAACAGCGAATTTAAAATCGGAACAGGTTATGGTTTTGAGATCAAAAAAGTAGGTTTTGAAGGCAAAGTAAGCCTGACAACCAAAACCAGCAATACCGTGGACGCCGGTGGTAGTTCCAACGAAAGGGGCGTTACGATCGGCTATTCCCTTAAAGATAACGACCCTGGCGACATGTTCACGGTGGATGTGGCCAAGGATTCCGTATATAAAACGCCCGTGTTCCGCATCAAGGCCGGCCAGTCTTCCTGCCCCTGGGAACCCGGCACCGCCAACCGGGAAGCGCCGAACCTGGAACTGGCATTAGGATCACAGTTCAAAGCGATCAACGTACCCTCCAAGGAGCCGGCCGTCTTCAAAATGAACCTGGGCAACCTCAGCGCCACAAATGAAGACTGGACCTACGGATTTACCGCCGTCGCGTCGAACAACCCACATGGCGCCGTCATCAAACTGAACGGTCAGCAACTCAACAACAATACCATCAAGTACATCGTACCATACAACACCTCGACTCCTATTACGCTTACCGTAGAGCGCGGGCCGATAGAGTATGAATATGACAGCCTGCTGGTAGCCCTGGTATCCGAGTGTGAGATGGATCGAAATTTCGCGCTCTCGCTACCGCTTGCCGGCGACCCGAAATTCTTCTCGGGGATTTACCTCGGCGTGGATTTCATCCGTCCGTGCAGTGAAGTGGATGTAACGGTGCCGGAGCAAAACTGGGTCGTGCTCAACGACGACCCGATCCAGCCCGGAACGATTCGGCGCATCACCGCATCGGGCTACGACCTGAATGCCACAGACTTCCAGTTGGTCCGCATACAGTATCGCCGCTCCGACGGCGACGGCGCCTGGATCAACATTCCGGGACCGGGTGGATTTGAGTACTACAATCCCAACTGGTCCGGCTTTGCCGCGCTACCCGATCCAAAGCCGCAAACATTGGGGCCTTCTTTCTCACAATTTTTCTGGGAAACCGCCGGCTTGGGCGACGGCCCTTATGAGGTACACGCCTGGGCTGTTTGCACCGGCGATGCCAGCGATATGCCCGGCTTCTCGGAGATCATCAAAGGCCGCATAGACCGCGAACCGCCCAGCCTCGTGGGCCTGCCGCAACCCTCAGACGGGGTATACAACGTGGGCGACGAAATCTCCTTTACGTTCAACCAGCACGTCAATTGCGACAAGTTGAACCCCGTGGACGATGTGTTGCTGTTTGATGCTACGACTGGCCAGCAGATTGACATTGATTATACCTGTTACGAAAACAAAATCGTAATTGGCATAGACCCGAGCGTTGCCAATAAATTTTTGGAAAACCGCATCCTGCGCGCCGAATTGCGCGATATTGAAGATTTGGTGGCCAACAAAAGCACCTACTTTAAGTGGGAGTTCTATGTAGATCGCAACGAACTCGCCTGGCTCACCGACAGCATCGGCATCACCAAGTTCGACGGCGAACCGAAAACCGGCATCGCCAACATCCACAACCGGGGCGGATATCCGGTGCCGTTTACCATCCAGGGCGCACCGGACTGGGTCCATATCACTCCCAATCAGGGCACCCTGGCGCCCAACGAAATCCGGCCAATCAGTTTTGCGATAGACTCAACCCTGGCTTTCGGCCACTGGTCTGATTCCATCGTGCTGCACACCGAAACGGGGCAAAACCCCTTCTTTATGGGCGGCGACGAAGGCTTGCCCCTCGGCGTCCGCGTGGTGTGCCACCCGCCTTACGGTACCATCAACCTGGCCCAGTTTGAGAATACGATGGGTATGGTGTTGAAGGTTGATATCGAGGGTGTGTTTTCCGCCGATGCGGAAGACATCGTCGCGGCGTTTATCGACGACGAGTTCCGGGGCCGCGCCAACGTACAGTATGTGCCGCAGGTAAGCGCCTGGTTGGCCTACCTGAACGTTCACGGCGACCCCAGCGATGTGCTCAAACCCGTGCGCATAGAAGTGTGGGATGCCTCGGCATGCCAGCGCTACGGTTCTGTGGTGGAGCCGTTCACCTTCCAGCCCGACAACGTGATCGGCATACCCAACAATCCGCAGGTGGTGCATACCGCCGGCCTGTTGTTGCGCGAAATCCCGTTTGGTTACGGCTGGAACTGGTTATCGTTCAACCTGGCATTCCCCGATGACAACCTGAACGCAGCCCTGGCATCGCTCAAGCACCCGGCCAACGACCTGATGAAAAGCCAGACGGCCTTTTCGCAGTATAGCGGCGGTTGGTTCGGTTCGCTGACCAACCTGAACAACACCACCATGTATGTCTATCGCGCCGATGCAGCTGATACCCTGCGCATGCAGGGCACGTCGATAGACCCGCTTACGACGAACATCCCGGTGGTGGCCGGCTGGAACTGGATCGGCTACATCCCCGACTATGCGCTGCCGATCAACGATGCTTTATCGTCCCTGCCTGCGCAGCTCGGCGACATCGCCAAGAGCCAGTACGCTTTTGCGCAGTATATCAACCCGGCTTTCGGTTGGGTGGGCAGCCTGAAATACCTGTCGTCGCCCAACGGCTACCAGGTCAAATTAGCCAACCCGGGTATGCTGACCTATCCGCCGCCGCCTAATCCATTCGGCGGGAAAAACCCGGTGCAGGCCCGCGGAGAAGCGCCGCCCGCCAGTTACTGGACGGTGAATCCGACGCAATTTGAACACAGCAGCACCCTGATCGGTATGGTCCGCGCTAACGGCGCCAACGCCACCACGAGCAATATGGAACTGGGCGCCTTCGCCGGCGCCGAAGTGCGGGGATCCGCGCAAGCAATTTATATCGAACCACTGGACGCACACTTGTTTTTCCTGACCACCTACGCGAATACGGCCGGCGAACTGCTGCGTTTCAAACTATATGATGACGCTACCGAAACGGTGCATGACCTGTCGGAAACGATGTTCTTTTTACCCGACCTGCACCAGGGCAGCATCGAAAACCCGGTGCCGTTCGAATGGCTGACCTCGGGTACGGACATGAGCCTGGAGGACGAGCGGGCGTTCGACGTACAGCCCAATCCGTTTAGTCGCGAAACGACGCTGCGCTTTGTTTTGCCGAAGGCGGAAGAGGTGACGATCTCAATCACCGACGCGCAGGGCCGCGAGGTGCTGCGCCGCCCGATTTCGGCGGTAGCCGGGCCGAACACGACGATATGGAACGGCCGCTCGGATACGGGTTCGTGGCTTAGTTCGGGCGTGTATCTGGTGCGATTGCAAACGGAAGCGGGGAGTGTGAGCCGGAAGGTGGTATTGCAAAGGCTGCCGTGAGGAGTTGGGTCATTAGGTCATTGGTCATTAGGTCATTTTTTAAGTTTTGGAATGACTAATTACAGTGTAAATTAAGTTACTTGGCATTTTGCTTCGCCTGTTCAACCCCTCCCCCATCCCCTCCCCCAAATGGGAGGGGGGTTGCACCTACTTTGCTCATTGTTTCCGGCTACTAAAAACCCCAACACACACGAAATCGGGCCCCCCTCCCATTTGGGGGTGGGGATGGGGGAGGGGTTGACAGGGCAGACGAAATGCCAATAAACTTAATTTACACTGTACTAATGTCCAATGACTAATGACCTAATGTCCAATGACTAATGACCAATGTTCAATGACCAATGTCCAATAACCAATGACCTAATGACCAATGACCTAATGTCCAATGACCAATGACCAATGAAGTTACCAGCCTCTGTTCCCTGATTTTATTTAATGCTTGACTTGTTGATAAGGTTTGTTCACTGGAAAATAAACCATGGTTACCCCGGATTCAAATAACTTCATACCGGTTTTCAGGCAAACAGCAAGTTGTGTAGTATTTAATGTTTAATCACTTTTCATTCAGATAAAAAAATTCTTGTCTCTCATGAAAAAATTGCTACACTCTGGATTCTTTTCTTTTTCGCAAAACATGTTAGCGAAGCGAATTTTTGCGGTATTAATACTGGCTTGCGTATGCGCGTTACCGCTCATAGCCCAGCCGCCACGGATCAGTGTCCAGGGGACGTTGAAGTCGGCCAACGGCACACCTGCTACGGATGGACAGCAAGAAATTACCTTCCGGCTGTACAATGTGCCCTCGGGTGGTATGCCACTTTGGGAAGAAACTGCAACCGTAGATATAGTGGGTGGAATTTACAGCCACTACCTCGGCAGTGTAACCCCGTTAGATCCGCAAGACTTTGATTCCACCCTTTATCTGGGCGTCAAAGTGGGAACGTACGAACTGGTACCGCGCAACCAACTCGCCTACGCGCCGTATGCATTTTCCGTAAACGTAGCGCAAAAAGTAGTGTGTTCCGGAGCGGTGGGCGATGTGAAATACTCCGTTTTGGACCCGATTGAATTCATTTCCAGAAACGGCGACTGCTGGGTGCCGATGGATGGCAGCCCATTGGCCCCGGGAGATTCCTTGCGGGTGATCAAGGGCTGGTTGAACCTTCCCGATGCCGGCGGTTTGTTCTTGCGGGCGCAGGAGTTTAACGGCGGCGCCGACAATGATCCGGGCAGAACGTCGTCTACGACCATCGCAACGATTCAGCAGGATGAAATCAGGAGCCACAACCACACAATGGGGAGCGCCGGTGCACATACACATACTGTCACGCTTGGTCATAACCGGGATGATGAGGGGGGCGGGGGCGGCCCAGATGATTGGTCATTTAACGATGGTAGTAACGATGGAAACCGCCCACCCAAAGATATCAGTACTGTTCCAGGCCATTCTGTAAGTACAAACGGCGATCACACGCATACGATCAACACCACCGGAGGTAACGAAACCCGGCCTAAAAACCTGAATCTTTGGGTATACATACGGATCAATTAACGAACGGATAAGTTCACTTTTTTTAAAAATCTAAACGTTGATTGATCATGTTCAAACGAATATCAATCTATGCCTTGCTGCTTTGGTGCAGTGGCTTAGTAGTTCCAACCTTTGCACAAGAAGTGATCGAATGTACGGTTGTGGATGAGCAATATGTAGAGGGGGAGGTGTTTTTCAATTATGGCACTGTTATAGACGCATACTCTATCCAACGGCGATCGAGTTACTCGGTTGGAGAAGCCTCGGTAGGCGTCGGCATATCACAAACACAAAACTCCTACACCGGCTTCTGGTCGCGTTTGTTGATCCCGCCCCTCGCGGCAAAAGTTATTGCCACGCAAGGGGACCTGCTCGACCGCATTCAGTTGTCCTGGCAGGTTAACGTGCTCGGGGCTTTCCCGGTGGACGGCTTCAATATTTACCGCGACGGATTCTTCCTCGCGTATGTCGGCCAAAATGTTCGCACCTACAACGACTTCAACGTCATTGCCGGACGGGCGTACAATTACGAGGTCCGCGGGATCAATTCCTACGGAGAAGGCGGCGGCGGCAAGGCCATCGGTTTCCAGGTGCCCAACGGCGTGGTCACCGGCTGGATACAGACCCCCAGTGGCCGGCCGGTACCCGATGCTTTCGTTACCCTCACGCCCCTGCAGGGGTTTTCCGCCAGATTCGGCGTTGCGGACGGGGCATTTGCCATGGCTGATTCCAGCACGGCGGGCACTTTGCTTCCACCCGCCGACGGCGAGTGGACGCTGGCGTTTTGGGTAAAAATAAGCAGCGCACTGGACAGCGCAGGAATCGTGAGTTTGCATCCTTTTTCCCTTTTCCTGCGACCTGTGGTCAGCGCAGGCGGGCACGAAGGCATTGAAGTGGCACAAACGGACGGGAGTACGGTATTACTCTCGGGCCAGTTCCCGGACAGCACCAAAAACGACTGGCACCATGTGGCGCTCACCGTAGATGCCGACGACAAGGGCCGGCTCTACCTCGACGGCGTACTGGTGGAAATCGGCGACCTGCCGGATGTACCGTCTGCATCCGACATACGCGTTGGCGCCCGCACGGAAGCCGCCGGCGCCTGGGAAGGCCAATTGGACGAGCTGCGCATTTATCACCGCCGCCTCGACGAACTCGATCTCGGAGAGGTCATGATGGGGACCGCCTCCTCTCAAACACCCGGCCTCGCCTACTACTGGAAAATGGACGAGGAACTCGGCGCCGGCTCCTTCGACGTGCTCCGCCGTAAAAAACTCTTCTTCTGCGGGGCAACGTTTGATGCCGACCGCCCGGACGTGCGCACCATGGGCAAAACGAACCAGGAGGGTTTTTACCGCATCGAATCGGCAAGCTATGGTACGGGCACCACATTTTTGGCCGACCCAATGAAGGATTTTTACATGTACCGCTCGCTCAAATTTACGCGCAGCGAGGAAGACTACGCCACGTTGCCCGACTTTTCCGTGACGCCCAAAGCGACCCTCGAACTGTGGGTAAACAGCGCCGGCCCGGATGGCGATCAGTGCCTGATTTCCAAAACATGGCCTGGCCAGGACTTCCGTTTGTTGCTCAAGCCCAACGGCAATACCAGCGATATCATCTTCTATCTTACCGGAGCAGAACACAACTTCGGCCCGCTCGGCATCGGCTACCAACACCTGGCCTTTACCCTCGACAGCGCGACCCATACCGTGGCGGCCTACAAAAACGGCGTGGCCCTCGGCAGCCATAGTTTTCCTGCCTGGACCGGCAACTGGTCGGACACAACCACAAACTGGATGCTCGGCGCCCGCCCCAGTGGGGGCAGCGGCGCCGACTACTTCGGCGGCCTCATCGACGAGGTAGCGCTGTACGATACCACGCTCCTCGTGGACAGCATACTGTCACATGCGTACAGACCCCGGGAAATGCAGGAACAGGGACTTCGTATCTATTTTCCCCTGGATGAAGGCAATGGCAACCGCCTGAACAACAGCGGCTCGGTGCTCCTGCCATTCGGCACCAATTTTGGTGCCGAATGGTCGCCTTTTGCCCCCCGGCAAATGACCACGCCGCATGTTTTCACGCCCGTTACCCGACAGGTAACGCTCAACCCAAGTGTGACATCGGTGGACCAGGTAGATTTTGTGGACCGCTCCACCGTGCCGGTATCGGGCTATGTGCGGTACAAAAACACCGATTGTTTCGCCAAAAATGTGGAGATTCTGGTTAATGGCGCGTCGTTCAGCCCCAAGATATTTACGGACTCCACCGGCAAGTTTGTCATTGAATTCGACCCGGGTACTACGGCCACACTGACGCCGGTATTTGAAGACCACATTTTTATACCGGCCTTTTGGGAGGTAACCAACGTGGTTAATCCCATCGCCGGCATCCTGTTCAACGACATTACGACGCGCAGAATATCCGGCCAGGTGGCGGGCGGTTTGTGCAAAAAATCTGTCATCCAGGCGCCTCCCGGCATGGGCCAGGGCACGATTTGTGTGGTAAAAGTCCGTTCTGTAGACGGCTGTTTTGAGCGCCAGATTATCATAGACAATCAGGAAGGCGATTTCGTATTTGACGAACTACCTCCATTGGAAAGTATAACCGTAGCGGTGGTAGAACACTCCGACCCGGACGTCAAATCTGCCTTTCAGGTGCTGGGTGGTTCTACGGTTGATTTGACCCAGAACGACACGATCATAGACTTTATCTATTTTGCACCGCCGGAAGTGACCATCAACAGCGGTCTCGATCCTATTCCCGGCTGTTCGCTTATCGTATTGGACAAAGGAGAAACCGTGCAGTTGTTCATTTCCCTGATCGAACAGTATGTGCCTGTCCTGGATAACATGAACATGGTTCTTGACGATGGTGTGTGCCCATTGGATACGGCCAGTTTCCGCATGATCAACGGCTTTTCGGATACGGATTTGGATACCACAATGTCGAACGGAATCCTGAAGTACCGGTTCAAAGTAGGTGAGCCGAACCCCTCACCCCCGTATTTGAAAACCCTGCAAATCATCGGCACGTCGTTGGCCGGCCGGTCGGGCAGTTTGGTGGTACAGGCCGTCGTAACAGGTATCCGCAGCAAAGAAAATACGTTTACCACCTTGCTTCCGGAAATGCCCAGCGTGATATTGCGCGACCCACCGGGCGACGGTAGCCAGGCGTATTTGGAAAAAGGCTCTACGATTTGTAAAAACTATACCACCGCGTTCGACTACTCGGTGGGTGGTGGCGGCGGTATCGAATACCACCTCGGCGGCGATGTTACCATCGTGACCGCTCCGGTGGGTGTAGGTACGATCCAAAATGCAGGCCCCATCTTTGATATCGGTACCGAGTTTCTTGTCTCCTATCAAAAGGTATCCGAAACAGGGTTTCAAACCTGTTTGAGTGTATCCGAGCGGATCGCCACCAGCGACGGCGACGGCGTAGTCGGCAGCGGAGGCGATATCTACATCGGCGAAGCGTTCAACCTGATTTTCGGGTTTGCCGATCTGGTCACTTTCAATGATACGTTCTGTTTGCCGGGTGTCAAAACGGTGCTGAACATAGAGCCGGACACCTTTGCCACGGTATTCATGTATTCGCAAGATTACATCGAGAATCAGGTGATGCGTTACCTCGATTCGTTGGCTGCAGATCCCAATGGCACGCAGGCCGACATCACGCGCTATATCGAATCTAAAGACCGCTGGCAGGCTATTCTGGATCGAAATGCCGGGCTGAAAGAAAAAGCAAAATTAGTGCGGAACATTTCCTTCGATGCCGGTATCAGTTATGAATATTCTGAGACGGCCGATACCTCATCGTCGTCCGCTACGACAGAGGCAACCAATAGCGAAGAGTCATTGGCTACCCATATCGGATACGAATTTCAAGCGTCGGGCGTGGTAGGTTTGATTCAATTCGCCTCTTCCACCAGCGATGGGTCTACGGATGAAAACGGCACTGAAAAAGGCCTCACTACCGGCTATTCCCTTGCAGATGACGACCCGGGCGATGCATTCACCGTGGATGTTGCGATGGACTCCGTGTACAATACGCCCGTGTTCCGAACCGTGGCCGGCCAGTCGTCCTGCCCCTGGGAGGAAAACACCGCCAACCGCGAAGCACCCAACCTGGCGCTCTCTCAAGGCTCCCAATTCACAGCCGTCAATGTGCCCGCCAACGAACCGGCGGTATTCAATTTCAACCTCGGCAACCTAAGCGCTACCAATGAGGACTGGACGTACAGCTTTACCGCAATAGCCGGCACAAACCCGGACGGAGCCGTCATCAAACTGAACGGGCAGCCATTGAACAACAATACGATCCCGTATGTGATCCCGTACGGCACGTCCGTACCGATCACCCTGACCGTGGAGCGCGGGCCGGTTGCGTACGAATACGACAGTTTGCTGGTAGGCTTGGTATCCGATTGCGAATTCAGCAATGACCCATCCATTGCCTTCAGCGACGACACTAAGTTCTTTTCGGGGATTTACCTCGGCGTGGATTTCATCCGTCCGTGCAGCGAAGTGGCCGTCAATGTGCCGGAGCAAAACTGGGTGGTGCTCAATAACGATCCAATCCAGCCCGGTACGCTACGGCGTATCACGGTATCCGGCTATGACCTTAATTCCACCGATTTCCAACTGGTGCGGGTGCAGTACCGCCGTACCGACGGCGACGGCGCCTGGTTGAACATACCGGGTGTGGCTGAATACTGGAATCCGAGCTGGTCGGGCTTTGCCGCCTTGCCCAATCCCAAGCCGCCGGTGCTGGGGTCGGATTTTACGAATTATCTTTGGGAAACCGCCGGCCTGTCCGACGGCCCCTACGAAATCCACGCCTGGGCGGTGTGTACGGGCGATGCCAGCGACAAACCCGGGTTTTCTGAAATCATCAAAGGCCGCATAGACCGCGAACCGCCCAGCCTTGTGGGTGTGCCGCAGCCATCGGACGGGGTGTATCAGGTGGGCGATGAAATTTCCTTCACGTTCAATCAGCACGTCAATTGCGACAAGCTGAATCCTGTGGACGATGTGTTGCTGTTTGACGCAACAACGGGCGATCCTGTTGATATTGACATCACCTGTTTCGAAAACAAAATCGTACTGGACCCGAATTTTCAGAACACGTTTTTTGAAAACCGTATCCTGCGTGCAGAACTGCACGGCATCGAGGATTTGGTGGGTAACGTGTTCAACGGCACCAAATTCAACAACGGTGTTTGGGAATTCTATGTGGATCGAAACGAATTAGCCTGGCTGACCGACAGCCTCGGCGTCACCAAATTCGAGAACGAACCCAAAACAGGCATTGCCAATATCCACAACCGGGGCGGTTACCCGGTGCCGTTCAAAATCCTGAATGCGCCGGAGTGGGTACATATCACGCCCAACCAGGGCACACTGGCGCCGAACGAGATTCGGCCCGTCTATTTTGTTATTGACTCTACTTTGGCCTTCGGCAACTGGCGCGATTCCATCGTATTGCACACCGAAACGGGACAAAATCCCTTCTTCATGGGGGGCGATGAACCGCTTCCAGTGGGCGTGCGGGTAGTATGCCGCCCGCCGTACGGCCCCATCAATGCCGCGCAGTATGAAAACACCATGAGTATGGCGTTGAAGGTGAACATTGAAGGGGTATTCTCCGCAGACCAGGAGGATATGGTGGCGGCGTTTATTGATAACGAATTGCGCGGCCGCGTCAACGTCCAATACATACCGCTGCTCGACGAATACCAGGCATATCTGACCGTTTACGGCGGCCCGACGGATATGCTCAAGCCCATTCGAATCGAGGTTTGGGATGCCTCGGCGTGTCAGCGTTACAGTTTTGTACAGGAAAGTTTCTCCTTCCAGCCTGACAACGTCATCGGCACCCCCAACAACCCGCAGGTGGTACATACGGCCGGGCAGTTGTTGCGTGAAGTGCTTATTGGCGAGGGCTGGAACTGGCTGTCGTTCAATCTGGCGTTTGCCAACAGCGGCCTGAACGCGGCCTTGGCCACGCTCAAACAGCCGGCAAACGACCTGATCCGCAGTCAGTCGGCCTTCTCGCAGTATAGCGCGGGCTGGTTCGGTTCGTTGACCAACCTGAACAACATTTCCATGTATATCTACCGCGCCGATACGCCCGATACGCTGCGCATGGTGGGTACGCCGATAGACCCGGCCACGATGCCCATCCCACTTGCAAGCGGCTGGAATTGGGTCGGCTATGTGCCCAACTATTCGCTGCCCATTGATCATGCCCTCTCTACGGTAGCCGCTCAGCCCGGCGATTTGATTAAAAGCCAGTTCGCGTTCGCGCAGTACACGAAGATCGTGGTACCGCCCGACACCATCTACCGTTGGATCGGGAACCTGAAGTACCTGTCGCCACCCAACGGCTACCAACTCAAACTGACCGGTACCGGTACGCTGACCTATCCCCCGCCGGTTAGTCCTCTTACCGGCGGTGGCGCAGCGAGTCGGGGCGATGAAACGGATATTCATCATTCATCATTCATCATTCATCATTGGTCTTTAGCCCCCACGCATTTTGAACATAGCAGTACCGTCATCGGCATGTTGCGCGCCACCGGCGCCAACGCCACCACGAGCAACATGGAACTCGGCGCCTTCGCCGGCGCCGAGGTGCGGGGTGTCGCGCAGGCGATTTATATCGAACCGTTGGGCGCACACTTGTTTTTCCTGACGACCTACGCCAATACGACCGGCGAACTGCTGCGCTTCAAACTGTACGACGACGCGGCCGAAACAGTACATGACCTGACGGAAACGATGTATTTTTCGCCTAATCAGCACCAGGGCAGTATCGAAAACCCGGTACCGTTCGAATGGTTAAACACGGGCACTGAAACAAGCGGGCAGGATGCGCAGATATTAGACGTGCAGCCTAATCCGTTCAGCCACGAGACGACGTTCCGGTTTGTTTTGCCGAAGGCAGAAGACGTGACACTGACGATCACCGACGCGCAAGGGCGCGAGGTGGCGCTACAGAAAATATCAGCCCATGCGGGGCTGAACACAGCAATCTGGAACGGCCGCTCCGACACGGGCGGATGGCTTGCTTCGGGGGTGTATGTGGTTCGGCTGCAAACAACTGCGGGTAGTTTTAATAAAAAAGTAATGTTACAAAGGATACCTTAAACCCTGAAAACTATTTCGTACAAACTGACAATTTTTATTTATGACCATATATACATACTGCCCGGGCATCATTTATCCCAAGGGACTCCACACCCTGCAAAGCCTGTTATTGGCTGCTTGTCTGCTGCTAATGCCATCTACAGGCCATGCCAACTTCGATTCCGGGCCCTCGGAACGAACTTCGAACTTCGAACTTCAAACTTCAAACTTCGAACTTCAAACTTCAAACTTCAAACTTCAAACTTCAAACTTTTCCGCACCACCCAACTGGACGATTAATCCCAGCGATTTTCAGTTCAGTATGAACATGGTTATCCGGATAAGTTACAACAACGTGCCTTCAAATAACCCCGGCAATATCGTCGGCGTGTTCGTCGGAGCAGAGTTACGGGGGGTGGCTACGCCAACCGACGTGGGGGGGCAGATGTACTATTTTGTCACCATATACTCCAACGAGTATACGGGCGATATTCTGCGTTTCAGCGCCTACTACGCCCCGGACGACAAGGTGTATTCCGTGCAGGAATCCATCCCCTTTTACCACCACAACAGCAGTGTGGGCACCCTTTTACAGCCTTTTGGGATCAATATAAATCCGAACGCGGATTTTGCCCCGGAGATACTCCCTATCCCGGCCGATACCACGCTGCAAAACATCCCTTTCGACCCCATCGATCTGGCCGACTACCTGCTCAGCCTCGATGGCGACCCCGTGACCTGGAGCGTCACATCCGGCCCGAACCTGACGGCCACCATCGTCAATGGCATATTGACTGTGACGCCCGTGTCGCCTGCCTGGACGGGTACTGAAACCGTGCAGATAACCGTGATGGAAAACACACCGAACCAATACGTTTTTATCAGAACGGCGTCCTTCACCGTGCTGCCGGACTACGGTCCGCCGGTATTTCAGTCCATTGCAGACCAGACGATTTTTCCGGGCGGCGCCTTTACGGGGTTCGACCTGGATAGTTACCTGAGCTTTAACGGCCCCTGTCACGCTTTCGGTTTCGAGGTGTTTCCCTACACCGGCGCCGAACCCGACCCGGCCTGGCCGGTTGTGCAGCCTATGGCCCAACCCATGAACGTGGTGGTGCGCCCGCTGTTTGCCAACCAGGCGCTGGCCGGCCCTGGAGCCAAATTAGCGGCTTTTGTCAACAATGTTTTGGTGGGCACGGCGACGCCGGTGGGTATTCCGCCTAATGTTTCTTATGCCATGAGTTTGCAAAATCTCGCGGCCGGGCCCATTACCTTCCGGTTTTACCACGCTGAAAACCAGTATTTATACGAAAAAACTACGGCGCTGAACTTTGTGCCCGGCGGTTCGGCGGGTACCGTGTCGGTTCCCTATCAAATTCAACTTTCTCCCCTGTTGCCTACGCTGGCTCCCGACGGCACGGTACAAGTGAGCATCGTCGACTCGGCCTGGCTGGGTACGTATCCGGTGGATTTTTTCGTCTGGGATTGCGACTTTTCCGCTGCCCGGCGCGATACGGTTCGGGTTTTGTTCAGCGTCACGGAGGACAATCGCCCGCAGATCACTTCGCCCCCGGCGATTAACTACCAGGAAAATGCCTGTGCCGCCTTGTATGATGCGCAAGCCACCGACCCAAATGATTCGGAAGGCAACGGCCTGACGTATTCTCTTAACGGCGGCGCCGACGCGGGTAAATTTTCTATCGACCCGGCAACCGGAGAATTGTCCTGGTTCAATTTTATCCCCGATTTTGAAGTCCCCGGTGATGACAATGGCGATAACCAGTATGAAGTAATCATCCGGGTGACCAATTTACTAAACATCACCGACGATCTGGCGCTGACAGTCACGGTGACCGACGGCCCCGAGGGGGTGTTTCAGCCGCAAATCAACGGCGGGGTAACGGCCATCTGCTTAGTGGGCAGCGCGATGCTGCAAGCCACCGGCGGTGGGACCTATCTGTGGAGCACCAGCAGCACGAATGCCGCCATAACCGTCAACACCCCCGGCACGTACACCGTCACCGTCACCAGTGTGGGCGGCTGTACGGCCAGTGCCTCGATTTCGGTCAGCAACCGGCCGACCATTACCATCGCGAGCATCGCTCCGCCTATTTGTATTGGCGCCGACATAAACCTTAACTCCATCCCGGCAGGTGGTTCGGGAACCTACACCTCCTTTTCGTGGTTAGGGCCGAATAATTTCAGCGCCTCCATTGAAGACCCCGCACCGTTTCAGGCATTTCCCCTTACAGTGGGGGTATATACGGTTACGGTGACGGACGACGCCGGTTGCACAGCGACGGCTACGACGACCATAGCCGTTTTGGGCAGCACGGCGCCCGCTATTTCAGCTGCTAACAATGGTCCGGTATGCGCAGGCGTAACCCTGTCGCTGAGTTCCAACCCAAACGGTGGCACGGGCATTTACACCCAGTTCAAATGGGCCGGGCCGAACAACTACCTTTCCGGACAAAAGAATCCCCTGGGTTTTGCGGCGTCCTTATTGGCTGCCGGCACGTACACGGTAACGGTCACCGATAATGCCGGATGCACGGCCACCGGTACCACGGCGGTGCAGGTAAATGCCCTTCCGGCCGTTGCCGTGATGAGCAATAGTCCGCTTTGTGTAGGTGGAACTGTTATGCTGGGTTCCACACCATCCGGCGGTTCGGGTGGCGGATACACCTTCCTTTGGGCCGGGCCGAACGGCTTTATGCCTGCCCAGGAAGACCCGGCCGGTTTTCCGGCCATCCTGGACGCGAGCGGTACGTACACGGTGACGGTGACCGACGGTTTGGGCTGCACGGCTACCGGCACTACTGCGGTGTCGGTCAACGGGCTTCCCACGATTACGGCTATATTGCTCAGCCCGGTTTGTGCGGGTGGCAACGTGGCCCTGTCCTCCAGCCCTGCGGGAGGCTCGGTTCCCTATTCCGCATTTCTTTGGTCGGGTCCCAACGGTTATAGCGCTATGGTGGAAGACCCCGCGGCGTTTCCGGTTATCCCGGGGGTTGCCGGGGCATACACGGTAACGGTAACTGATCAGGCGGGCTGCACGGCCACTGCCGGTTTGACAGTGGTTGTGCACCCTGTTCCGGTAATCAGTGCTTCGAACAGCGGCCCGGTGTGTCAGGGCGCTAATTTGTCCCTTTCATCCACGGTTTCGGCAGGCTCCGGGATATTTTCCCTGTTCCAATGGACAGGACCGGACAACTACGTTGCTTCCATTGAAGACCCTGCGGCGGTCTCCACCACCGCTGCTTCGGCGGGCGTGTACCAGGTAAAAGTTACGGACAGCGAAGGCTGTACGGCCACGGCGACCACCACCGTAATGATCAATACAAAACCGACCATCACGGCCGGCAGCAATAGTCCGGTTTGTGCGGGCGCCAATATCGACCTGAAATCTACACCTTCCGGTGGCTCCGGCACCTATTCGACCTTTAACTGGTCGGGGCCTTCTTATACCGCTTCGCAGCAAAACCCGTCCGGTCTCATGGCAAGTTTGGCCAGTACGGGCACCTACCGGGTAACGGTAACGGATAACGCGGGCTGCACAGCCACCGCCTCCACGAGCGTCGCCGTATCGAGCAATCCTGCCCCGGTCATCACGGCCATGAGCAACAGTCCGATATGCGGGGGCGCCAATTTACTGCTCAGCTCCACGCCTTCGGGCGGCTCGGGTATTTTTAATTCTTTCCAATGGTCAGGACCGAACGGGTACTCATCCATGCAGGAAGATCCCGCCGCGTTTGTAGCCGGGGCCGCGGCCGCGGGCGCCTACACGGTAACGGTGACCGATAACAAAGGTTGCAACGGCACCGCCTCGGTGACCGTGGTGGTGAACGCCCCGACGGCAACACCCATTACCAATACGCCTATTTGCCTGGGCAGTATGGTGTTTTTACAGGCTGTGCCGAGTGCGGGAACCGGCGTGTACACGGCGTTTTCGTGGGCCGGTCCCGGCGGTTATATGGCCGCAGTACAAAACCCGCCCGGATTTATGGCAACCTTAGCCTCCGTGGGAACTTATACCGTGACGGTGACCGATAATGCGGGCTGCACCGGCACCGGTACTGTGGCGGTATCGCTGGAAAATAACGACCCGCCGACCATCGATTGCCCGGCCGGCCAAATTGTGACGGCAAACGGCAGCTGTGCGGGCGTGTTGGGGAATTGGGTAGGTTTTGCCACCAATGTAACCGACGATTGTACCGATCCGGTCAACATTATCGTAACCCAAATGCCCGGCGTCGGCACGCCATTGTCCGGCCATGACGACGAAGAAACTGTGACCCTGACCGCCGATGACGGCACCGGGAATATGGCATCCTGTACGTTTAAAGTAACCTTGAAGGATTTAACCGCGCCCACGATCACCTGTCCGGCCGACCAGACCGTGGCAGCGGACGCCGCCTGTACCGGCGTCGTCAACAACCGGGTGCTACTGGCCACCAATGTAACGGACAACTGTACCGCAACGCCCGCCGTAACCCAAATGCCGGCTGCCGGCACGGTGCTCTCCGGTCATAATGACGAAGAAATAGTAACCCTTACGGCTGATGACGGCCACGGCAATACCACGCCGTGCACTTTCAAAGTCATCCTGAAAGATGTGACCCCGCCCACGATTACCTGTCCGGCAAACCAGACGGTGGCGGCGGATGCTGTTTGTTCGGGCATTGTTGGCGACCGGGTCGGCCTGGCGACCAACGTAACGGACAACTGTAACGCAACGCCCGCGGTAACCCAAATGCCGGCTGCCGGAACGGTGCTCTCCGGTCATAATGATGAAGAAATAGTGACGCTGACGGCAAACGACGGGAACGGCAATACCACACCCTGTACGTTTAAGGTCATTTTGAAAGATGTGACGCCGCCCATGATCACTTGCCCGAATCCGGTCTTGGTATCTTGCTTCACCCAAGTGCCGGCGCCTAATACCAGCCTTGTTATCGCTTCGGATAATTGCAGCCCGGTGGTCAAGTCGCACCTTTTCGACTCGGCGCCTTACGATGTAACCTGTATCAACCGGTTCAAGGTGACGCGTACTTACCGGGCTACGGACGTGGTAGGCAATAGCGCTACTTGTACCCAGGTTATCACGGTGTACGACGCCACAGCGCCCACGTTGTTATTTGTGCCGGCCAATGTGACCGTGCAGTGTAATGCCGTACCCGCCGTCGGAAATCCTTCGGCAGTCGATAACTGTCTCGGCGATGTGAGCGTTGAATACAACGGCCAGACGGTTTCCAATATCATCTGCGACGACACCTACACCCTCACCCGGAAATGGACGGCCACGGATGCCTGCGGCAACACCAAAACGGCTACCCAGCGCATCACGGTGCGGGATACGCAAAAACCGGTGTTTACGTCCGTACCGGCCAACGTGACGGTGCAGTGCGACGCGGTGCCGATGGTGGGATCGCCGGCAGCAACCGACAACTGCGATACCGATGTATTGATCACCTACAACGGTGAAACGCGCACCAACGGCGCCTGCCCGGATACTTACATCCTTACCCGCCGCTGGACGGCAGTAGACAATTGCAGCAATACCCGCACGGCCTCTCAGCGCATCACGGTGCGGGATACACAAAAGCCGGTGTTTACGTTCGTGCCCGGACCGGTGACTATTGAGTGTACTATGCCGATACCGCCGGTAGGCGATCCCACGGCGACCGACAACTGCGACACTTCGGTGAGCGTCATTTTCGTCGGTGAATGGACGATGAATGCCACTTGTACGAGCAATTACCAGATCATGCGCAGCTGGCAGGCAACGGACAACTGTGGTAATTCGACAGTTGCTTCCCAGATCATCACCGTGCAGGATACGCAGGCGCCCGCGTTCACGACCGTACCGGATAATGTTACCATCGAGTGCAGCGACCTGGTGCCGCCCATCGGCGACCCGACCGCTACCGACGCCTGTGGCGGTTTTGTGCAGATCACCTTTTTAGGGCAGACCAGCGTGGCTGGCTCCTGTCCGTACAGCTACGTAATCACCCGCGTCTGGCGGGCAGAGGACCTGTGTGGCAACTCCGTAACAGCCAGCCATACCATCACTGTGCAGGACACCCAGGCGCCTACCTTCAACAGCCCGCCGGCCAATATCACGGTCGTTTGTGCCGACATTCCCGGCGTACCCGCCGTAACGGCACAGGACAACTGCGGCCCGGCCACGGTGACCTACCAGGGGCAAACGCAGACCCCGGGCGATTGTGCGGCCGGCTACACCATTACACGTACCTGGACGGCAAACGATCAGTGTGGCCACACCGCCACCCATTCGCAATACATCACCGTATTGCCCAGTCTGCAATCGCCCGGAGAAGACCGGGTAGAGCCGTCCGAACCCGGCAGGGGAGCTGATGGAAAAGATGTGGATTTCCGGATAAGCCCGAATCCCAGCGGCGGCGCCGTACAGATTGACCTGAGCGATTTCGCCGGCGCCCCGGCGCAACTGACTATTTTCAATAATCTCGGTGTTCTGGTTTGGGAACAACGGCTGCAAACGGTTCCGGAAGCGGTCATTCAACTTAACCTTCGGGAACAGAAAAACTTGCAGGCCGGCGTGTACCAGGTAGTGCTGGAAAGCGGCGGAAAACGGTTTGTAAAAACGTTGGTGTTGATGGACTGAGTACAGTTTAATCTATGCGCGAAAAAAACGGCCTCCGAAGCGATATGCGCTCCGGAGGCCGTTGAGTATCGTTTCCGTTCTTTTAATGCCCCATCTGGGCATCTACCACGGCGATCGCCACCATATCCACAATCTCCCGCGCCGAAGCGCCCAACTGCAATACATGCACCGGTTTTTTCAGTCCCATGATGATGGGGCCGATGATCTCTATGCCGGCCACAGCCCGTACCAGGTTGTAGGCGATGTTAGAGGAAGAAAGGTTCGGGAAAATCAGGGTGTTGGCGGGGCCGTCCGCCAGAGAACTAAAGGGATAGTTTTGGCGCAGGAGGTCCGTGTTGAAGGCCAGGTGGGCCTGCATTTCGCCGTCGACCACCATCGTGGGGTGTTTTGCCTTCAGCAGGGCGGTTGCCTTGCGCATTTTGATGGCCGCCAGGCCGTCGGCTACCGATCCGAAGTTGGAGTAGGTGAGCATGGCGATCCGCGGTTTTATATTGAATTTTTCCACCTGGCGGGCCGCCAGTTCGGCAATTTCCACCAGGTCCTCCGCTGTTGGGTCCAGGTTGATGGTGGTATCGGCTAAGAACAGGGGACCGAAACGGCTCATCAGAATATACATGCCGGATACCTTGCCGATGCCCGGTTCGGGTCCGATGACCCGCAGGGCCGGCCGGATCGTGTCGGGATAGTTGCGGGAAAGGCCGCTGATTATGGCGTCGGCTTCGCCGGTTTCCACCATCATCACGCCGAAATAATTCCGGTGTTTGATTATCTGCCGGGCCTCGGTGTAAATGATGCCTTTGCGCTGCCGTTTTTCGTACAAGAGCCGGGCGAATCGCTCCACGCGCTCCATTTCCTCCGGCAAAACAGGATTTTTCGGATCGATAATGAGCGTTCCGTTGAGCGAAATGGAGTTTTCTTCGGCCAGGCAGCGGATTTTTTCCACATTACCCAGCAGGACGGGATACGCGATTTTTTCGTCCATCACCACCTGGACGGCTTTCAGGACGGCTATGTTTTCGGCGTCGGCAAAGACGACCCGTTTGGGTTGTTGTTTGGCCTTGGTCTGGATAACGCGGGTCAGGTTGTTGTCGATGCCGAGGCGTTTGGACAGTTGTATTTCGTATTCTGCCCAGTCGCTGATCGGTTTTTGGGCCACGCCCGATTCCATGGCCGCCCGGGCTACTGCCGGCGCCACGGTGATGAGCAGTCGCGGGTCGACCGGTTTGGGAATAATATAGTCGCGGCCGTACATCAGGTTGGCGTTGTTGTAGGCCAGGTTGACCATATCGGGCACCGGTTTTTTGGCCAGATCGGCCAGGGCCCGCACGGCCGCCAGTTTCATTGCTTCGTTGATGGCTTTGGCCCGCACATCGAGGGCGCCCCGGAAAATGTAGGGGAAGCCCAGCACATTGTTGACCTGGTTGGGATAGTCGGAGCGTCCGGTGGCCATGATGATGTCTTCGCGGGCTGCTGTGGCTTCTTCGTAACTGATTTCCGGCGTGGGGTTGGCCATAGCGAACACGATACAGTCCTTCGCCATGGTTTTAACCGTTTCGCCGTTCAGCACATTTCCCTTGGACAGGCCCACGAACACGTCGGCGCCTACGAGGGCCCCGGCCAGAGTCGTCTCCTGGGGTAGCCGGTCGTTGACGAACTCGCTTTTTTTGCCGTCGAGGTTGTCGCGCATCGGGTGGATCAGTCCTTTGCTGTCGAACATAAAAATATTGGCCTTTTGCGCGCCCAGGGCGCAGTAAAGCCGGGTGCAGGAGATAGCGGAAGCCCCCGCGCCGTTGATGACGATTTTCACTTTGCCGATGTCTTTTTGCACCAGTTCGAGGGCATTGAGCAGGGCGGCGGCGCTAATGATAGCTGTGCCGTGCTGGTCGTCGTGCATGACGGGGATGTTCAGTTCTTTTTTCAGCCGCTCCTCAATTTCAAAACACTCCGGCGCGGAAATATCTTCCAGGTTGACGCCGCCGAAGGTGGGCTCGAGTATTTTTACGGTGCGGACAAATTCGTCCACGTCTTTGGTGTTGAGTTCCAGGTCGAAACAGTCGATATCGGCGTAAATTTTGAACAGGAGGCCTTTCCCCTCCATCACCGGTTTGCCGGCTTCGGGGCCGATGTCGCCCAGGCCCAGCACGGCCGTGCCGTTGCTGATGACGGCCACGAGATTACCTTTAGCGGTGTATTTGTATACATCTTCGGGGTTTTCGGCGATGGCGAGGCAGGGATCGGCCACCCCGGGGGAGTAGGCCAGCGAAAGGTCGCGCTGGTTGGCGGTTTCTTTGGAAGGAATGACTTCAATTTTACCCGGGCGCCCCTTAGCGTGGTAGTACAGGGCTTCTTCTCTGAGGATGGATTCTTTGCTCATATTTGGAAGGCGTTAGAATTAGGTAGGGCATTGGGGGGGGGCATGGTCATTGGGTCATTGGTCATTGGGTCATTGGGTCATTGGGTCATTGGTCATTGGGTCATTGGTCATTGGGTCATTGGGTCATTGGTCATTGGGTCATTGGGTCATTATTAGAAATTGTGAGGGGGCGCGAAGGTAGGGAGACCTGTTGTTATTTTAAGGGTGATTTGTGTGGAAGGTGAGTCTTTAAAGCGTTTGGTAAAAACCGCTGCTATCCAGCGTCTTCAGACGCACAGACGAATATTGGGCGGACTTTGGCCGCTTTCGCATGCAAACCTGAGTCCCCCCGAATTTTGTAACAATAAAAATTCGGAATGTGCCAGTTCGTGTTGTGGCGCGAATTTTTAATTCGCGCGCTCTACGAGCGGCATTCGGGTCTGGTAGTGGCATCCTTCCGTAGCATCGCCGAACGAACGCCTACCGTAGATTGGACGGTTCTTTCCAGGATGACAATCGGGGGGGAGGGGAAAAGGGGGTAGGGAAGATTCCGGGAATTATGGACAGCCGGCACTGGGTGGTAGAGGGATTTTGAGGACGTGTTAGCCAGCTACGATTTTTCTTCGTTTCAACCCTTCTTGTAATTGGAATGGGCCATTAAGGCCGATGGGAGCGAAAATAGGCTATCCCGGTTGGCCGTTTCAATCCTTCTTTTATCTGGAATAGGCCACCAAGACCCAAAATTTTCGGGACGACAAAGATGCCCCGCCAGTTTCAATCCTTCTTTTATCTGGAATAGGCCACCAAGAATAACGAACCCCGGCCGTAAGGCTGGGGTTCTGTTGTTTCAATCCTTCTTTTATCTGGAATAGGCCACCAAGGGTAGTCGGCTTCTTCATTCTGCTTTACCCAAATAAGTTTCAATCCTTCTTTTATCTGGAATAGGCCACCAAGGGAAACCGGAAAGCGGGAAATATTCAAAACCGGCATGTTTCAATCCTTCTTATATCTGGAATAGGCCACCAAGTAATCAGAGGAGATAGCGATCCATCTGGCACACAGTGTTTCAATCCTTCTTATATCTGGAATAGGCCACCAAGACGCCTGGCCCGTTACCATGCCGCTATCCTGAACAGTTTCAATCCTTCTTATATCTGGAATAGGCCACCAAGGCTTCGGAGTGATTCTGTTTGGGCAAACCAAAAGCCGTTTCAATCCTTCTTATATCTGGAATAGGCCACCAAGTGCAGCCCGTTACGCATCACGCCAACAGATAGGTTTCAATCCTTCTTATATCTGGAATAGGCCACCAAGGCGCCTTAAAGCCAACCTGCCCAATAAGTAGCACAGGTTTCAATCCTTCTTATATCTGGAATAGGCCACCAAGGTCTATTCTATTATCCGGAACCCTGTTCAGTTGAAAGTTTCAATCCTTCTTATATCTGGAATAGGCCACCAAGCGATATATTTCAGCGGCCTGGCCGGCAATAGCACACGTTTCAATCCTTCTTTTATCTGGAATAGGCCACCAAGCCTGAAAGCCAAAGCGATGCGCGAACGCGCAGCGGCGTTTCAATCCTTCTTTTATCTGGAATAGGCCACCAAGAATCAACGGTAGACCTGGGAGTCACGGTTGAGGTAACGTTTCAATCCTTCTTTTATCTGGAATAGGCCACCAAGTTGCCGAACTTTCGATCTCCACCTGGTTGACCCGGGGTTTCAATCCTTCTTTTATCTGGAATAGGCCACCAAGCTGGAAGCGTGGACAAAAAACCCGCGCTACCGGACAGTTTCAATCCTTCTTTTATCTGGAATAGGCCACCAAGATTTTTGCCGACGTCGACGCATATTACTCAATACCAGTTTCAATCCTTCTTTTATCTGGAATAGGCCACCAAGACTTACAGCCGATCTATAATTGATATGAAGGGAAAAAGTTTCAATCCTTCTTTTATCTGGAATAGGCCACCAAGCGGGAGGCTATTTTGAAGGACTACAACCTGTTAACCGGTTTCAATCCTTCTTTTATCTGGAATAGGCCACCAAGATCGAATTGGGCCGCCGGTATGGGCTGAATAATTACAGTTTCAATCCTTC
>CAUJEY010000042.1 GCA_963169325.1 Bacteroidota bacterium
CGACCCGCTCACCAATCTCGACGCCCGCTCGATTCTGCTTCGTATTTACTACGAACGCGGTCATCACGAGGCCCTCGAGTCGCACCTCGATAGTTTTCAAACGTACCTGCGGCGACAAAAAAATATCGGATATCAGCGGGAGAACTACCTGAATTTGCTCCGGATTACGAAAAAAATGTTGCGCCTCGGCGCTAAAGATGAGTCAGGCAAAACGGCGCTTCGGCAGGAGATTGCCCAAGCGCCGGCCCTTGCGGAGCGGGAATGGTTGTTGAAACAATTGGCGTAAGGTTGGGACATATTGATTTACACGACCCGCTTCCAATACTGCGTTCGGAAAAAAGGCCCGAACGACCCACGCACAACGAGCGTGTTCGGATCGCCTTCTTTGAGCCAGTATTTCAGATTGTACCATTTACCCTGCTTGGGATACAGCACATGCCCCCCGTGCCAGTACCCGTTTTTGTACGTCATATTTTCTATGATGACCATGCCGAGTATGGGTTGGTTTTTTCGCGCTCCGGGGCATTGGTCGCAGATGTGGTTGAGGCTTTCCCGCAGGACTTTGATGATTTTGCCGTGTTGTTTGCCGTCTTGTTCGTAAACCCGGATATGGCTTTTGGCCTCTCCTGTTTCGTCGTCGGTGGTCAGCCAGGTGCCGATGGAGCTGAGGTTTTCAGTTGTATGTTGACCAAAAAGGGTTTTAACGCTAAGCAGACATGTAAAAATCAGAAGGTGTATGGACATCGTGTGTTTTAAAATGAAATAATCTTGTTTCAGCACAAACGATGAAATGGGTGCTTTACTGCTTAAGCCTGCCTTTTTAATGCAAAACGCAACAAGTCTAATCACAACTTCATGTCCCATCCCTTTTCATACTCCCTCGACCAAAGTTTCATGGCCGCTTTATCGCGTAGGATATGGCCGTTGGAGGGGTCGCAATGTAATGCCCGGCCCGTGCGGATGGCTATATTGCCAAGTTGGGGCAACAAAGTGGAGATATGCCCTTCAGTAATGGGGGAGGTCTGCTCCGTTTTGCCGCGAATGGCATCTGCAAAGTTGATCAGGTGCAGGCTGTCCAATTGATCGCCCATACTAACGGTATTGGTGCCCTGGACTTCCTCGATGTCCGACTTAACGGCTTTGGTCAGTTCGTTGTTCAGGTTGAATATTTTGTAGTCGTCGCCGCCATTGTAAACCAATGATCCGGTTTCGCCGTAAAAAATAACGCCCCTGCTGCTGCCTTCGGCATTGAGGCCGTTGCAACTGCGCCCTTCCCAATGCATGGCAATATTGTTGGGAAATTCATAGGTAATCGTCTGCGTATCGGGCGTTTCCCAGTCGTCCTGGAAAGCATACCGCCCGCCGGCGGAGACGACTTTGGTGGGATACTGAACACCGAGGCCCCAGCGCATCACGTCTATTTCGTGGGTGCCGTTGTTGAGGGCCTCGCCGGTACCCCAATGCCAGAACCAATGCCAATTGTAGTGTACAAGGTTGTCTTTATACGCGCGGCGGGGCGCCGGGCCCTGCCAGAGGTCGAAGTCGAGAGTAGCGGGCACCTGCACGACTTTACCTACGCCGATGGGTTTGCGCGAGTTGGCGTACCAGCCTTTGGCAAAATACACCCGGCCTATTGCGCCCTTTCGCAGCAATTGAATCGCTTCAATCACTTTCGGGAAAGAACGGCGTTGGTTGCCCATTTGGATGAGACGTTTGTATTTTTGAACCGCTTGCACCAGCATTTCGCCTTCGGCAGGGTTGTGCGAGCAGGGTTTCTCCAGATATACATGTTTGCCTGCCTGTACGCCCATTAATGCCGCGGGGGCGTGCCAGTGATCGGGGGTGGCAATGGCCATAGCATCACAGTCTTTCTCTTCGAGCATTTTGCGCACATCCGTGAAACCTTTGGGCTTTTTGCCGGTCAGTTTTTCCACGGCGGCGATATTTTTTTCTAACACCGTGCGGTCCACATCGCAGATATACCCGATCTCGACATTGGGCAGTTTGGCGAATGCCTGCGCCAGAAATGCCCCCCGGCTGTTGACCCCGGCGACACCGATGATGATTTTTTCATTGGGCCGGCCGCGATAGGCGAAAAGGGAGGCGGAACTCAGGGCGCCGAGGCCGATCAGGGTGGATTGTTTGATAAATTGTCTGCGATTGGGCATGGTATCAGAATCGTTGATGTGGCTGAAGTGTTTGAAGTTTGAAGTTTGAAGTTCGAGGTTCGAACTTCGAGGTTGAGCATGGTATCAGAATCATTAAAGTGGCTGAAGTAGGTGGCAAATATTAAAAATAACTCAAAATTGCTCCGAAATAATCTGAAACGGACGGGGCAATATATATCAGGGTAAATTGACGACATCAGACTTCGAGTCACCCGGAATCAACCCGGTATCCTTTTTAACTTGTCAAAGTAGTATTAATTCTACCTTTGCCCCTTCCATGACTACCCTGCTCACTACCCTCAACGCAAAATACATTCATATCAACCTGGCTATCCGCCTGTTGTATGAACTGAACCGGGACCTCGAAGGTCTGGAATGGCGGGAGTTTACCATTAAAGAAAACAAGGACGAGATCGCCCGCGCCTGCGCCGGCTTCGACGTAGTGGCGTTCAGCTGCTATATCTGGAACATCAGCCAAACGCTGGAAGTCGCCCGCAAAATAAAAGTCCTGAGCCCGCACACGAAAATACTGCTGGGCGGCCCGGAGGTCAGCTACGACTGGCAGGACGTCATCGTTCGGGAAGAGGTTGATTTCATTATTACCGGCGAAGGCGAAACGCCTTTCCGGGCTTTTTTACAATCGTATCCACAGGTCGAACTGATCCCAAACCTCGTGTGCAAAACGGAAGCGGGCGTTTTGTACTTTCCCAAGCCGGAAATTTTCGATTTGACGCAGTACCGGGATATTATGCCATACCGCAATGATCCGCCCGGCGAATTGCGCAACAAAGTGATGTACGTGGAGACCTCGCGTGGCTGCCCGTACAAATGTGAATTCTGTTTGGCGAGCCTTGACAACAAGGTGCGCTATTTGCCCAACGAAAGTATTAAAGCCAATTTGTTGTACCTGATGCAACACGGGCGGGTAATCAAGTTTTTAGATAGAACTTTTAATATAAAACGGGATTTCACGATAGACATTTTCCAGTTTATCCTGGCACACCACCGCCCGGAAAATGTATTTCAATTCGAAATTACAGCGGATATTCTTCACCCGGATATTATTCAATATATACAGGAGAACGTACCGGAAGGGCTGTTCCGGTTTGAAATCGGTATTCAGACGGTCAACCAAAAAGCAAACCTGGAAGTCAGCCGGAAACAAAATTTTGATAAAACGAAGGGCATTATTCAGTCCCTGTCTAACAAAGTCGAGATGCACCTCGATTTGATTGTAGGTTTGCCGCTGGACTATTGGGAGGATATAAAATACAGTTTCGAAGAAGTATTCAAGTTGTTTGCACCCGAGTTGCAACTGGGTTTTTTGAAGTTTTTAAAAGGCACGCCGGTGCGCCACAAATACGAGCAACATGGTTTCGTATTCGATCCCGAACCGCCATACCAGATCATTGAAAGCAATTATTTATCCAGGGAACAATTGCACCGGATAACCTTACTGGAACATGCGCTGGAGATATACTGGAATAAAAAACGCGCTATGCACACGTTGAAATACGTCACGGGCCGGTACAGTATTTTCGACTTTTTAATGGGCTTGGGTACCTATTTTCAGTCGAAAAGTGATTTTCACAAATATACGCTGGAGGATATTTATACGATACTATTCGATTTCGCGGCTCTTCAATATGAAACGGATACGGTGTTGCGGGAATTGATCGGAATTGATTATCACCTGTTTCACAAAATCAAACCCAAAGATTTGTTTTTGCAGGAACTGGATCGTCCGGAAAAGTATCAATTGATAGCGCAATTACACTTGAATCATCACAAATACCGCTATGCGATATTGCCGTTAAGTTTTGATTTCGAGTTATTTGAAAAGGAAAATATAGTTGAAAATGGGGAGTCGGCTTTAGTTATTCAATACAATGGTGTTAGTAAGGCGGAGATTGTAACAACGACGGCAATCTATTCGCCAAGCATCTAAAATAAAAAAACCGTCGAACGGCGCATTCGCCGCCCGACGGGCAAAGATAGAAGGTAGGCAGATTACTTGCGTTTTTTGCTTTTGTTATTGTTTCCGCCAAACTTATCCCACACTTTCCAGTCGCCGATTTTTTTGCGTTCGCGTTTGGCGAAGATGTATCGCGCGGATATAGAGGCGCCGTTCCAGCCCATCGTTTGCGAGGATTCGCTCAGGTGCAATTCGGGTTTCCAGTCGAGTGCCAGGTTGATGCGGCCGAGGGAGATTTCGGCGCCACCGATGAAGGACAAGCCGTAAACATCCTGGTCGATCACGTTTGTTTCGTTGCGGGTCGGTTCGTTTTGCCAGTAGTAGTGGCCGCCGGCGCCGAAGTAAACGTTAAGATTCCGGAACAGAATTTTAGAGTGTTTTTCCGCCAGCAAAGTCAGGCCGAGATTTTCGGAGCCGACAGCGGTGTGTACGATACCTTCGGCGGTCCAGCCGTTGGTGATATACTGCTGGACGGTGAGGTGCACGCCGTTGTCGACGCGGATACCGGCGGCGGTTTTATAGGATTGTGCGGAAAGGGTGCAGGAGAGGAGAAGCAGGGTGAGAGCAGGCAGGGAATGACGGATGATTTGCATAGAGTGGCAGCGTTTTGTTTGTTAAAAACAGACAGCAAAACGGGGGCGTCCGGCGGGTCTATTCAGGCAGGTTCGGTTTTAAATATATTTTAACCCTCCGGCGGTAAAGCCTTAACGCTTTATTTTTTTGGCAGCATAAACTTTGGAAATCCTTCCTATTTTCGCCGCCGCATTTGTTTACAAATAATTCTGCGACAAGGTTTTGCACTCTCTTTGGTACCGTATACGGCAATTCTTACGCTTCTACCTGGCGGCTGACACCCGCTACCAGGTTCATTCGCCATTCGTTTTTGAATTGGCCAACGCGGTGCTGGAAGACCGGCGCTGGTATTATACCTTTGAAGACGTAGAGGTGATCCGGCGGAAAATGTTGAGCAGTCCAGTAGTCCTGAATGTGTTGGATTATGGCGCGACAACCGACAATTCCACACCGCCGCGCCGCACGACGCCGCTGCGACGTATTGCCCGCGTATCGGCCAGTTCGCCGGCGCAGGGGCGGCGATTATTTCGCCTGGCACAGTGGCTGAAACCGGCGCGTATGCTCGAATTGGGCGCCTCTGTGGGCATCGGCACCATGTACCTGGCTGCCGCGGCGCGGGGAGCCAGATTTTTGACCCTGGAAGGCAGCGAAGCCTGCGCTCATGTGGCGCGCGCCAATCTGGAAATTTTGGGGCTGAATCAAGGGGTGGAGGTGATTGAAGGATCATTTAAGGATAATCTGAACGTCGCCCTGCAATCTTTGGGACAACCTGACCTGGTGTTTTTTGACGGGCATCACCGCCAAAAACCAACCCTGGATTATTTTAACCAATGCCTTCCCTTTTTACACGACCACACCGTGCTGGTATTCGATGATGTGTACTGGTCGCCGGAAATGACCGCCGCCTGGCAGCAAATACAACAACATCCGAGGGTGACGCTCACGGTCGATTGTTTCGACCTGGCCTTTGCTTTTGTCAATCCGGACTTCAAAGTCAAACAACATTTCCGGTTAGTGCCTTCTTCCTGGAAACCCTGGAAAAAATGGTAATGCAATGAAACATTGGTGGACAAAATGGACGGTTTGGGAATATTTCCCCTGGTGGCTGTCGAATGTGCCGGTTTATGGCATGTACGCCTGGTTTGCCCTGCGGGCGCGGCATTTCTTTTTTTTTAGCAATGTCAATCCGGCTATTCCTTTGGGTGGTGCGGTGGGGGAGTCTAAAACAGGTATATTGGACCTGATTCCGGGACATATAAAACCCAAAATGGTATTTGTCACGGGGGCGGAGGACTTTGAAACCGTGCTGAAAAAAATGGCGGAATCCGGTCTTGAATTTCCGGTGGTAGCCAAGCCCGACGTGGGCGAGCGCGGCTTTTTAGTGCAAAAATTTACCGGACCCGAAGCGTTGCGGGGGCACCTGGAGCGTTTCCGGGCGCCGTTTATCATTCAGGCGTTTTTGGAATTGCCGGTAGAAATGACCGTGCTTTTTCATCGTTTTCCGGATACCGGCCGCTTCGGCATCACCTCGGTTTGTGTGAAGGAATTTTTGTCGGTGAGGGGCGACGGCAGGTCAACGGTACGACACCTGATGACGCAGCATGCCCGCGCCGCCTTTCAATTAGACCGGTTTGAACGGGAACTCCCCGCACTGCTCGATCTGGTACCGCCTGCCGGCGAAAACCTGCTGCTGGAACCCATCGGCAATCACGTGCGGGGCACCAAGTTTCTCAATGGCAATCACCTGATCAACAGCGAATTGGAATCGGCCTTCAATAGTATTTGCCAACAGATTGACGGGGTGCTGTATGGGCGGTTTGATCTGAAATGCCAGTCGATTGAAGCGCTGCACCGCGGCGAATTTATGGTGATGGAGCTGAACGGCGTACTTGGCGAACCCGCGCACGTGTACGACCCTGCGTTCGGCATGTGGCGGGCCTATCGTGATTTTTACCGCCATTGGCGGATTTTATACCGGTTGCACCGGGCACAGCTGCGTCAGGGCGTGCAACCGACCCCACACCGGGAGGCAGTGCAGTTTATTCGCGGTTATCTTCAGTATAAAAAAATGCTCGAGGCCCGGTAAATAGTAGTAAAAAGAATACTTTTGCGGCGCAAAAAAAAGTCCAAATCATGGTTATTGAAACAAACAAAGTAGTGGTAGTACACTACACCCTTACCCAAGACACCGCCGAAGGCGAACAAATCGAATCCACCCACGGCAGCGAACCGCTGGCCTTTATTTACGGCGTCGGCATGATGATTCCCGACTTTGAAAGTCAACTGGAGGGCCTGAAAGCCGGCGATACCTTTGCGTTCGGTATTGAGGCCGCCAATGCCTATGGCGAGTACGACGAAAATGCACTCGTGGAAGTACCCAAAAATATGTTCGAATCGGACGGTAAAATCCCGGATGGACTGCTTGATATCGGCAACGTACTTCCGCTGACCGACCAGCAGGGCAATCATTTTCAGGGAAAAGTAGCCTGGGTAGGTTTAGATAAAGTCAAACTGGATTTTAACCACCCGATGGCCGGTGTCAACCTGTATTTTACCGGTAATGTGGAATCGGTGCGCGACGCCGAGCCGGCCGAACTGGAACACGGGCACGTGCACGGCGCCGGTGGGCATCACCACTGATTGCTGGAGTAACCTGAAATTTTCTTGCTTCTCTTTGTATGAACACGCCCAGTACTCCCCACAATCATCACCAGCTTTCCCGTGCCGGACTGCTTATTACGCTTGGTATTATTTTCGGCGATATAGGTACGTCGCCGCTCTACGTGATGAAAGCGGTTATTGGCGAGGGTAATACAATAGACAGGCTTGTGGTGCTGGGCGGCATATCCTTGGTGTTTTGGACCCTGACTATCCAAACCACACTCAAATACGTGCTGCTCACCCTTCGCGCGGATAATAACGGCGAAGGTGGCATTTTTTCGCTGTACACGCTGGTGCGTCGCCGGGAACGATGGTTGTTGTTCCCGGCGATAATCGGCGGTGCGGCAATGTTGTCGGATGGTATGATCACGCCGCCCATATCTGTGTCGTCTGCTATCGAAGGGCTTGCTATCAAGTACCCGGGTATCCCGACAATGAGTATTTCCATCCTGATTATTTCTGTGTTGTTTTTTGTGCAGCGGTTCGGCACGGCAGCAGTGGGGAAAAGTTTCGGACCGATTATGTTTGTGTGGTTCAGTATGTTAGCCATATTGGGCCTTTCGCAATTGGGCCATGCTCCGGAGGTATTACAAGCGCTCAGCCCGCACTACGGTATTCAGTTGCTTGTTTCCAGTCCGAAAGCATTCGTGGTATTAGGAGCAGTGTTTTTGTGTACGACTGGGGCCGAGGCCTTGTACGCCGACCTGGGGCATTGTGGAAGGCAAAATATCCAGGTGAGTTGGATTTTTGTGAAAACATGCCTGGTCATCAACTATCTCGGCCAGGCTGCCTGGCTGCTACAGTATGAAGGTCAGGTCATACCGGAAAATCCCTTTTATGGAATCATGCCGCACTGGTTTTTATGGCCGGGCATTATCATTGCGACCATGGCAGCCATTATTGCCAGTCAGGCACTGATTTCGGGCTCCTTTACCCTGGCTTCTGAGGCCATTCGTTTGGGTGTGTTGCCAAAACTAACGGTACGATATCCGTCCAACCTGAAAGGCCAGTTGTACATCCCTGCGGTCAATTCTTTTCTGTGGATCGGCTGTGTTGGGGTGGTGCTCTTGTTCCAGCATAGCCAAAAAATGGAAGCGGCTTATGGATTGGCGATTATACTGGCGATGCTGTGTACCACCATCCTGTTGTCGAATTGGTTGGTCATTCGCCGGGTAAAAGCCGTATGGGTTTGGGCATTTCTGCTCTTTTACGTTTTCATGGAAGGGCTATTTTTGGTAGCCAACTCCTTCAAATTTCATGAAGGCGGCTATGTCACGGTAGCGATGGCAGCCCTGCTTTTCGGCGTGATGATTCTTTGGGTTACTGCCAAAGGTATTCGCAAGCGGTATTCCGACGAGGTGAAAATCAAGGATTATGTAGATCAACTAATCCTGCTCAGCAACGACGGCGATATCCCCAAATATGCGACCAACCTGGTGTTTATGAGCAGTGCAAAAAGCCCGAAAAAGGTTGAAGACAATATTTTGTACTCTATTCTGCAAACGCAGCCCAAACGCGCCGACGTGTACTGGTTTGTGCATATTGAAACCACGGATGAACCCTACACGATGGATTACGAAGTGAACACTATAGCGCCGAACGACGTGTACAAAGTCAATTTTTCCCTTGGCTTCCGGGTGCAGCAGCGAATGAATGTGTTTATGAAAAAAGTGGTGGAGGAATTGGTGGAGAACGACGAGCTGTCTCTGTACTCCAAATACCATAGCATGAGCAGTAAATACCCGACCGGCGATTTCCGCTTCGTCCTGGTACAGGAGTTTTTGTCCAATGAAAACGAATTGCCCTGGTTCGAACAACTGATCATGTCTACCTACCTCACGGTCAAAGGTTGGGTGGCTTCGCCCAAAAACTGGTTCGGCCTCGACAGCGACTCCGTGGCGATAGAAGAAGCCCCGTTAGTTTTGCAACCGGTCAGGGAGGTGCGTTTGAAACGCGTGCGCCGGGGTTAGAATCTACGAATTAAAAGTAAAAGTGTAATTCGCCCAAAAGTTCCAAAGCGTCACAACGCCGGTAGCGATCAATTTGGCTACATAAAAATTCACCTTGCGCCGCTCGTTGAGCAGGTAGATGATGCCGTTGTTGATGCCCAGCCCGATCAAAGAGGCCAACAGGAATTTTGAAAATTGCATCATGACCGAGGGATCCTGACTGTGGAAGGTCCATATCCGGTTCAGAAAATAATTACTGACTACGGCGCACAAAAAGCCGGTGCTGTTGGCGATGTATTGATTCAGCCGGATTTTCTCCCGGCATACCCAGGTAATACCAAAGTCCACGAAAACGCCGGAAAACCCGACGACTCCGAATTTCAGAAATTTCCAAAGCAAGTCATTGTTCATGGTTCAATTGTGTTGCGACTAAGTTCGACATTGGGTCATTTCGTCATTACGTCATTGGGGTGTTTCGTCATTGGGTCATTACGTCATTGGGTCATTACGTCATTGGTCATTCGGTGGTGATTCGGCTGCAAAAATGCGTTGTGATAGGAGTTGCCAGGTTATGATGAGCCAAATAATAATACAAGGCACGGTTTTGAGGACATAGGGTTGCACCCATTGCTCGCGGATAATACGCGGAAAAATATCCGTGGGCGAAAGCGATGCCAGGGCAAACGCCGTCCAGAACAGTATTTTTTTCCAAACAGGCGGCTTTTCATCAGTCAGGTACCAAAGCGCCACGCCACACAAGGCAATGACAAAAGTAGGCGACTCCGCTTTATGATTAAATATGACCACCCAAATCAATACACTCGCCCATACCAAAAAACGGTTGACGGTTGACGGTTGACGATGGACGGCAAAAACGGATGCCCCCAACAAAACCAGGCCGGCCAGGGTTACCCCAATTTTGGATGCCTTAAAACCGAACCAGGTCTCCAGCCAGCCCAAAACCGATAGGCCGACCGATGCACTGTGGTCTTCCCGCAGTAGTTCCCACCACCAGGCGTATACTTGCCAAAGTTGTTCCGGCGATAACACGACAAAGGGCAAAAGAAACAGCAACGCCGACCAGGCGGCCAGGGCCGGCAAAAACACGCGCCATGTAGGGTAAATCAAGGCGGGGATTGCGGCAAAAACGCCGAAAATTTTGAGGAAACCGCCCGCCGCCGTCCAGCCTGCCGCCGCAAGGGGCTTTTGTTTTTCCAACGCAATAAATGCCCACAACAGCAGGGCCGCCGTCAGGCCGTTGCTTTGGCTGTTTTGCATCGAAACCACCAACTCGGGGAGAATAAACCAGGCCATAAACCGCCGTTTCGACGCGTCGATGAGCGGCAGGTGCATAATAGCAGCCAACAAGGGCAGGGCATTCACTAAGTTCCAGAGATGAAGCCCCAGCCAATTGGGTAACCAGTGAAAAGGGGCCATTACCAGCGCAAAAGCCGGACTGTATTTGTACAAATCCCATTGCTCCGCCGGGTAGGCGGCATACGGATTTTGGCCCTGAACCAGGTGAGCAAAGGAATTTTTAAAAATAATATAATTCTCGTAAGCCGTATAGCCGGACGCATTGATTCCCACCGATAGTTTCAGATAACTAACCACCAGGGCTGCCAGGATGTAAATCAGCCAAAGGGTCCTGCTTGATTGCCACATATGTTGATGGTGTAATCCCTAATTCGTTTTGCGGCGGGCATCTGTCACGCCTTTCGAGTTCTTGAATAATTTCAACAAGGCGTCTTCTTTGATTTGCTCCGGGTCGTAGGCAACCAGCCAGATGTTTTCGCTGGACATCCGGCGCACCAACTGAAAACGATACGCGCTGAACTCACGGATCCAGTTGCCTGCGTTGATTTCCGGCTGAAGGGTTACGATGACTTCCTGGCGGCGGTTAGCGGGAATTTCATCCGGATTGACGCCGCGTGTTACCTGGAAATCGTGCTTTTCAGCCAGTTCTTTGAGCAGATTTTCCAGTTCCAGCAGCGGCGCCGGCCGGTCGATAGAGCCGCTGACACTTTTGGACTGGTCGTCGCGAAAGACCGTCAAGGTGGCGAATGGCGCGTCGGCCACCTGCGTTTCGATGCGCTCGGGATATTGCCAGAGGTTGACTTGTTGTACTTTTTCGCGCAGGCCGGCCATTTCGGCCCTCGTCAGTTGAAAAGAATCCAGGCCAATTTTTTCGGCAAACCGGATACCCTCGTAGGCTACCAGTCCGTTGTTGCGCACGGTGAGCCGGAAGACCGGGCAAAAACCGAAGCAGGCGCCGGATTTGAGTTCCACAAAGGGCGCGCGTTGCTGAGCGGCTTTTTGACCGGTTTTGCAGGACAGCAGAACGGTCAATACGAGCAAAAGCGAAAACCGTATCATGATGAAGTTGTTGAAATGGAAAAGGTAAAAGTCGAAAGATTTTCCGTCTTTTTGCGCAGCAAATTAAACAGTACCATCCGATAAATAAAAAACAGCCATGGACATTTCCAAAATCCCTTCCCCCTGCTTTGTGCTCGACGAATCGCTGCTGCGCAAAAATCTCGAATTAATCGACCGGGTACAACGCGAGGCCGGCGTACAGATCATCCTGGCATTCAAAGGTTTCGCCATGTGGAGCGCCTTCCCGATCGTGCGCGAATATTTAGGCGGCGCCACCGCGTCTTCGCTGAACGAGGCAAGATTGTGTTTTGAAGAAATGGGTGTAAAGTCACACACCTATTCGGTAGCCTATATGCCCCGCGAGTATGGGCAAATCCTGAAATATTCGAGCCATATCACGTTCAATTCTATCAGCCAACACCGGCGCTTTTTCAAACGTACCGCCGCATACACCCCGAAAATCAGCATGGGCGTCCGGGTCAATCCCGGCTGGTCGCCGGTGGGGACAGCCTTGTATAACCCCGCTTCGCCCGGCTCGCGGTTGGGGGAAGTGGCCGAAAACTTTAAGGGAAAATTGCCGGAGGGCGTGGAAGGGCTCCATTTTCACACCCTTTGCGAAAGCACGAGCTTCGACCTGGAAAAAACCCTGGGCTTTTTTGAAAAGGACTTCGGCGCCTTTTTGCCCCAACTGAAATGGGTCAATTTCGGCGGCGGACACCTGATGACCCGCCAAGGCTATGACGTGGAGCACCTCATTGGGGTGTTGCGGGCGTTTCGGGCCCGGCATCCGCATTTGCAGGTCATTCTTGAGCCGGGCAGCGCCATTGCCTGGGAAACCGGCGTGCTCGTATCGACGGTATTGGACGTCGTAAAAAACAAGGGCATCAAAACGGCGATTCTCGATGTGTCTTTCACGGCGCACATGCCCGACACCCTGGAGATGCCTTACCGCCCCCGGGTGCAGGGCGCTGATGCCGAACCGGCTCCCACCGCTAAACACCTGTATCGTCTGGGCGGTGTCAGTTGCCTGAGCGGCGATTTTATGACGGAATATGCCTTTGACGCGCCCCTGAAACCGGGACAAAAGATCGTCTTTGAGGATATGATCCACTACACGATGGTGAAGACCAGCACCTTTAACGGTGTCACCCATCCTTCAATCGCCATTTGGCGGCCCGACGGGCGGCTTGATGTAGTGCGGAAGTTTGGTTATAATGACTATAAAAAAAGGCTCTCGTAGTTTTCTGAATTGCTACAGTCGGCTAAACCAAAATAAAATACATCAGCAGGATCAGCAACAACGTAGCGATGACCACAATGGTAAGAAATTTGCGCATTTCTTCTTTGTCTTTGACTGCGCCCTGACGTTGGCGGGATAATTTATTTTTCGTTGCCATAATCTATTGTTTGTATGAAATAGTTAGCAAAATTAAAATTAATGGTCGGATTCCTATCAATACAGGAACCCTAAATTTACAAAATTTCAACCCGAACTGATGCTGTTTTTTCTCCCGAAATTCAGGACAACCCCTGCTCCCGGAAAACGCGGTTCAACCAGCGCAGCAAGATGAATAATGCAATGGCGGACAGGGCCAGCAGCGCGAAATTCACCCAGAAAAAGTTGGCTTTGTCGTCGTAACGGTCCCACATAGTAGCCAGTACGCCGCTGAGTTTGTTGCCCAGCGAGGTGGCTAATTGCCAGCCGCCCATCATCAGTCCGGTGATATGTCGCGGCGCCATTTTGGATACCATCGAGAGCCCCATCGGGCTCAGGAACAACTCGCCCACGGTAATGACCCCGTATGCGCCCATGAGCCATCCGGCAGATGCTTTGATTTCTCCATTGTGACAGGCATACACCGCAGCGATGGTAACCAGCGTGGAAAGGGCCGAAATGACCAGGCCCCAGCCGATTTTGGCGGGCGTGGTCGGTTCTTTCCCGCGCCGTCGCAGCCAGAAGAAAAAGGCGATCACCAGAGGCGTCAGCACAACCACAAAGAAGGGGTTGACCGACTGGTAAATTTCCGTAGAGATCAGCGAAGCGCTTGTGCCTTTTGGTGGCCGTTCGGCTTCCGGTACGTTCAGGAAATACGGGTCAATGTTGCGCTCTTTTACAATCTCACCTGCGGCATCGCGACTTGTGCGGAAGTGTTTATCGTATTTTGGCACCAGGGCCGTATCATTTTTAACCTCCTGCACCATATTGATGGCCTTGGCCGGGCCCACTACCCATTCCGGCATGGAACGGTCCGTGTAAAACTCTGCCCAGGTTGTCAGGGCGGTACCGTTCTGTTTGAAGACCGCCCAAAAAATGATCACTACCGCATAAATAGCCAGCAGGGATTGTATCCGCGGCTTATCTTCTGCCTTGGCTTTCCAAAAAATCCAGAGATAAAATGCGATAACCGGCATGCTGCCGAAAATAAAGGCATCGGTGGAATTGGTGCCGAATATAGTGCCCGGGATCATCCAGCCGGCTATGCCGGTAGCGATAGCGGGCAACAACACCGAGGACAACATACGCCCGACACCCATCTCGCCGGCCTCCGCTTTTTTCCGGATGTCGGCATGTTTGTAGTGTTTACTACCCACCAGAAAAATAATGACGCCGATAAACATCCCGACACCGGCGGCAGCAAATGCCGCGCCCCAGCCGATGTTATGGCGCAGGTAAGCGGCAAAAAAGTTGCAGACAAAGGCGCCGATATTGATGCCCATGTAAAAGATATTGTAGCCGGTGTCCTTCAGGTCTTTGTACTGTTCTTCGTTGTACAAATTGCCGAGCAGCACGGATATATTGGGTTTGAAAAAACCGTTGCCGAGGATCATGATGCCCAATGAGCCGTAAAAAGACACCATATTGTTCGGGATGGCCAGCAACAAATAGCCGATCCCCATTAACAGGCCGCCGAGAATAATACTGAGCCGGTAACCCAAAAGTTTGTCGGCCAGCAGGCCGCCGATGAATGGCGTGAGGTAAACCAGAGCGATGAAAGTGCCGAAAATATCGGAGGCATCGGCCCGGTCCATGCTCAGGCCGCCTTTTTGGGTGTCCGTCATGTACAGCACAAAAATGCCAATCATCAGATAATAGCCGAAACGTTCCCACATTTCGGTAAAAAACAAAAACGGCAGACCGGAAGGATGTTTGCGCATAAACGTCGGAGAAATAGCGATGTAGAAAGATACCGGGCCGTCATCCGGTTTGCATTTAACACACGTTCCTTTTACCGGCCCTCATGAAACTCTGCCGGCAAAAATAGGCGCAAATGAATTCTTTACAAGCATTGCTTCGCCTGATTTAAAAAAGACGAATTTTTGTTGCCTAAAAATGGCCGGTACGGCGTATTTGTCTGCGATTTGGGTAAAAAGCCAGTGGCTGGAGATATATCTTTACGCCTTCTTTTTTTAAACAGCAGAAATACGGGTTTACACCATGTTGACAAAAATGATTCCCCTGATACTTTTCCTGCTTGCCGGGCTAAGCGGTCCATTGGCAGCGCAACAACCTGTCGATAAACAAGTGCCGGTTACGCCTGTCACGCCGGGCCCGCCCGCATTGCCGGAGGCCATTCCGACCAAAGACAGCGTACTGGTAACGATCGTGTTAAAACACCAGCAGGACAAAAACCTGCAGGAAATCCGCCGGGTGCTGGAAGCCCAGGGCTTTTGGGATATGTTCCCGCCGGAAGATGCACGCGTGGTGTCCTGGACGCTTGCCATGGGTTTCGGGCACGTGATCGTCCTGCAATTGCCGGCCAATGCCGTGCGCCGGCTCAACCTGGCCATCGAAAACGGCGCCTGGGGCGCCTACGACTCGGAAATTTACCTTTCCTACGACTACAAATCCATTTTTGAAGAGTATACGGCAAAGCGGGAAGAAGCGCGGGAGGATCGGAATTAGGGAACAAACCGTATCGAAAGCGAATTCACGCAGTGCCGGGTATTTTTCGACGTCATCCGTTCGCCGTTGAAGACATGGCCGAGGTGGCCGCCGCAATTGGCACACAGAATTTCAATTCGTTTCATGCCAAGCGAGATGTCGGTATGCCGGGTTACAGCGCCGGGTATTTCATCGTCGAATGACGGCCAGCCGCAGCCGCTGTCGAATTTATCCGAGGAGCGGTAAAGAGGGGCGTTGCAACGCCGGCAAATGAACGTGCCAGCGCCCTTATGATTCCAGTATTCGCCCGTAAAGGCGCGCTCCGTGCCTTTTTGCGCAATGACATATTCTTCTTCCGGGGTCAGTTCGTTCCAATTGGCCTGATTGTTATCCATAAAATTGTTTTTTGTCCGACAGTAGTTAAAGTGCTTTTCAGGAACAAATTTGCGCCCAAAAAGATGACTCAAAAGGTTAACTTGCCGACAAATTCCCGTAATCAATGCTTAAAAATCTGTTACTACCCGTTTTTTTAGCGGCCTGCTTCTGCCTCTCCGCCGCTCCTGCTCCCGATTTTACGATCACAGATTCTGATGGAAACACGCGCCAACTGTATGCCGACTTTGTCAACCAGGGCAAAGTGGTGGTGCTGGAAATATTTTTTATCAATTGCCCGCCCTGCGTCACACATGCGCCACATTGGCAAACGCTGTATACCAACATGAAAGCGCAATACCCCGGCCAGGTGGAGTTTTTAATGCTCAGCAACAAAAGTGCCGACAACAACGCCGCCGTGGCGCAGTATAAAATTTCGAAAGGGCTTACCATGCCGGCTGCCGGTTCCAATGGGGGGAGCCTGGCTGCCGTGCAGCCGTATGAAAGCGGCCAGTTCGGGCCGTTTTATGGCACGCCGACTTTTGTGGTGATAAAACCCGGTACCGGCGAAGTCGTATTTGATGTGCGCGGTAGCGGACCTGCGGCAACCATGAATCTACTCAGTCAGGAAATTGCGCAA
>CAUJEY010000043.1 GCA_963169325.1 Bacteroidota bacterium
CTGGCCGACGATCATATTCACTTCCTCGATATGCCGTTTTATGAAACCGGACGTACCCGTAAAAAACCGCTCGGCGAGGAGGATATACGAATCGTGGCCAACCTGATTGAACAAATAAAACCGCATCAGGTGTACGCCGCCGGCGACCTCGCCGATCCGCACGGAACCCACCGCGTTTGCCTCGACGCTATTTTCGACGCCTTGCGGCAACTAAAAGAACAACCCTGGATAAAAGATTGCTGGTTGTGGCTGTACCGCGGCGCCTGGCACGAGTGGGCGATACACGAAATAGAAATGGCGGTGCCCATGAGTCCGCAGCAGTTGCGCCGGAAACGTCAGGCGATCTTTATGCACCAAAGCCAGAAAGACCGTCCGCCCTTCCCCGGCGGCGATGACCGCGAATTCTGGCAACGCGCCGAATATCGAAATAAAGAAACAGCACAAATGTACCGCGACCTGGGCTTGGCAGAATATGAGGCCATGGAAGCTTTTAAAAGGTATCACTTCTGACCCACAAACGACATATAGCGCCAAATTCCGCCCCAGGCGCTATGCACGTCCCGCCACACCGGCCGGAATTTTGCTTCCAGCACCGGCAGCAGGTGACCGTCCATGCGCACGTGATTTTGTTCCATCCACCAGCGGAAAGTCGGCGCAGGCGTATCGTGAAAATCCACCACGGCAATATGCCCGCCGGGCTTCAGGTCCTGCCAGGCTTGTTCGATGGCGGCTTCCCAACCTGGATTGAACATGGTGAGGGCATAAGAAAACAGGATGACATCCGGGGCTTCCGGCAAATGAAAAGCGCCGGCGCCGTAGGGCTGCCCGAACAATTGAACCCGCCTGGAAAAAGTCGCCGTTGCTTTGGAGGCTTGTGCCAACATGTCGGGCGAAACATCGATACCGGCAAAACGCCAGTCGGGATGCCGGCGCGCCATTAATCTGAGATTGTGCCCGGTGCCGCAGCCTACCTCAACGACGAATTGTCCGGCTCCGGTGGGCAAATGATGGAGCAGCGTTTTCCGGCCGAATAAAAACGTCCAGCGTGTGGCATCATAAACGGCGGCATGCCATTTATAATAGCGCCGCATGTTTTGGGCCTGTGTATTGTTGGCAGATTCCATATTTTTATAAAAGTCAATTCCCGACTGCGCCCATCCAGGTACTTGCATAGGTGCCGACCCGGTCGCGCGAATGTGCTGAGGCGGCAGCATTTAGGTCAAATTTAACTCGTTCCCGAACAAAATCCGGCAGGAAATCCAACTCAAAAGCCGCCGACCGCAACAGTACTTTGGCGTCGGGTGCGGCATTGGCCAGAATCAGCCGCCACTCTTCTTCCAGGGCAGGCCGGAGCCGGGCAGCCAGCCAGTCCTGGTGATCCAGCAACACGAAATGGGTATAGGTACCGGGATGTGTTTTTAAAAAGTCGCTAAGCGAAGTCGAATACGTACGAATCCGGTTGACGCGGGATTGCAGCGGCTGAAAAAACTCCGGACGAAGATAATTCGGGCAGCAATCCGGCGTGTACCGGCCGTAATAGTAAAGTTTCCAAAAATAGTTGTCGGCCACCGGCAGGTTGAGAAAAACATGGCGCAGGCATGCGCGAAAATAGCCGGCCAAGCCATCTGAAAAACGCGCTGCAGCCAGGTGCTGTTGACTTTTGGGTACGCCCAGCATACTTTGGATAAAATGTTGTTGCAGCGCCCATTGCATGAACCGGTTCAGAAACCGGGGTTCCATTTGCAAGTACCAGTGCGCCTGTTCAGCCGGCGATGCCGATTCCAGCAGGTTGCCGATCAGGTGAAATAAATCCGGCTGTGTATGCAGCCATTGCCGGATCAGCCAGGCCACCGAGCCGCTGCTGCCATGCCAGTAAAATGACCGCCTGGCCCCGCGACCGGAAAAAAAATTCAGGTTGCGTTGCCAATAAGACCGGGCAAAAGTACCGGGTAACCGTTCCGCCAATTGTTCCTCGAACACACGTTGCGCATCCGGCGCGACACCGTCGCCGAAAAACCGGAACAGTGTGGGGTGGTCAGTACCTGCTATCAGCGCGGTTTTGAGTTCCAACAGTGCATTTTGCCTGGGATTCAAATCGACGCAGTGGATTTCCGCAGGATCATCGAGCAGGTAGTCCAGCGCATTGCAGCCGGCACTCGTCAGCATGACTATCCGGCTATCTGGGCCGAATTGCAGGAGTTCGCGGTCGCAACGCGGATCTTCCCAGCAGGTATTGTACACCAAACTCCGGCCGTGTATATGCCGGAAAATCTGTTCATTCACCGTATGCGTCAAGCCCATAGATTGTTTTTTGGGGGGCGAAGGTAGACCGCACTACCAGGAAACAGCCTTTTGGCAGATTACCAAATGGTTAATTGAGCCAATCCTAATCCTTGTATGGATCGTGCATATCCGCCGCCGCCATGGCCACGCCGACGGGCCGCAGGCGATGCATCACTTCGATGGTGCCGGCGTGGTAGGCCAGCACCTCTTCCAGTTTTTTGTAACATTCCGGCGCTTCGTCGGCGCCGCCGCCGCGCAATACGATGCCCCGGGCTTTCATGACCTTTTTGGCGGCCTTCCAATCCACCAAACCTGCGCTCAGGTATTCCACCTTGCCGTTGCGCCAGCGTTTTTTACCGGCGGCCTGGGTGCGGCTCATTACCCGGCCGGCGCCGTGTACGGTGGAATACAGGCCTTCGCGACTTTGTTCGCTTTCCACGCCGCGGATGATAACGGAGGTGTCGCCCATCGTAGCGCCCACGAAGCCGTATTGCCCCGGAAAAGCCGGCGTGGCGCCTTTGCGCACCACGAAGTATTTTTGGCCGAAATGTTCTTCTTCCCAGAGGAAGTTGTGGTGGTTGTGGACCTCGAAGGTGGACTGTGCGCCCAGGATTTCCAATACTTTATTCACCACCACATCGCGGCCGGCATACGCATATTGCCCGGCGAGTTGCATGGCTGCGAGGTAGTCCTGTCCGAGTTCGCCGGCGGCGTCGAACAGAATCGGGGGGGCATCCATGCCGCCTTCGGGTGCGTGTTCGTCAAATTTTTTGCCGTTGGACAAGGCGATGAACCCCATGGTGGTTCTGTGCCCGAATCCGCGCGAACCGAAGTGTACGCCGATCCAGAGCCAGCCGTTTTCGTCTTCCAGCAGGTCGACAAAGTGGTTGCCGGAACCTACCGTGCCGAGCTGATCCATGGCCAGTTTCATCATACCGCGCTGGGGCGCGCATTCGGCTTTGGAAATGGCGTCGAACACCGGATGATCGATCGGCTTGGGATTGGGCCGGCCGATGCCGAAACCGATTTGTTTAAAAATTTCATCCATCACCTTTTCCTTGTCGATGTCGGCGGCGCGGATATTGGTTTGGCAGGCTTTGTTGCCGCAGGCAATATCGAAACCCACGCCGGAAAGGCTGATTTTATCTTTATACGCAACAACGCCACCGATCGGGTGCCCGTAGCCGTAATGGGCGTCGGCGGTGAGCGTCGCGCGGTCTTCCGGACCGGTCAGGCAACGTTTGATTTGAGCAATGGAATTGGCGTCGATAATGGGTTCGCCAAAAATTTTGAGCGTGTTCATCTTGTTTCAGTATTCAGATGCACATCAAACCATCAGGATATAAATAAAGTTCGCCTTTTCGCAAGGCGAAAAACTTTTACTACTCAATCCCCCTATTTGCACCCTTCAAACTTCGAACTTCGCCCTTCAAACTTCAAACTTCGAACTTCAAACTTCAAACCTCCCCACTCTCTTCCCGCTCCTGGTTCCAGTCGGTTTTCGCCAGGATAAAAATAATAAAGCCGGCCATCACCATGATGATTTCGGCAACAAAGGCGAAAAGCCGCCCGGGGATTTCCAGAAACCGGAGGAATGCCCATTGTGCGCCAACCATTTGCAGGATAAGCGAGGTAAGGCCAAAGACAACCAGTAAAAAACCGGCAAGCATCCAACGTCCTTTATTTTTCATAACTTGTTTATAAAATTACTTTTTTAGTAAAACCCTGCGGTTGCGTCACTTAGTTTGGAAGGCAAGAGCATGTTGGGGTTTTTCTGCTTGAGCCCAAAACGAGGACTTTTTTAGCCAGTTTTTGCGTTTTAGAAGGAACCTAGCCGGGGCTAGGTGACTGAAAAAAGGCGAAAAATGGCGGAAAAAGAACCGTTTTAGGCCAAGTAAGAAAATCCCCAACATGCTCTAACTTTGGGTCGCCAAATTTGTTTAGCCTGACCAAAAGGAATTCCATTGCCCAACACAAATTATCCACCGACAACTACCGGAATCAAATTGATCGAATGCCCGCGCGACGCGATGCAAGGGCTTAATACCTTTATTGAAACCGAGATAAAGGCTGACTACATCAACCAGTTATTGCGGGTTGGTTTCGATTCCATTGATTTCGGCTCCTTTGTAAGTCCTAAAGCCATTCCGCAAATGCGCGACACGGCGGAAGTGCTGGCAAAGTTAGACCTTTCCGGTACCAACACCAAGTTGCTGGCTATTGTAGCCAATCAGCGCGGCGCCGAAGATGCCTGCCGGTTTCCGGAAATTCAATTTCTGGGATACCCGTTCAGCATCAGTGAAACCTTTCAATTGCGCAACACCAACGCCACTATCGCCGAAAGCGTGGAACGCACCAAAGCCATCCAGGAACTTTGTGTGGCCCATGGCAAAGCGCTCGTGCTGTATCTGTCCATGGGCTTCGGCAACCCCTACGGCGACCCCTGGAACGTCGAAATTGTGCAAAAATGGGTGGATATGCTCGTCCCTTACGGCATTCGTATCTTTTCACTCTCCGACACGATCGGCTGCTCCAACCCTGAAAATATTTCCTACCTGTTCGGTTCGCTCATCCCGGCATACCCGGACGTTGAGTTCGGCGCACACCTGCACACGCAACCGCACAACTGGCGCGAAAAAATAGCCGCTGCCTGGGGAAACGGCTGTCGCCGCTTCGACGGCGCCATGCGCGGTTTTGGCGGATGCCCCATGGCCAAAGACGAACTCACCGGCAACATGGCTACCGAAAATCTGGTGTTTTTCTTCGATGAAATGGGGGAAGACCTGGGCGTCAACCGGAATGCGTTTGGGAAGAGTATGGCGATGGCCCTGGATGTGTTTCCGAAGCATTAAATTAAAGGGGAGTGTTTTTTTGCAACAGGGGTATAAAAATGAATTTTGAAAAAATTCATTTTTATACCCCTGTTGCAAAAAAACACTTACGAATTACAAACGTAGGTTAGCTCTAATCTGACAAAGTTGGCGCCTGTTCGTAAACATAGTCACTCAGGTATTCGTAGCGCGGTGTCAGGTGTCCGTTTTCAGCGATAGTGGCGCGTTGAATGATGACGCTATCGCGTTCGTGCAGCAGTTCCGGCAACACATTATCGATCAATTGCTGGCCGAAAAAGCCGGAAGCGTCGCGGGGCAATTCGGAGGGCAGGTTGTCGATGGCCATCACATCCACGCAATCGGGTTGGTAAGGCGCGCATCCCTGGCCCGTGCGCGGGTCGAAACCGTACACCGGGTCGGCGATCGAACTGGGGCGCAGGGTACAGGGAACGGATGAGTCGGGCATCAGGTCGCAGGAAATGTCGGCGATCACCTGAATGCTGAATTTGGGGTCGGCCATATCCGCCACCGTAAAAAAGGCCGGCGCTTTTTTGTCGTAATAAATGCCGTTGATCATAATATCGGCCCGGTGGGCGTAGGGCAGGAAGGCGCTGACGTATTCCTCTCCGTGGGCGTAAAAATGGTCTTTATTGAAAATACGCGACCCTTTGGCGTGTCGCACATAATCCTGGGCGAAGAGTTGCGTAAAAACGGGCCGGTCGAAATCCTTCGTCAGGAAATCGTGGGGCGATACCGGATGTATCCCCAAAGCATGCAGGTTGCGCAAGGCGCCGGCTGCTACGCGCCCGCCCCCGGTGAGCACAATGCGCAGGGGCGGCAGCTGTACTTTGGCGTAGGCGACTTTTACCTCGGCATAATCATGCGTTTCGTGCATGCGAGGCAGGGAAAACTGCCCGGTCCTGCGCCCATACGTCCACAAGGCATTGTGCGCGCCAACCTTGCCGGCGTAAAATCCGAACGCGATCAGCCGGTCGCCCAGGTCGTCGGTGAGTACCTCGTAGTCGATCAGCCGGATCTTTTTTTCGAGCACGGCCTGCAACAAAGCGCGATTTTGATGCTGTTTTTTGATGGTATGGGAAAAAAACAGGTAGGTTTTATTCGGAATCAGCCAATCCATCGGCACCTCCTTTACGCCTAACAATATATCGCAATCGCCAAGATCCGCAGACATCGGAACCCCCGCAGTGCGGTACTCTTCGTCTTTGAAAGAGCGAACCGGCGAAGGTTCGACAACCATTTCGACCGGAAACTGATGAATAATCTTTGCGCATTGGTCCGGCGTCAGCGGCGTCCGGGCATCAGGAGGTACTTTCCCCTCCCGGATAATTCCGATTTTATACATTATGGTGGTGTGTTTGGTTGGGCATAAGTTGATGGGGGGTGGAGGTTTGGGGGTTTGGGGGTTTGGGGGTTTGGGGGTTTGGGGGTGTGGGGGTTTGTAAAACAAGGGCAGTTTTCGTGACTTTTAAGGCCAGCAGCGTCTCTACTCCGGTTTGACGGCGCAAAGGTAAATGTTTCACCCCTGTATTCCCTGCGTGGGGTAAAAGAAAGGACGACTCCGTAAAAAATAAACATCGCGGGCTGAACTTCTCCGGAACCGATTTCGTTTACCTTTGCGAAGTTCATTGAGTGATTGAGTGATTGAGTGATTGAGTGATTGAGTAATTGAGTAATTGAGTGATTAGGGCATTGTGGGTAATTTGAACGCACAGATATTTAATTACCCACAATGCCCTAATCACTCAATCACTCAATCACTCAATCACTCAATGAAAAAGGGCCTGTCCTGGTATTGACGGGAAAGTGTAGTCGCCTCGTAAGCATGCCGGAGCATAAGCGGTTACTCCGTAAAAAACAACGCTTAACCATTATCTGGCAACACACAGTATGCCATGGCTGCCTAATCTATTAGATTAGAAAGCCTTTATGCCACACGGTTGAGGTTCCATATACATCGTGTCGCGTATCAACCACTTTGGGACTAGTTTGCGGAACGCCGTTACCGTAAGCGAAACTTCAGCGGCTAAGGTGCAATAGTGTCGGTTCCTGAACCAACCCTGCACTCGAAAAAACAAATCAGGAAATAAGCATGTAGAAAGCGTTGTGGCGCTTTGTCCGGACGCGGGTTCGACTCCCGCCAGGTCCACCACCAAAGACGCGATGTTCTGTTATTCAGAATGTTGCGTTTTTGTTTTTAGGGGTACCGTTTCCGCCAACCGATACTCCACCCCTTCCGGCTTAAACAAAACAAGTGCCTTTCCCTTCATTCAATTTGCATCCGCTCCACATTCCGGTGCAATTGCCGGTTCTTGGCACTTTGTTGAAGTCCCGCAATTCAGCAACGCCCATCTGTGGAAAGACGGCTGGTCGAACAATGCACTGACCGACTTAAACGGATTGGAAGCCCTTGACTCTATAGGCGGCAGTTTTGGGAAAAGTCGAAGAGATGGAGTTTAGGTAAAAGGGAATGTGGCTATATTGCCCGCAGAAATAACTAAACATGTCCAATTTTTCAGAAAAAGCCAACTTCCTCTGGTCTATCGCCGATTTGCTGCGCGGACATTACAAGCAATCCGATTACGGCAAGGTCATTCTTCCATTCACCGTGCTGCGACGGTTGGATTATTTGTTGAAACCCACAAAAAAAGCTGTGTTGGCAGAGTATGAAGCCTGTAAAGGACAGGCACTGGAAGCTATCGAATACAAACTCAACAAAGCCAGCGGCTACAAATTCCACAACCACAGCAAGTATGATTTTCTCGAACTGGCAAAAGACGCCAATCACATCGCCGCCAATTTCCTGCACTACCTCAACGGCTATTCCGCCGGGGTGCGCGAAATTGTCGAGTATTTCAGTTTCAAAGACCAAATCAAAAAACTTGACGAATACGACCTGCTATATCAGGTGGTAAAAAAATGTGCCGAGGCCGAAAGCATTTTCAAAGATGTGGGCACATTAGAAATGGGCTACATTTTCGAAGACCTTATCCGGCGTTTTGCAGAACTCAGCAACGAAACCGCCGGGGAACACTTCACGCCCCGCGAAGTCATCCGGCTGATGGTCAACCTCCTGTTTGTCCACGACCGCGACATCCTGCGCAAACCCGGCATTGTCAAAACCCTCTACGACCCCGCCTGCGGCACGGGCGGTATGTTGTCGGTGGCAGAAGATTACCTCAAAGACCTCAACAAGGAAGCCCGTCTCGAACTTTTCGGACAGGAAATAAACCCCGAATCCTACGCTATCTGCAAATCAGATATGCTTATCAAAGGGCAAAACCCGCAGAACATCAAGTTTGGCAACACCTTCACGCAAGACGGGTTGGCCGGTGAAAGTTTCGACTATATGCTGTCCAATCCGCCCTTTGGCGTGGATTGGAAAAAAGCCGAAAAACAAATTAAAAACGAATACGATAACCTCGGCCATGCCGGGCGTTTCGGCGCGGGGCTGCCCTCCATCAGCGACGGCTCCCTGTTGTTCTTGCAGCATATGATTGCCAAAATGAAACGAGGCGGTGAAGGCAGCCGCATCGCTATCGTCTTCAACGGCTCGCCCCTGTTCAGCGGCGGAGCGGGCAGCGGCCCCAGCGAAATCCGAAAATGGATCATCGAAAACGATTGGCTCGAAGGCATCGTGGCCATGCCCGACCAGTTGTTTTACAACACCGGCATCGCCACCTACATCTGGATTGTGACCGACCGCAAACTCAAAGAACGCCGGGGTAAAGTACAACTCATCAACGCCACCGGCGCGGAACAGCCCGACAAAGACAATCCCTTCTACGCCAAAATGCCGCGCAGCCTAGGCAACAAACGCAAGGAAATCCACGCTGCCGCCATTGCCGCCATTACCAAAATATACGGCGAATTCTGCGAAGGCCCGTACTGCAAAATCTTTGGCAATGAAGACTTTGGCTACCGGCGTATCACGGTGGAGCGGCCACAACGGGATGAAAACGGGAACATCGTGACCGACCGTAAAGGCAACCCCTCACCCGATGCTTCCCTGCGCGACGCTGAAAACGTGCCGCTAAAAGAAGAAGTAGTAACCTACTTTGCACGCGAAGTGCTGCCGCACGCACCGGATGCCTGGATAGACCACGCCAAGACCAAAACAGGTTATGAAATCAATTTTACCCGGTATTTTTACCAGTACAAACCCTTGCGCAGTCTCGAAGAGATACGGCGGGATATTCTGGCATTGGAGGAGGAAACGGATGGTATGCTGAAAGAAATATTGAAATAGGGAAGAAATTTCAACGTATTTTTGGAGTCCGGTTCAAAGGTGTTCTTAAATAGCTCTATATGAAAATTCTCAAATTGCGGCTGCAAAATTTTCAAAATTTTGAGGATGCGACTTTTCAGTTTAATCCGCAATTTACTGTGCTTATCGGAGACAACGGCACGGGCAAATCCGCCATTACCCGTGGGCTTTGTATAGCAGCAGGTACTTTTTTATTGGGATTGGAAGAAATGACGCAAACCGACAAAAGGTATATCCGTGATGAAGAAATAAGGCGTCGTTTTACCGAGGACAATCAACCTGCCCAGTATCCTTGTGCAGTAGAGGCTTGGGGAGAACTCAATGGTAATAAAAGTCTGTATTGGAAACGCTCCGTCACTTCGGCCAGTAGCGGAACACTGACAAAAGATGCCAATTCGATTATTGAAATCGCACGGAATTATAATCAACGCATCAACTACAAGGACGAACGCGGAATAGACCTTCCTGTGATTACCTATTTTGGCACCGGGAGGCTGTGGACCGGCCCAAAACAAACGTACAGCCTGAAAACCGGAGGGTCGCTTTTGCAAAAAGGTTATGCACGTAGCGTGGATGACAAATCGGACAAGGTTTCACCGTTGGAATGGATAAAAAGCAATTACTACCAACGCCTGGAAGGAAAAACGGATGGCGCCCTTTACGATGCTGTCATTGAAGCCATTGGGTTGACTGTTCCAAACTGGAAGCCGACCGGATGGAGCTCGGTAAGCGATGAACTGGTGGGCATTAGAACCCTGCCGGACGGCACACAGGAAGAAAATATTCCGTTGTATTATTTGAGCGACGGCCTGCGGATAATGGCTGCCATGGTTGCAGAAATCGCCTGGCGCTGTGTCACACTAAATCCACACCGCCGCCGCAATGCCGTTAAAGCCACCAAGGGCATCATCCTGATTGACGAGCTGGATATGCACCTGCACCCCGACTGGCAAAAAAACGTAGTACACGATTTGAAAGCAGCTTTCCCAAATATACAATTTGTAGCCACTACACATTCCCCATTTATTGTGCAATCGTTGGAAAGCAGCGAGCTTATCAACCTGGATCGAATTACCGATATCTCACCACAGGATCTCAATATTGAAACGATTGCAACTGAAATCATGGGAGTGGAAAGTCCATATTCCACAGCAAGTGATCAAAAGTACCAAACGGCTAAAGAATATCTGAAAGCCATACGTGGAGATGCTTCAGGCAAAGAACTTGAACATTCGCTCAGGCAAGTAGATGATCCGGCTCTTCGCGCCTTTCTGGAACTGAACAAAATGGCTCAAGGAAAATAAACAGCCCATGCGACCACTTGATAAAGGCGCTTGCCCAATCGATCCTGCAACCGGCCGCAACAAAGTCGTAACTGACTATGACCAATGGCGTGCTGACTTGATCAAGCAAATTGGCTTTTACTGCGCTTATTGTAATATGCCCTTGAGCCATAGTTTGCAGGTGGAGCATGTAATAGCTAAAAATCCAATGCCAGGTCAACCACACGGCTTGCGACTGGCATGGGCGAATATGCTTCTGGCCTGTGGCCCTTGCAACAATGCGAAGGACAACAAACCGATGCTGCCCACCACACATTTTCTACCCGAAGACCATAACACCTATCTTTACTTCGAGACCTTTGTCCCGCACCCTGACCCTGATGCTGCAATTGTTCGGCCTAAAACCGGTTTGGTCAATCCGGAACTTAAACAGGCGCAAGACACCGTTGACCGGCTAAAGTTGGACAATATAGATCGGCGCCCTGATGTTGTTGATATCCGCTGGATGCATCGTTTTGCGGCATTGCAAGCCATAGCAGCCTATCGAAATATCTTTGACATGGCGAAACGCTCGCCGACGTACAACGAAAACATCGCAGCCGAAAGCATCGCTAAAATGTCGACCAGTGTCGGTTTCTTTTCTCTCTGGTACGATGCTTTTGCCGATGAACCTAAGGTGATGGAAAAACTTATCCATCCGGACTTTGTACCAGGCACAGCACAACACTACTTTATAGCCTATCTTAAAACCCGGTCAGCAAACAGGCATTCATTTTGGGGATACCTGAAGCAGCTACTACGCAACCTTATTTTAAAATTGCGCCTATCCTGATAGTACCTTAGTCTTTAGGTAATCAAAACTCCTCCCTACTTTATCAAACCTGACAAGCAGTAAATACCCTTAGTCATCATGACCACACAAAAATACCCACGCTACAAACCCTCCAACATCACTTGGCTCGGCGACGTGCCGGAAAATTGGGAGGTGAAGAAGTTGAAGTATGTGGCTGAAATCAATCCAACTAAGTCAAATTTTCCGCAGCAGAAAAATTCAGATTTTGAAGTTGTTTTTCTTCCAATGGAAAGGGTGTCCGAAAGTGGAAAATATCAGCAAGACATAAGAAAAAGAACCAATGAATTAAGTTCCGGGTTTACTTACTTTGAAAAAGGCGATTTAATTGTTGCGAAAATTACTCCGTGTTTTGAAAATGGGAAAGGCGCGCTTCTGGATCAATTAGAAACGAATTTCGGGTTCGGCTCTACTGAATTTCACGTTTTACGAGCGAGGAAACAAGTATCAAAAGAATTTTTGTCGTACATTATTCGGGCAGAAAATTTTATGTCTTATGGGGAAGCATCGATGACTGGCTCGGCAGGGCAAAAAAGGGTTCCATCTGGTTTCATTGAACATTTTTCAATTGCCCTGCCCCCCCTCCCCGAACAAACCTCCATCGCCCATTACCTCGACACCAAAACCGCCCAGATAGACCGCCTCATCGCCGCCAAACAACAACTGCTGGCCTTGTTGCGCGAAGAGCGCGCCGCCCTCATCAACCGCGCCGTCACGCAGGGCCTTGACCCCAATGAAAAGATGAAAGACAGCGGGGTGGCGTGGCTGGGGGAGGTACCGGAAGGGTGGGAGGTAAAGAAGTTGAAGTATGTGGCGACAAAGGTTGGAAGCGGAATTACACCTACGGGTGGAGCAAGTGTTTATTTAGAAGAAGGCATCCCACTTTTGAGAAGTCAAAATGTTTATGATGATGGGCTTCGGCTGGACGATGTGGCTTTTATTTCGGAAGAAATTGACGAGCAGATGTCGATCAGTCGAATTCAGGAAGGGGATGTTTTGCTGAACATAACCGGAGCCTCGATTGGGCGATGTTTTTACGTCCCAGAAAATTTCGGTAGAGGTAATGTAAACCAGCATGTTTGTATCATTCGCCCAGACCACCATCTCATCCAAACCCAGTTTTTACATGCTGTTTTGATTTCTGATTATGGACAAACTTTAATAAACACTTGCCAAAACGGAGCAAACCGGGAAGGGCTTAATTTTCAACAAATAAAAAATTTTGACCTGCCGCTTCCCACATTGTCTGAGCAAATAGAAATCATCAAATCACTTGATAACTTGAATATCCACATCGACTCTACCGCCCAAAAAATCACCGCCGAAATCGCCCTACTCCAGGAATACCGCACCGCCTTAATCAGCGAAGCGGTAACCGGAAAAATCAAAATCACTGAATCATGACGCTTTGTGTAGGCTGGATACGCCAGGTAAAAGACTCGCAAGAGTTGATCTTTGCTACCGATAGTTGCCTAAGCGCAGGGGAACGTTGGGACAGCGGAGTCAAACTTTTTGAACTGCCCCGTCGGGACAGCCTGATTTGCTTTTCCGGATATACTGTGCGAACCTATCCGATGATTTTATCGCTCATCAATGCCCTTAAATATGACAAGCATGCCTCGAATCCGAATTATGATGTGACGCTGTTGGTTGACTACATTACTTCCCTTTTTACCGATGTTGTCAGGCAAATTTACGTAGAGCGTTCAAAACCAACCACTTATGAGGATGTGCTGAAGGAAGACCCGGAATTTGATTTTATGTTTGGCGGATGGAGTTGGAAAGAAAACCAATTTAAATTATGGCGAATAGCCTACTCCTCTGATGCAGGAGGATTTATTCCAACTTCAAACTATGACCGGCTTGTTTTTGAATTTATTGGCGACCACGTTGAGACTGCAAAAAGGAAATTAGAAGAGGAAATTACGGCTGGCGGCAAAATACTTGCCGGAAAGTTTGATATGGAGCCCTTGAAGGTCTTGTTGCAAATGATTCGGGAGACGGAATTTGACAGTATTAGTGGGCCCATCCAATTGGCTAAAATTTATCCTCCGGGAATTGTTGAATTATTTGGCGTTTACTACCCTTCGATTGTTCAGGGGAAAAAAACCTTTTTGGGTAGGGATGTTTCGCAGACCAATAACCCCGGGGTACGATTTGTTGACCCGGATACAGGTAGCGTCGTTGATACTGAGATTCCGGAAGTATTTGACGTTGAAAATTTGGAAGAATTTGGAGCCGATGTCTCTTTCATTCAGGCTTGTTACCCAGATGGACGTGCAAAGGGTGATTTAACGGACAGGGATAGGGAAATGTTACGGACTATTTTTAAAGAAAATGCGTATTCTAAATACCTCAAAAGTTTAGAAAAACAAATTGAAACCGCTAAACCAATAGATGAAACAGCAATAAATGAATAACGCTATCCACACCGAATCCACCTTCGAAGCCGCCATCACCGGCCACCTGCTCGGGCACGGCTGGCATTCGGCTGCATCGTTGGATTTCAGCCGCGAACTGGCTTTCGACAAAAAAGCGGTGTTGGATTTTGTGCGCGCGACCCAGCCTGCGGAGTGGCAACGTCTGGAGTTTTACTACAAATCGGAGACGGAGAACAAGTTCACCCAGCGGCTTTTCAAAGAACTCGACCTGCGCGGTATGCTCGACGTGTTGCGGCATGGCATCACCGACAGCGGCGTGAAGTTCCGCCTCGCCTTTTTCAAACCCGACAGCGGCCTAAACCCGGAAACCCTCGCGTTGTACCAACAGAACCGGCTCGGCGTGGCGCGGCAAGTCTTTTATTCCAAAGACAACCGAAACAGCCTCGACCTGCTGCTTTCGCTCAACGGCCTCCCGGTAGCCACCGTCGAGCTCAAAAACCACTTCACCGGCCAGGCCGTCGGCGAAGCGATGGAGCAATACAAAACCAGTCGCAGCCCGTCGGAACTGCTGTTTCAGTTCAAAAAACGGGCTTTGGTGCATTTCACCATTGACCCTGACAATGTCTATCTGACCACTCGGCTCGATGGGTTAAGTACGAAATTTCTGCCTTTCAACCAGGGCAACCGGGGCGGCGCTGGCAATCCGGCTAATCCTTACAGTTACAAAACGGCTTATTTTTGGGAAGAAACGCTGGTAGTGGATAGCTGGCTCGATTTGTTGGGGCGTTTTCTGCATTTGCAAAAAGACAAATACACGGTGGACGGCAAGGAATACACGAAAGAGACGATGATTTTCCCGCGTTACCACCAGATAGATGCTGTGCGCCGCCTCGCCGCCGACACCCGCGCACATGGCACGGGACTGCGCTATCTCATCCAGCACTCCGCCGGTAGCGGCAAGAGCAACAGCATTGGCTGGCTGGCACACCGGCTCTCCGCGCTCTACGATGCCAGCGACCGGAAGATTTTTGACTCCGTGATCGTCGTCACCGACCGCAACGTACTCGACCAGCAGTTGCAAAACACGATTTACCAGTTCGAGCACAAGACGGGTGTGGTTCAGAAAATTGATGAAAACAGCGAGCAATTGGCCGATGCCATCAAAAGCGCGACTAATATCATCATCACGACTTTACAAAAATTCCCTTTCGCACTTCGCCATCTCGGCGACGTGCCCGATCGCAAATACGCGGTTATCATAGACGAAGCGCACAGCAGTCAGGGTGGTACCGCCAGTCGCAAAATGACCGAGGCGTTGGCTTCCGTCCATCAGACCCTTGAGGAAGCCGAGCAAATGGAACATGATGTCCCCAACGCCGAGGACGAAGAAGATTACATCCGCGAAACTATCCGCAAACAGGGGCCGCAGCCGAACCTGAATTTCTATGCGTTTACCGCCACGCCCAAACCGAAAACGCTGGAAGTCTTCGGCGCGCCAGATGCCGAAGGCAAACCCAAACCTTTCCACCTGTATTCCATGCGCCAGGCCATCGAGGAAGGCTTTATCCTCGATGTGTTAAAAAACTACCACACCTACAAAGAGTATTTCGCTTTTTCCAAAGCTATCGAGGACGACCCGGAACTCAACAAGCGCAAGGCGGTGAAAGCCATCGGGCGTTTTGCTTCGCTGCTCCCATACAGTCTTGCACAAAAAACGGAGGTGATTGTGGAGCATTTCCGGCAAGTGACGATGAAGAAAATCGGCGGCAAAGCCAAGGCGATGGTCGTCACTGCTTCCCGCAAACATGCGCTGCGCTACTATATTGAATTCAAGGATTATATCAACGAAAAAGGCTATCAAAACATTCGCCCGTTAGTAGCATTTTCCGGGAAAGTGGTAGATGATTTGTACCCGGACGGCATAACCGAACCCGAATTGAATGGTTTTGGGGAAAAAGAACTGCCTGGAAAGTTCGATACTCCCGAATATCAGGTGCTGTTGGTAGCCGACAAGTATCAAACGGGTTTCGACCAACCACTGCTCCATTCCATGTTCGTGGACAAAAAACTCAGCGGCGTAAAGGCCGTGCAAACCCTTTCGCGGCTCAATCGCACCTGCCCCGGCAAAGAAGATACGTTTGTACTGGATTTTGCTAACAACCGGGAAGACATCATCGCATCGTTCCAACCTTATTACGAGTTGACCACTCTGACCGAAACCACCAATCCTAACCACCTTTATGACTTGAAAAATCAGATGGATGCAGCACAAGTATTTTACCAAAGCGAGGTAGATGCTTTTGCAAAAATTTTCTATAAACCCGGCCAGGTTTCGCTCAAAGACCAGGGACGATTGTATGCCTGGATTGACCCAGCAGTTGATAGATTCAAAGTGTTGAGCGAAACGCCACAAGACGATTTCAAAAATTCAGCCACCGCTTTTGTGCGGATGTACAGTTTCCTCACACAGATTTTGCCGTTTCAGGATGTGGAATTGGAAAAGTTATTCACTTTCCTGCGTTATCTCCTAACCAAGCTTCCCAAATCAGACTATACCGAACGTCTGCGTTTAGACAACGAAGTGGCGTTGGAATATTATCGCTTGCAAAAAATAGCGGAAGGCGACCTCGTGTTGCAGGTACAAGGCGAACATGGTCTCGATCCGGCCAGCGAAGCAGGTATCCGCCACCCCAAAGAAGAGGTGGCAAAACTTTCGGATATCATCCGGCAAATCAACGACCGCTTTGGCACCGATTTCAACGAAACCGACCGCTTCAATTTTGAGCAATTGGAAGAAGAACTCAGCAAAGACCAGATGTTGAAACTCCGCGCGCAAAACAATTCTCTCGAAAACTTCAAATATGCTTTCGAGGATGTTTTCATTGACAAAGTGCTCGACCGCCAGGACGCCTCGCAGGAGTTTTTTGGAAAAATTCTCGCAAACCCGGAATTCAAACAGATAGTTGGGGAGTTTTTGATGAAGAAGATATATCAGAAGTTTAATGAGGAGTGAAATGATAATTCATGCAACCACAAAGTGATATACCAACTTCTTCACCGCTTGAACGCCGTTCTACTGGCACGCCGTTTTCAGTGAGAAACTTGCTACCAGGTTTAGCGATAGGAGTTTTATTGGGTATCGCTGGTGTTCTCACTTATCTAAATCATTTTCAAGGAATTACGAAAGCTCTTTATACCGTTACTATAATAAGTTTTGGCGTAATTGTTCTTAGCTTTTTGATCGTGTTCGTGTTCCGTCAATTTATTACCCAGAAGATTCTGGGAGAAAATTCTGTAGGAGACTTCCTAAACGATGCCCAAGCTGTGAGCGACACAGTTACCGATCAACTCGCTTCTAAAGTATTGGTTAACGTCGCCCCAGAAACCAGCGAACGAGTGCGGAAAGTGCTACCTCGTTTGGCGAATTGGTTTATTTGGGGCCGTTTGCGTAATTGGTGGTGGAATTGGTTTTTGGGTATTTTTGTTTCATTGGGAGGGATTACGGGAACGATGTTATTAATGAATCAAAACGAGTTGCTTAAAAACCAAAATGCTCTGATTCAACACCAAATGTCACTCGAAGAAGCCAACCGACGAAGTGCGTTAATAGTGCTTATGAGTAATATTATGGACAAGGTTGACAATGAAATTGAAGAGCAGAAAAGAAGCAACCCAGAGGATACCGTTTTTAGGCTTAGCCCGTCAATTGTTGGCCAAATTGTTGCATTAAGTCATTCATTTAAACCATATAGATACTTAGAAGGCGATTCTTTAATTTCAAAACCCCTAAGTCCAGAAAGGGGTCAATTATTAATTACCATTACTCGTTTACCACTGGACACTTCCATTTTCAGGCAAATATATAGTTCATCAAATTTCACCTTTTCCGATTTGCCGTTTGCAGACTTTGAAGGAATGTTTTTGAAAGGAATGGATTTGAGTAATTCAAATTTACAAGGAGCAAATTTGAGTCATACCAATATAGCAGAATCAATCCTAACAGCAGCAAATTTGCAAGATGCTTTTATTTACTATGCAAATCTAGAAGGAGCAATCCTTTATGAGGCAAATTTAAGACATACATTATGGAGAGGAGGCATATTCAGAAATGCAAACTTTTCAAAAGCAGATTTAAGGGATGCAGAAATAAGGGATGCAGATTTGGAGGGATTGAATTTTGAAGAAACAATTTTAAACAGGTCAAATCTATATTATTTGAATTTTAAAGGGGCTACTCTTCGGGGTGCAGATTTAAGTGAGGCCGCTGTGTCGGAAGTTGATTTTTCAAACGCTAATCTTCGAAAGGCCAATTTATATAATTCACATTTTGACTTTGTAGATTTATCAAATGCGAAATTCAAGGTTCGCCAATTCGATAATATAGGCTCACTTACTGATTGCATAATTCCAGATTCTCTTCGAACGTATTTAATGAAAGCCAACTCAAATGTTTTAAAAAGTGGGGAAGAAATGCGTAAGCAGAAGCTGAATGATGAACTAAATAAGTTAATTAAGGAGAGTTCTGAAGAAAATGATTAATTTTTTCTTCACCACTTTTTACACCAATTACCTGAAAATAAAATATAAATTATTGACTATCAATCTTATGAAATAAGGTTCGACTCCCGCCAGGTCCACCACCAAAAACGCAATGTTCTGTTATTCAGAATGTTGCGCTTCTGTTTTTTGAGTGGACTGGGCTTGTTGGTCTCAATTTGGACTGCTTTAAGATTTTATATTACTGCCTAACCCTAATTTCCCACTCCCCCCCAACAACGCTTGCCAATTATCCTTTTTCAATATCAATACCGCCCAAATCACCAACACCACCAAGGCATTGGTACTCACGGTCATCCAATACCGGATACCTTGGGCAATACTCAATACAGTCGGATGGGTTTGATAAATGGCAATATTCGGCTCGTTGAAATAAATCAGTTCCACGAGGTATAGTTTAAAAACCGTGTACAGATAATATATAAAAGTGCCGATGACAATACCTTTTACCTTTTGTTGCCAACTGGCCGGGGAAAGCAGCACCAGTACGACCAAAAACACAAAAAAGCTGGTAAACAGGTTTTGAAAATTCACCAGATTGTTCATGCCGTCTATCCTGGTCATGGCTTGGCCGGTTCTTTTGGCAATCGCTATTTGTTCCGATACCTGGGCTTTGGAAGCAAATTCGATGCGCAACGTGTCGTAAAGCGCCCCTTCGGCTTTGATTTGCAGGTAAGCTTTCGGAAGCAGCGCCGCGAGGATGGGTTCGGTGGGTTTCCGGTAAACCCGGTTGCAAAATTCACCAACCGCGGGTGTCATACTGATGGCCGTTAATATGCCGTATAACACGATAAACAGGGCGAAATATCTTAAAGCCGGACGGAGAAGCGCTTTCATAGTGTACAAGCAGGATAGCGGGTTAGGATAGTCTGATCATGGCGCCGCTTTCAACGATTGGCCTGCCACCCAATTCATCCAGGTGAACAGCAGCAACACACTGATCATGGTAAAAATAATAAAGCCGCCCTGGATGTGGAGGATTTCAAAAACTGTTTTGGAAAAATACAGGCCGGCCAAATACAGCGCTGCAATTCGAAGCAAATTGAGCACTGCCAATACGCCGACCCCCCAAACCAGGCCGGTTACTTTTTGTTTGCGCGACGCGGGGAAAATCAGGATGCCGCTCACCAGAATGCCAATGGCCTCGAGCCCGTCGCAACCATTTTGAATATCGACTGAAAAATCGGCGCCGACAATTGCCGAACCGATGACTTTGGTGTCATACCCGAACAGTTGCAACAACAAATTTCCGACAACCGCTTGTCCGTGAACTAATGGTTTTTCAAAATGAGTTTGGTAAAAAGTAGAGAAATAGATCGCATAAAAAACAGCCATACAACCAATAAATCCCAATAAATATTTGAAGATTGGGTGGCGGTCCCTTAGTATGGATTGAACGCTTGTAGCAAAACTAAATGGGGGTGAATCGGGTACTGTCCGCTTTTTGGGTGTTTGATTCCGTCTTTTCGTTGACATATCGGCTCTATTGAAAGAGCGCAGTAACAGGCCATTATGCTCGTTACTGCGCTTTTTATTGAAATCAAATATATAATTGAACGGCAAGTCGGCGGCCGCTCCAATTTTAGTTATTGGTCGCTTGTGGATTTCATGACGAATTGCACCAAATAGGCAATCAGGCCGCCGGCCAACAAGCTGCCGGGGATGTCCGCGTTGGTCAGGTTATAACCGAAAGCCATCAGCGTTGCGAAAACAACCAGAAATACCAAATAGACCACGGGCAGTACTTTGAAATAAAGCGCTTTGTCAAACGGCAGCTTCGAAGATGGTGGAGCCATGTTTCCGCCGGCATTTCCCATAGCCAATGTTTGTTGTTGTTTCATGCCGAATACTACGGTCAATGAAAACACAATCAAAGCAAAGAGGATCAGGCCCCATTCGGACAGGGTCGGGATGGTTGCCACGCCGGATGAACAGAATGCCGGCGCAGTCCCGGCGTTGAAATTGGTTAATGTGCAAGCCGTTGCCGAAAATGAAGCCGTCAGTTGTACCGGTAGCCCGTTGGACGGCATAGTCACGCCCGTAAATGTATAAGTCCCTGCACCCAAAGAGCCGACTGGAACTGCGGCCGTTGCCGAACCCGTTAAGTTCAAGGTCCCGCTGGCCGGCGGATTTGAAAAAGTAACGGTGATATTAGCCGTAAAGGTATCATCGCCGGGATTGTTCGGCGTGCCGTTGTCGTTGCAAACCGAGAAATTGCTTGCGGTTACACTATTGACCGAGCAGGTTGGCAGCGCTACCGAACAGGATACCGGGGCTGATCCGGCGTTGTTGTTGGTCAGGGTGCAGACCGGATCTGCAGAAAAAGTCGCCGTCAAAGCTATCGGCGTACCGTCGGCGCTCATCGAAACGCCCGTAAACGTGTAGCTCGTTGTGCCAATCGAGCCGACTGCAACGGAAGCCGTGCCATCGCCGGAGAGGTTTAAGGTCCCGGAAGCAGGTGGGGCGGCATACGTGACGGTCACGTTGGCTGTGAAGGTATCGTCGCCGGAGTTGGCTGGTGTTCCATTGTTGTTACAGGCCGATATATTGCTGACAGCAATAGAAGCAATCGAGCAGGCAGCGCCGCAAGATACATTCAGAATCGGCGCATACCGCCAAGCCACCCCGGCAGTAATGCCGGCGGCTCCGGCAGGGGAGGCCCCGGATTCGACGTAGGTCTGCATGCCGACAAATACATTGCCATTGGGGGCGTACATGACCGTTTGAGCCGAACCGCCCGGCCCGCCGATGAACGGCATAACAGTGCTGGCCGAATTGGCCTGTCCGGTATACACTTCGGAAAGCGGTTTGGACCAGCCGTATACGGCATCCATCGCACAGCCGATCCGGACTTCTGCACCGACCAGGGCCCGGCCGGCAGCGGCGTCGACAGGGCCGTCGGGCGTGCCGAGCGTGCTTGTCCCGTTGGAGCAGGTCACCGTGACGGCGGCGCCTAAGGAGCCGTCTGGATTCAGCTGCTTGCAGCGCAACTTAAACTGGCTGAGCACCATCGAACCGTAAACATTGCCCTCGATTCCTTCGTATCCGACGGCTACATAACCGGCTGGGCAGTCGCAGACCGCCCCGGTTTGAGCCGGCGTCGGGCAAAAACCAATCGGGTTTTTTAAGATGGGCGTCATCTGGCCAATGGTGGTGCCCAGTTGGTAGCATTGGGCATGGCCCGCTTGCAAGGCAAACAGCCCGGCGACGAAGCATAGGGCTACACGAGTAAATATTTTATTCATTTTCAAGAGATTGTAGAAATAAAAAAAAGTGGATTAGCCCCATCTTAGAAGCGTTGGGAAAAATATTGGAGCAAATCTAATACAATAAATTAATGTACATTGGTACACATGCAAAATATTTAATTTTCAGGATGATATGTTAAGGAAATACTAAATTTAAGGCAGGCCCGTTTTGTCTCCGTTTTCCGCCAAACGTCAAACAAAATTTTCCTTTTTTATGAAAAAACCTACCTTACTTGCAGCATTTCTGCTTCTTATCCACATTTTTGTTGCTGCTCAAGATCAAAAAAAGCCGGCTGTTCTGGCCCTGCAATTTGAAACAAACCGCAGCGAACTCACCGATACACATCATACTGCACTCGAAGATTTCCTGAAAACCCTGTCCGCTAAACCGGCGGATTATTCCATTTCCGTAACCGGCCACACCGACGCGCGCGGCTCCGACGCATTCAACCGGGACCTGTCGCTCCGCCGCGGCCGGAGCGTGGCGGATTTTCTGTCGGCGCATGGTTTTACCCGCGAGCGGATCACCCTGATGGCAGAAGGCGAACACCGCCCCAAGGCCGATAACGAATCCGACCAGGGCATGATGCTCAACCGCCGTGTGGAAATACGTTTCGAACACGCACCGGTACTGACCAACCGGCCTTCCGATTTGGTGCCGGAAATGAAAGTGCGGTTTCAGGCCGAGCGAGGTATCACCTTTGCCAGCCCCGGCAGCGGCTCGCGGGTGCAAATTCCCGGCGGCATCCTGGTGTATCCCGACGGGTCGCCGGTACAAGGCGAAGTGATGCTCCATTACCGCGAATGGCGCAACCTGTACGATTACCTCGCCTTCGGCCTGCCGATGCGGTACAGCGATGGCCGTGGCGATTTCTTTTTCAACTCCAACGGCATGTTTGAAGTTCAGGCTTACCAGGCAGGCCAGACGCTCGGTATTGCTCCCGGACAAAATTTCACCGTCACCTTCGTACAAGCCAAAGAAATGCCGGACGTAAACCTGTACCGGTTCGATCAGCAAACGGGTCGATGGGGAGTTGTGCCGGCAGATGGAAAAACGCCGGAGGCCCAGCCCGCCGTACTGACCCAACAACTGGTAGAATCGGTGAACACCGGCATGGGCCGGCCCAAATGTACCCCACGCCCCATACGTTTCCCCAACGAAGTGCGCCCCGTGGAATGGCTCACCGAAGCCGTTCAAACCGGTTATGAACTAAGCACCGGCAAACGCCGCTTCCCGGTTTCGTTCCTGCAGGACCCGCTTCAGGACGACAGTACCCTGGTGCGCAAATCCGAACAAACACTCATTCAATTGCACCAGTACGACGATGTGAAGTCGTTTTTTTATATCGATGATTTGCAAAAAACGTTTGCCGAACTGGAGGTTCTAAAAAACTTTAAATGGGAATACGTGCCTTCGCTCGTAGCCGGCGAATTCACGCCGGAGCACATGAACCGGCAATGGACGGCAACTTACCTATCGTACGATGCCGACAATAATTTGTACGATGTTCAACTGGTGAGCCCCAATCTAAAATTAGAAATCAAAGCCCGGTTGTTGCACCCCGACAGCCGGATCGTGAACCGGAATGAAAATCCCGGCTTGTTTCAACAGTACAAAGAGGTCCAGAAAGAACGCTGGGATAAAAAATTAGCCGATTACAGTTCCCTGCGCCGCTTTTTGGCCCTTTCCATGCCCCTGCGCCCCGACGAGGAGTGGTGTATGGATCAAATGGAATGGTTGAAATTTTTTATCGCTAATAAGAGAAAAATGGAGGAGCGCTACGCTAAATATGTGGCTGCCGACTATAAAAACAACCCCGACGCCGGCAATGCGCTCATCCAGGATTACAACAACCGTTGCCGGTCAGCCGGCATCACGGCCCTCACGGCCGGCCGCTCCTATTTGGCCACCGACCGGGAGTTGTTGTCCCTGACACTCCGGGTATTCGATTTTGGTATTTACAACTGCGACCAGATTTTCCGCCTGGGCGAGAGTACCCAGGTACTGGCAGCCAGTTTCCGCACACGCGAAGGCAAGTCCATCACGTCCCGCCAAACCAATGTGATTGAAAAAAGCAGCGCCATGATGCTCACTACCGCAGAGCCCGGCCAGGTATATTATTCCCCGGAAAGAACCTTCGATGTCGTGGTGATCGGCCAGGACGGCCGCACATACCTGTTGCGCGCTTCCGAGTTTTCCGCGCTCCCCCTCGCCGGCAGCAACCGCGCCGACCTGGTACTGGAAGATGTGACGGACCAGGTGAAGTCGCCGAAAGACTGGATGAAGGTGCTGGGGATATGAGTTATGAGTTATGAGTTATGAGTTATGAGTTATGAGTTATGAGTTATGAGTTATCTTATTCGGCATAACTCATAACTCATAACTCATTTAATACTCCGCCTCAAGGGAATCCACCGGGAACAGGATATTTTCATCTCCGGGTTGGAGGGTGTCTACAGGAATGACCGTAAAACCTTCCACGCGGTGGACGAGCCAGTGTCCTTTGACCTTATAAAGAATCAGCGTATCGGGTATTCTTTCGCCCATTTCTCCTTCGATCAGAAAATGACAGATCGCGGAATCCCCGCGAATCTCATATCCCAGGTCGTACAATTGCGTTTGATAGGTTTCGCTGGTATCGCCCTGGGTAAGGGCGTCGAGAAAATCGACATAAGAGCGGGCCAGTTCGGTGCTGTGCTGGCGGGCCGAATCGAATTGGTTGCGGTCGATGTAGTCCTGCCATAAACGTACCACTTCATCGGGGGCCGGCCCTTTATCGAAGCGGCAGTTTGCCAGGGAAAGGAAAATGGCAACGGCGCAGAAGAATATTACCGATCGCATGTGTTGGGAGGTATGTTTTGAGGGCAAAAGTAGGAATTAACTCGAAACAAGCCGTCCACCGGCGTTAAACCTCAAACTTTGGCAATCAACCCGATCAACTCCGCTTTTTTCGTGCGGGCCAGGGGCAACGAACGGCCATTGGCCATGACGATTTCCCCACCATCGGTGCGTACGATCTTTTTGAGGTGTTTCAAATTGACGAGGTAAGAGTTGTGCGCCCGGAAAAAGCCCGGGTTGTTGAGCAACTCTTCGAACTCCCGCAGCGATTTCGACAGTACGACGGGTTTGTTTTGGTCTTTCAAAAATACCGAAACATAGCTGCCTTCCGATTCCAGGTATTGAATATCAGCCACCTCCACCAACAACAACTCCTGCCCGACGGGCAGTGCTATTCGCTCCGGCACCGGGTTGTTTTTTAAATACTGTGCCGCGTTTAATTGGACGGTTGTGGGGCTGGCGTTTTGTTGGGCTTTCTGCACGGCAACGATGAGCTCGTCTTTGTCCACCGGCTTCAGCAGATAATCCAACGCATTGAATTTGAAGGCTTTGACGGCATATTGGTCATAGGCCGTGGTGAACACCACCTTGAAATCCAACGGCTCACAACGCCGCAGCAGCTCGAATCCGTTGAGTATAGGCATCTCGATGTCTAAAAAAACTAACTGCGGACGCGCCTGTTGGATAGCCTCCAGGGCCTGCTCCGGATCGTTGAAAATACCGCCGATTTTTACCGAAGGGCAATATTTTTGAAGCAATACCTCTAATACTTCGGTGCAGTTTGATTCGTCGTCGATGAGATAGGTGTTCATGTTTTTCGTTTTAAAAGGTAATTCGCACCCTCGTTCCGGCCGCCGCCCCGTTTTCCTTCGTCAAATCTTCCGTCGTCGCCACCGCATGGGTGCCGTATATTTGGTTGATCACCTCCAAACGTTCGGCCGTCACTTTCATACCCAGCGATTTATTGACGGTAGCCGACCGGCTTTTGAGTTCCATTGCCCGTTGACGGCCAATGCCATCGTCTTCCACTTCAATGCAGAGTTTTTTCCCTTCGTAAAATACCCGCACTTGCAGCAGCCCCGGCGCTTTTTTGTGCATGAGGCCGTGCCAGATAGCGTTTTCCACAAAGGGTTGGATGAGAAGCGGCGGCACTTCCACATGCTCCGTCTGCACCTGGGGGCTTATCTCCGGTCGGTACTCGAATCGGTCGGAAAAGCGCATTTGTTCCATTTCCACGTAGAGTTGAAGAGCGTCCAATTCCTTGTTCAGCGGCACGGTCTCGGTACGGCTGTTGTCCAAAATCAGGCGGATCAGGCGGCTGAACTTGGTCAGGTACGCCGAAGCTTCGTCGGGTTTATTGACCAAAATAAACCGGTTGATGGAACTGAGGCAGTTGAACACGAAATGCGGGTTCATTTGTGCCCGCAACGCCGCCATTTCCGTGCGGGCAATGCGCTGGTTGAATTCTGTTTTCAGCGCTTCCTCCCTGCGGATTTGCGCGATCCGCCAGCGGTAAAAGCCCCACCCCACCCCGGTTATGGCCAACACCGCCAGTAACCGAAACCACCAGGTTGACCAAAACGGCGGGATGATATGGATACCCAAGCGGACGCCCGGCTCGTACCACCGCCCTTCCCTACCCGATTTGATTTCCAGCACATAGTCGCCCGGCGGTACGTTGGTGTAGCTCGCCGAGTGGCGGTTGTTTAAATAAACCCAGTCTTTGTCAAAATCCCGGAGTCGGTAGGCATACTCGTTTTTCTGGGGTTGTGAAAAGTTGGTGGAGGCAATTTCAAAGGAAAAAAAATTCTGCTGCCAACGGAGATTTATTTTTTTTAAAAAATTGATATTCAAGGAGTCCGCATAATTTTTATCAAAAATTTTAAACGAAGTGAGCAGAATTTCGGGCACAGCGTTTTCCCGCAGCAAACTGTCGGGATGAAAAGACTGAACGCCGTAAATGGTGCCGGCCAGCACCTCGCCGTTGGCGGCCGGCGAAAGCGGCAAATCGAGGTAGTCGTTGACCATGCCGTCCTTTTTCCCAAAAGAACGCAGCTGCAACGTTCGGCTGTTTACCCACGCCAGTCCTTTGGCAGTACCCGCCCACACGTTGCCGCTATGATCGGTCAAAACACTGTACACCTGGTTAGAGGGCAGACCGTCCCCGTTATTCAGGGTGATAAATTCCTGGCCGGGCCGGGCGTTATAATCGAAGCGGGAGAGGCCGCCGGGGTCGGTAGCCGCCCAGATATAGCCCTGCCCGTCTTTGCAAACCCCGTTGACGATATAGGCCCCGAGACTGTTTTCCGGGGATTGCTCCTCCTGCCGGTACAGCGTGAATTGGCCGCTCGCCTCGTCGTAGCGGAACAGCCCGTAGTCTTGTGTGGCAATCCAGACCGTTCGGCGTTCCCGGTCGGCAAAGACATCGCTGACGGCCCTGCCAATAAAATGCTGCTTTTCACCGGGTTTCCACCATTCATTGGTTCCGGGTCGCCAAACCAACACACCGGCGCTGTTGCTGGCAAACCAGTAGTTTCCTGCCGCATCCTGCTCTATGTCGGAGAAAAGGAAATTGGCAGCGGGGGCGGGCAAATGTGGCGGAACAGCAAAGGGGCGCAGTGTGAGTGTTTTCCGGTCGAGTTGAAAAATATGTTGCCCGGAACCGATCCACAAGCGTCCTTCCCGGTCTTCAAAAAGCGCTGCCGCAAGCCCTGGCAACCGGATATTTTTCAGCAATTTGCCGTTTTCAAAAACCAGCAACGCGTGGTAATAATAGTCGAGCAAGTAGCGCCGCCCGTCCAGTTTCGAGTCGGTGAAACGGTGAAAGGAATTGTAAAAATCGTTCGTGTTTTCCGGTCGAAGCGCCGAATAGCTAAAGTGCTGGGCAGCGGGGTCGAAGAGCCAAAGTCCCTGCTCACCGCCGAGCCACAACATTCCGTTTTGTTCCAGGTAATAATTTTCCAGCAGACCGGTCGGCGCGGTGAAATGGTTTTGGGCATCGGGCCTGACAGGAGTCATTTTTTCGGTGGCGTGGTCCAGCAGGAAAAGTCCTTCCCGGCCGAGTACCCAGTGTTTTTCACCAACAGGAAATGCCTGCGTGACGTAGCGCCGCCCCCCCGTCAGCTCCGGCGAAATGGGCAATTTGATTTGCGACCATTGGCTGTTGCAGGCGTCGTAGCGCAGGAGATCCTTTTCCCAGGAGCCGAGGTAGAGGATATCCGGGCAGGTTGCAGGTTTTGCTGCGCGGAGGCCGCCATGTTGCGCGGTGTGGTAACTGAAGGTTTCCGAAGCGAGGTCGAAACTGAATAACCCGAGATTGGTGTCGAGCCAAAGTCCGCTGTCGCCCCGGGGTTGCAGTTTGTAGATGGATTTGTATTCCGCGCCGGCTGATTTGGGCAACATTTTGTCCAGAAAAGCCTTCCAGGGATACGTTTTGAAGGTACCCGCGGCGGGGTCGAAGCGGCACAGATCGCGGTTGTCGCAGACGAGCCAGAGGCGGCTGTTTTTGTCGATATAAATATGCCGCACCAGCGAATTGGGCAACGAGCCGTCGTTTCGGCCGGTGTTTTTCCACACCTGGAACGTCTCCGTGCGGGGGTCGTAGCGGTTGAGGCCATTGGACGTGGCAATCCAGATGAAGCCGGCGGCGTCCTGTTTGAGGTCGAAAATATGTTCGTTGCTGATCGTGCGTCCTGCCTGGCGGGTGTCGGGCATATACTGCCGGAAAGTATAGCCGTCGTAGCGGTTCAGTCCGTTGACGGTGCCCACCCAGAGGTAGCCTTGGCGGTCGCGCAGGATACACCGCACATAGTTGTGGCTGAGCCCTTCTTTTTCGGTGAAATGGGTGAAATAACGGATACGTTGCGCCTGGGCCGCAGTACTTAAAAACAGTAAAAAGAGGAGCAGGCGCATGATTTGTTTTTTCAGAGCCGGAAAGTTACCCCAAATCAGGCACTGCTTCACACTTGCATCCCCGTCTTCGGATCATATTTCACTTCTACGGCCACGATTTGATCGGTGGGCACTACTTCGAGCCATTGGGAAAATACGGCAAAAGGCTGTGGGCCGGCCGCCTGAAAGCCGCCGATAGGATCAAAACCCGTTTCAAAAACTTTTTCAGTGGGCAGATAACGGCCCATTTGCAGGTCATTGGGGTCTTCGGGGTTGAGGGGCTGCTCCACGGCCTGTTTGGACTGCATGAATTTGGCTTGCACGCGCAGTGCCAGGCAACGGATGGCATCCCGCAACTGCAACTCGCCGGGCGTAATGGTCTGGTAACGGGTGGTCAGTACCGGATCGTCCCACGAAAAGGCTTGCAGCACGGCCAGCATCGCCTCTTTTTCGCCGACACTGCCTTCCTGGTACAGGCCGTCCAGTCCTTCCGAGCCTTCCACCATATTTTGCGTGAGCCAGTTGAGTGCCGCCAGTTCTTTGCCGCTTCGGATAGGGATCACGGCTTTTACCCAGGGGGCGTTGATGAACGCGTTGCGCTGCTTGTCGCCGTCGAGCTGGAGCAGCCAGCCGAGCGAACTGCCCATCGGGGCCGGATTGGATTTTTCCGTGATGGCATAATGCTCCCGCCCGCGAACGGGGATGGCGGGCGCGGAAACGGCTGCGGGGTTGCTCCACACCGGCGCCTGCCTTTGGCCAAGGTGCCTGGGCGACCACCATTCGGGAGCCACGAAGTAGAGCATCTTGTTCACGTCGAACATGGATTGTACCAGTTCGGCCAACACGTGCTGCGTAGCGGCCGTCGCATTGCCAAACCCTGTTTCTTTTAGCAACTGGCGCATCAGGTTGCGGTATACCACGATACGCTCTTCTTCCCGGAGTTCCTCAAACTTGCGGGGCTTGATGGCCCGCTCGGCATTGATGCGCTCTTTGGCCAGGTTGAAATAGGCTTCCGCGGCGCGCTGGGCGTTTTCCTGCTTTGCCTGTTCGAGCCGTGCCTGGTTGACCCTGTTGACCTCGTCGATCAGGCTCTGGCCGGGCCGGAAGTAAAAGTCGAGTTCGTAGGCAAACTCAACGCGCTCGTCAAATTTGATGCCCGGGTTGCCGGAGCGAATACCCACATGCGCTTCGTTTCCCCTGATTTCCGCATCGAGTATCCAGGAGTTGCCCTGGACTTTGCGGATTTCGTAACGTTCATACAAATAGCCCGACTTGGGCGGCACAATGAGGTGTTTTTGAAACGGCACCATCCGGAGGTCCGGGCGGTCGGGAATGGGTTTGTCCTCCATATCCCAGGCAAAACTGCCCCGGATAGTCTCGGCTTTGAGTAACGGTTCGGGCATTGGGATGGCCTCCGGATTGGGTAAGAGGTTTAGGTTCTCGGGTTTGGAGATGTGCAACAGGTTGGCGATACGGAGTTCATCGCCGGGCAGGTCCACATAGGTTTGCCAGCAAAGGTGCGCGCCGATATCCTGCACCTGAACGCCCACCTGGCGCATTTTACGGCGCAATTCGTAGTTGATGAGGTTGGGAGTAGTATTGGCCAGCAAGTATTTTTTGCTGCTGACGTCTTCAGTTTCCGTAACGGAACGAAAGGTAGTGCGGTAACTTTTGCGCACCGCCGTGGCCACGCTGTTACATTCTTTGCGCAGCAGATTGTGAACGCTCTCTTTGGCCACCTGCACCGAATTATCCATGTTGTAATCCGTGCTGGTTTGGATCTCACCGGTATAAAACGGGACAACGATATCGGAATCCGTTTCTACGCTTACACCAAAATGCGTTTTGGAATTATTATTCTGACGAATGGCATCGGACAGTTCATCTTCCACGTAGTCGGCCGAGCCGCGGCGCGTGAGCGTGTCGCCGCTGTCTTCGCTGCTCCGCTCCACCTGCGTTCGGCGGGTGTTGATTTCAATCATTTCTACTTGCGAACCGGGACTGAGCCAAACATGCTGCACCGATGGCCCCAGAAAAGAATCAAACTCAAAAAAATACTGCCGAAACAGGTGAACGATACCGACTGGTGACAACACCACCTTGTCGAGATCGGTTTTCACATCAAATGTTTCGAGGGGGTCAATTAGCCGGCGCATTTGTTCAAATACCTTCCAATCCAAGTTTTCATCTGGTGCAGTAAACATCTTGATGATGTCGCTGTAACGTTTCTTTTTTACCAATTCATGCAACACGCCCGCTACCAGCGACTCGCGGTCGAGTATTTCTTTAACGGCCCTTTTGGTTGCCAGTAAGGCGTCTTCCGCGGGGTCTGTTGCCTGCCAGGAACGCCACCATTCGTTGACGGCTTTTAGCATTGCGGTAGGCCCGGGGTTAAACCCGGCATTGTTGTCGTGGCAAAGCCTGCTCAACTCGCCCAGCATCTGGTCTAAATTTTCCCGCGACAGGATTTCCTTTAAAGCGCTGGGATTCAATTCGTCCGGCGCCTGTTCAAAACGGCCGGCCAGCGCGCGCAGTAACAGGGAGTTGTCCAAACCCTGTTCCAACCGGACCGGCGATTTGGGCAACGCCGTGCGTACTTCGAGCGGCGCGCAATGCAGGTCGAGGCGATTCAGGTCGTCGACATGCAAATCCATAATGCCGCCGGCATCAGCCTGGGCTTTCAAACTGGCCGAAATACGCCTGAACAGTTCGTTGTCCAGCAACAGGTCGGGTTTGAAACGCTGCAGCATCCGTTTGGATTTCCAGCCCAGCAGGGGTTGGTAAATGCCATACATTTCGCTGGCGTAGGGCAGGGAATTTTTAAATTTATCGAAGTTGATATTCATGACGGCGTTGTTGGAATGCTAAACGTTATTTCGCTCGTGTCAGGAGCAGTTTTCCATTCGTATCGTGGCGTGGGTCGGCGCTGTCGTAATGGCTGCTCCCATCCGGGCGAAACCAGGCAAAATCTACGGACAAGTCAATGGTGTTTTCCTGCCATTTACCTTTCAACAGGTTCAGGTTGAAATCCGGCGGGTGTACCCCGCTCACCGGGCTGAACTGGTATTCCTGACGGCAGTATGGGTGTGCTTCGCCACTCATTTTAGCCCGTATTTATCCACAATAGCCTGGCGTTCGGCGCCGGCCGTGGGAGCATAGACGAGGCCGAATTGTTCGGTGAGTTTATCCATCACGGCATCCCGCGCTTTTGACCCGAAGGGAAATCCTTTTTCCGGCGTATATTCGAAGAATACTTTTTCCAGAAATACCTCAAAAGGCTGATTGAAGTACATATCGACGAACCGGAGCGGTTTGTCCGACGCGTTCCAGAAAGTGTGGGTCAGTCCGCGCGGGCGCAGGTGCCAGCCGCCGGCCTGAATTTCCACCACTTCACCTTCCACCATGACGCTGGCTGTCCCGTCCAGCACCAGCATCAACTCATCCAGTTCTTTATGGTAGTGCGGCGGCGGCCCCATGACCTTAGGCGCAACGGCGCACTCCACGCTGGAATACAGGCCGTTGGTCATTTCCGAACGGACCCATACCCGGATATCCATATTGCCCTTGTGATCCAGAGGGGGCAGAGCCGGTAACAAAAAAGGCTTCAGCGGGTCGGAAAAAAACGGTGCATTAGCGGCCTGCCCCAGCGCCATTTGCGGGAGTGCAAGGGCTCCGGCGAGTAGCCCGGAGGCAGAAAGAAAATCGCGTCTTTGCATATCAATCGTGTGTTATTTAGATACTTGTATGTGCCGGGCAGTCTTATTTTGCTCTGGTCAGGAGCAGTTTCCCGTTCGTATCGTGGCGCGGGTCGGCGCTATCGTAGTGGCTGCTCCCATCCGGGCGAAACCAGGCAAAATCCACGGACAAGTCAATGGTGTTTTCCTGCCATTTACCTTTCAACAGGTTCAGGTTGAAACCCGGTGGATGCACCCCGCTCACCGGGCGGAACTGGAAATGAATGTCGTGGCCGTCGGGTTTGTCGAGCCCGCCCCAGAGTTCGCAGGTATCCCGCTTGCCATTGGTTTTGAGCACGGCCATGCCGTCGAAAAAGGTGCGGCTGCTGCGGTCGCGTTTGTTGCGTTTACCGCTGACTCGCTTCCATCGTTTTTCGTCGGTAGTCGGGAAAAAAATCTCCATTTCGACCTGATGGACAACCTGGTCGGGGTCGGTGCAGGTACCCTGCCACTTACCCACCAGCAGCGGTTTTGACGGGTCGGAACTATAGGCCCAGGGACGGCGGTAGGTATCGTATTTTTTATCGAAGTAATAACAACCGACCTTGCCCAGCACGACTAATACAATTAACCCGACGATAAATACCTTGATTTGGGTGGGATAACTCATAGAAGACCGGGGATTTTACAACTTTCTGTATTCATAAATAAAAAACACCTTTTTGGCTCCCGGGAAATACCCAGTGGTCACATTTGCTTCGTAGGTTACAAAAAAATAGGAACCTGCATTGTCTGTGCCGGCTGTGATTTTACCGGCATGTTCATCCCCGCCGGAAAATAAGGTGGCGGCTTGCTTGGCGGCCGGCCCGGTAAGCGTAAGCGTACCGTCCTCGATGGTATTATTGCCCCCTTTTTTCACTTCCAGCGCCCAGTTTCCATGCTCGACGAAGACGCCTTGCCCTCCATCGCCGCTGGACGTAAATGCGCCGTTGCTTTCAAATTCCCAGTGAATCCAAATGGGAGGGTGCTCCGAGGCTTTCCAGTTGGAATATTCGACATTTCCGTTGGTCAATTCTTTTTCGATATTATAGGCTACCAGATTCCACTTTCCCAACAAGGAGGCGTAGCTGTCCGGTATGGGATTATCCTCCTCTTTGCTGCACATGGAAGCTGTGGAAAGCAGGGAGGCCAATAACAGGGTCATTATTTTAAATTTAAGCATGGGCTACATTTTTTTCGTCAAAAATGAAGCCCTGGGCAGGAAAGCAAGCGGTTGGGTTTTTAATTGGTGTATTTGGCTTTGTAAATGGAGCAAGCGGAGGCTGCCGGCCGATATAAAGTTTTAACCAAACCCCCAAACCTCCAAACCTCCAAACCCCAAACCTCCAAACCCCCAAACCCCTAAACCCCTAAACCCCCAAACCCCTAAACCTCCAAACCCCTAAACCTCTTTCTCCGGTAAAAACACCTCCGCAATCATACATCGGGCGCTGCCGCCGCCGTAGGTTTCGATCGTGTCGATAGGGCTGTAGAGCAGGCGGGTATGGCGTTCCAGGGTTTGAATTTGCTCCGGGGTGAGTGCCCGGTAGGCTTGCTCGGACATCACCAGCAGCGTTTCATCCCGATCGTTCCGAATCTGGAGCATATTGCCGGCGAAGGCATTCATTTGTGCCAGGGAAATCTCCACGATTTCTTTTCGGGTGTCCCGGAATTTCTGTTCCAGCATGCGGCGTTCCTGCGGGTCGCACACGGTGTCGAGGCAAATCACCACAAAGGTTTCGCCGAGCGCCATCATGACATTGGTATGGTAAATATCCTGGCCATTGCCGTCCTGGGCGTGAAAAACGACTTTATCGTATTCCAACAACTGACACAGTTCGTCGAGCAGGTCAGCATCGGTACGGGGGCTGAGGCAGGCGTAGGCCAGGCGGTGCTGGTGGTCGAAAATGATACTGCCGGTGCCTTCGAGGAAGCGGTTGAACTTTTCGTTGAATTCCAGATTCACCCGGTGGTCGGAATGAAAACCTTCCCGGAGCACCGTATCGATCACCTGGCGCCGGCGTTCCCGCCGCCGCACGGGCGCAAACATCGGGTAGGTCACCAAAAAACCTTCCTGGTGAAAAGTAGCCCAGTTGTTTGGAAAAACCGCATCGGGTTTGACGGGTTTGGCCGAATCCGCGGCAACGATGACATGTACGCCGGCCGCGCGCAACCGCTCCACAAAGCCGTCGAACTCCCGGATCGCATGTTTCCGGATTTCTTCGGGCCGCAGCCGTTCATCGCGGCTTTGAAACGCATTGTTGGCGGCCGTTTCTTCGTTGAAACCGAAATTGGCCGGGCGGATCATCAGGATATGTCGGGTGGTTTGACGACGCATTGAATTCAATAGTTTGAAGTTCGAAGTTTGAAGTTCGAAGTTTGAAGTTCGAAGTTTGAGGTTTGAGGTTCGAAGTTCGAGGTTTGAAGGGCAAAGGTAATACGTGGGCTTTTCGAACTTCAAACTTCGAACTTCAAACTTCGAACCTCAAACTTCGAACTTCAAACTTCGAACTTCAAACTTTGAATCCGGTAATCGTTGTATTTTTCGGGCGTGAAATATAAAAGCGCACAATATTGCCCGAATTGTTACTTTCCATTGCCGTATAGGGCAAAGTTTTGCGCCCAGTGCGGGCAGAAGGCAAATGACGGGAAAGTTACCATGGCGGCGCTGTTCAAACAAATGTGGGTCAGGGTTTTCCATTTGGAAGGCCGCTTGTTCCGTTCGCTGCGCGATATTTTTATCCCGGGAAAAATAAGCGTCGAATTTTTTAAAGGCAAACAAAAGCGGTATCCGCCGCCCGTTCAGTTTTTGTTTGTGGTCATGTTCTTTTTTATTTTTACGTTCAATCATTTGATCGGCACTGGCGGCGTACATTTTCAGACCAACAAATCCGGCGTAAATATTGAAGAGCGCAAAGAAAAGTTCGATTTGTATGCAACCGGCCGGCAATATACCGAAGTAAGGCGTATGTGGCAGGCGTTCGATTCCCTGCCGACGGCCTACCGGACGCCGGTGGTGCGGGAGGCTTTGGATAGCATACTTCGCCAAACCCATGGCAATGCGGCCGACAAATTCAGCCGTGCCCTCGCCGCTACCGACTCCACCAATGCGGGCGTACTGGATTCGTTGCCCCTCAGCCTGGGTTTTCATTCCATAAAAATCGCCACACAAGATATTTTCCAACTGGAACCGGACGCCATAATTGAAAGATACCGCATCGAATCCTGGGTCGATAAAGTGCTCGTCCGGCAAGGCATAAAAACCATGAAAACGCCTGACGCCCTCGTAAAAACCTACTTAGGCAGTCTGGTTTGGACGATCCTGGCGCTGATCGCCGTATTGTCTCCCTTGCTGGCACTGTTATACCGGAAACAGCACCGGTACTACGTGGAACACTTCGTTTTTTTGCTTTACCAGCACACAGCACTGTTTCTGGTCCTCACCGTGGTCATTCTGATCAACTATTTTCTGCCGCTTCCCTTGTGGTTTTGGATTTCGTTCCTGCTTTGGCTGACAATCAGCCAACTGTTGGCGATGAAACGATTTTACGGACAAAGCGGCTGGCAAACCTTGTGGAAGTGGCTGCTCTTTTCTTCCATCTATTTGATCGGTTTTGTGGCTTTATTCACCGTGGGCACCCTCGTGGTCTTTTTTCTGTTCTAAAAATCAATCCCTTCCATTTTTAAAAACCGCGGCATACCCGCCACTTTTTTATGGCAGCATCAGCATACGAAACCGTTATCGGCCTCGAAATACATGTCCAACTCGCCACACGCTCCAAGGTGTTTTGCGCCGACGATGCCACATTTGGCGGGGCGCCCAACACCCATACCAGCGTCATCAGCCTGGCCCATCCCGGCACCTTGCCGCGCCTCAACCGCAAGGCCGTCGAATATGCCGTACGCCTGGGCCTGGCCCTCGACTGCCGCATCAACCTCGTCAGTGCATTCGACCGAAAAAACTACTTCTACGCCGACCTGCCCAAAGGCTACCAGATTACCCAGGACAAACAACCCATTTGCACCGGCGGAGGATTAACGGTGGACGGTGGACAGGAGACGGTAGACGGTGGACGGTCGACGGTAGACGGCTC
>CAUJEY010000044.1 GCA_963169325.1 Bacteroidota bacterium
CAGCAGATGGAAAGAAGGTTGAAGCAGTAGCCAATACCGGCGGCTTTATCCTCGGACTGGCGTTCAGCCCTGGCGCTACCTGGTTAGCCATCTGCGATTTAGGTAAAAAATGCGTTTGGAAACTCGATCTGCAAACGTTCCAACTGGAGATTTTCGCCGACGGAGCCGGCGGGCATCGTTTCAACATTCCGAACTACGCCGTTTTTGATAAACAGGGCAATATGTACGTCAGCGAGAGCGGCGCTTTCCGGGAGGTAACGGGCAAGGTATTGAAGTTTTCGCCCGGCGGAAAAGGCGAAATCTGGCACGACGGGCCTTTTAATTTTGCCAACGGCATGGCATTGGGGCCGGCGGAACAACATCTGTATATCGCGGCCTCCTTTCTGCCAGGTGTGGAGCGGGTAGCCGTTTTGCCGGATGGCAGCGCAGGCGAACGCAGCTTGTTTTGCACCCTGCCCGAATCGGTGCCCGACGGCCTGGCTTTCGATGCGGAAGGCAACTTGTACGTTTCCTGCTATGCGCCCAACAAAATTTACAGGGTCGCTCCCGGCGGCGAAACGACCGTTTTTGTGGATGACTGGGAAGCGCACACCTTGTCCAATCCGACCAATATTGCCTTCGGCGGGCCCAATCTCGACCAACTGTTTGCCGCGAATCTCGGCAGGTGGCATATCACGAAAATTGATGTGGGCGTGAAGGGCCTGGCGTTGGCGTCGCATGCGGTACAGGGTTAGTGCCGCGTCCGGCATTGAAACCCCTCAGGAATAGAAAATCAGCATTAATACTACTTTGCCACGTTAAGTCACTTTAGAGATTTTTGAACCACTTTAGTACACGTTAGGCCACTTTAGCCGAGCTCGAGTGGCTTGTATGACTACTTAGTACGCTCAAAATCTCCTCTAAATCGGCTAAAGTGGCCTAACGTGTACTAAAGTGGTTCAAAAAAACTTACGTGGTAAAGTAGCTTTAAATTCAAATCTATCATGTCATTTTCCAACAAAACAGCCGTCGTCACCGGCGGTGCAAAAGGAATCGGCGGTGCGTGCAGCCGTATTTTTTACCGGGAAAACGCCAACGTGGTCATCCTCGACACCGATCCGCAGGGACAACGGCTGGCGGCGGAATTGGGCGCACGAGCGTTGTTCCTCCAGTGTGATGTTTCTAAGGAGGCGCAGGTAAAAGCAGCGATGGAAAAAGCGGTTGAAACCTTTGGCGGCATCGATATTTTGATCAATAACGCCGGTATCCAGCGCTACTCCACCGTGACTGAAACCAGCGAGGAAGAGTGGGATTTGGTGATGAACGTCAACCTCAAAAGTGCTTTTCTCTGTGCCAAACACGCCATTCCGCAGATGCAAAAACGAGGCAGCGGCGTGGTCATCAACGTGGCGAGCGTACAAGCGTTTATCTCTCAACAAAACGTCGCCCCTTACACGACTTCCAAGACCGCCATGCTCGGGCTAACCCGCAGTATTGCCGTGGATTATGCCCCCCAAATCCGCTGCATGGCCGTTTGCCCCGGCACCATTGACACCCCCATGTTGCGCGAAGCGTTTCAACTGTCGCCCGACCCGGAGGCGGTTTACCAGGAATGTGTGGATATGCACCTGGTGAAAAGAATCGGCACCCCCGAAGAGGTGGGTGAGTTGTGCGCCTATCTCGCCGGCGACAAAGCGGCGTTTTTTACCGGACAGGCGATTCGGATCGATGGGGGGCTGGGGATTACGATTGCGGGGAGCAAAAAGGAATAAGGTATCAGCCGTTTTTTTAAGCGCGATTCACTTACCGCAGCACGGTTACATCCCCTTTTATGAGCATCAACGCGCCATCAAACAACTCCAGTTCGGCCCACCAAACAAAAACTGCCGGGTTCATCTCTTGGCCCCTGAAATCGCCCTTCCAGCCAAACCGGGCATCGTTCGGTTCAAAATGTCGATTTAGAAAAACCTGGTTGCCCCACCGGTCGTAGATTTGTAAACTTTTGATTTCCCGAACGGTACCCGGTTTGGTAAAAATATAAAACGTGCTATTGTTTCCATCGGGATCATCCGGCCGGATCACATTTGGCGCATAAATATGATCCTCGCGGGTAACCCTGAATTTGACCTGTGCCGAAGCCTCGCACCCGTCTTTTGAAATAACCCTGACCCTGTAAATGATTGATTCAGCCGGTTGCGCAGTCGGGGCGAGCAAATCAGAAATACTATTCCCCTCAAAAGACAACCCCGTGCTTGGCGACCAAATCACGGTATCGATCTGATTCAACGAAATACCGATGATCACCACATGCAACTGATGTTTGTCGCCAAATGACAGGCTTACTTCGGGATCAGCAAAAATTTGTGGATCGGGTGGATTGGGGATAAATATCGAATTTGACGTTGTGCAGCCATTAACATCCCTGATAACCAACGAATATTGCCCGGGATTAAGCCCTTCAATCGTATTGGCGGGTAAAAAGGTAGCGCCATTATTCATAGAATATTCAAATGGTCCGGTACTTCCCTGCATGGGCAAAACTTCCACCCAGCCGGGCGTGCCGTCGCAAAGCGGATCATGGATGGATATCTGCATTTGAGGCGGGTTCGTATTGTTTATTATGACAAAACTGCCAGTTGTGGAACAGCCGGAATTATCTGTTACAGTTACCGCATAGTTACCCGCAGGTAGCCCACTTATATGCTGCGAAGTTGTGTCGTTCGACCATAAATAACTGTATGCGCCTGTTGGTGTCGCAATCAGGTTAATCGCCCCGTTTGGCACGGTACACGAACTATTGGGCACAGGGATACCGCTAAGGGTGAAGTTTGCCCCGACACTCTGCACCGTCGCCGAGGCCGTGGCGGTGCAGCCGGTAGAAACCGCGGTTATCGTTACCGCATAAGTGCCGGCGGGAATACCAGCCAGGTCTTCCGTTGTGGCGTTGTTCGACCAGTTGAACGTGTAGGCGCCTGCGGGTGCGACGTTGAGGTCTACGGTACCGTTGTTTTGACCGCAGGTAGAAGGCGTCGGCGTGGCGGTTGGCGTGGGCGCCGGCGTGTTGTTGGCAACGGTAAAACTGGCCGAAGCGGTGCAACTGCCGCCGGCAGATACCGTGACGGTGTAACTCCCGGCAGCCAGGTCCGCCAGGTCTTCGGTGCTTGCGCTGTTCGACCACGAAAAGGTATAATTGCCGCCGGGCGCAGGCGTAATGTCGATAGCGCCGTTGGGCGTGGCGCAGGCGCTGACCGGCGTAGTGTTTCCGGTGATATTGATGACGGGATTGGTGTTCGGGACGATGGCGCCGGCCGTGGCGGTGCAGCCAGTGGCTATGGCGGTCACGGTTACCGCGTAAGTGCCGGCGGTGACACCAGCCAGGTCTTCCGTTGTGGCGTTGTTCGACCAGTTAAATGAGTAAGCGCCTGCGGGTGTGACGTTGAGGTCTACAGCGCCGTTGTTTTGGCCGCAGGTAGAGGCAGTCGGCGTGGCGGTCGGGGTGGGTGCCGGCGTGTTGTTGGCAACGGTGAAACTGGCCGAAGCATTACAACTGCCTCCGGCAGATACCGTGACGGTGTAACTCCCGGCAGCCAGGCCCGACAGGTCTTCGGTGCTGGCGCTATTCGACCACGAAAAAGTATAATTGCCGCCGGGCGCCGGTGTAATGTCGATAGCACCGTTGAATATGGTGCAGGCGGTGACCGGCGTAGTGTTTCCGGTAATATTGATGACGGGATTGTTGTTCGGGACGATAGCCCCGGCCGTGGTAGTGCAGCCGGTGGCTGTGGCAGTCACGGTTACGGCATAAGTGCCGGCGGGAATACCGGCCAGGTCTTCCGTCGTGGCGTTGTTCGACCAGTTAAATGAGTAAGCGCCTGCGGGTGCGACGTTGAGGTCTACGGCGCCGTTGTTTTGGCCGCAGGTAGAAGC
>CAUJEY010000045.1 GCA_963169325.1 Bacteroidota bacterium
GACATCGGGATAAATCGTTCCCTGACCCAGCCAATGGCAGTCGGGATGCGCCCGGGACTCTTCCTCAAAAATTTCGATAAATAGCCGGCCGATGATTTTGCGTTTTCCTTCCGGGTCGCTCACGCCCCGGAGACCGTCGTAAAACCGTTGCTTGGCGTCGACGCCCTCCACATTGAGGCCCATATTTTTATAAGAATCCAATACTTCGGCGAATTCGTTTTTGCGCAGCAACCCATTGTCGATAAAAAAACAAAACAGCTGGTCGCCGATGGCCTGGTGCAGGAGCGTGGCGGCCACGGTGGAATCCACCCCGCCGGACAACGCCATAATCACCTTGTCGTTGCCGATCTGCGCGCGCAAACCGGCTACAGTTTCGTCTACGAAATGTGCCGGCGTCCAGTCGCCCGCACAGCCGCAAATTTGGAGCACAAAGTTTTTCAGGATTTGAAATCCCTCCGTGGTGTGGTACACCTCCGGGTGAAACTGAATGCAGTAAAATGGCGCTTCAAAACGGCCTGCTGCGGCCCGGAAGGCTGCAACCGGGATACTTTCTGTTCCGGCCAGCACCTCGAACCCTTCCGGCAAACGCAGGATAGTGTCGCCGTGGCTCATCCACACCTGCGAGTTTGGCGAGGTATGGGCAAAAAACGGATCCGTAGTAGTATGCTGCTCCAAGGTGGCTTTACCGTATTCCCGTTTTTCCGAACGGGCCACTTCTCCGCCGTAAAAATCGGCAGTGAGTTGAGCGCCGTAGCAGATCCCCAGTAAAGGGCGCACACCGGCCACCTGATCGAGGTCGAGCCGGAGGGCATCGGGTTGTTTAACGGAAAACGGGCTGCCCGACAGGATCACGCCCTTGATGTCCGGAGTAAGTTCCGGCATTTTATTGTAGGGGACGATCTCGCAGTACACGTGCATTTCGCGGATACGCCGGGCGATCAGTTGGGTATATTGCGAACCGAAATCAAGAATAAGGATTTTTTCCATAGCGATTTTTGAAGGGCGCAAAGGTAGGTAATATGTAAGAGGAAATAAGCCATGATTAACGCCGCAACACAATCCACCGAAACGCCTTTTTTTCCATAAAAACGCACAATTGATACGCGCCTGCGGGGAGGTCTTGTAACGAAAGTACCCAGGCATTGCCCGCAGGCATCGTTTGATGAAGCATCAGACGCCCCGGCATATCAAATATTTGCACCGTAAACGGTTCGTCAACCGGTATTTTGGTGTCCAGCACCAGTTTGTCCGTGGCCGGATTGGGAAACACCCGCATGCCGTATGGTTCCACAGGTGTGTTCGTTCCTATTAATATAATTTCAATGGTTTGTTGCAAAACCGCCGTCCCGCAAAAATTGTCGACGACGAGCGTCACAGTAAAAACGCCGCCCTGCGCATATTGATGCAAGGCGTCTTTTGTTTGTACGGGGTCGGTATTATCGCCAAAATACCAGGTATAGGTATCGGCATTTATGCTGAGGTTGGTAAACATCGCCAAGCCATTGAGCACGGTATAGGAAAACTCCGCCTCGGGAAAACCGAGTACCTGCACGACGATCTCCTGCACGACCGTATCCGAACCCGTTGCATTAAACGCGATTAGCGTTACCGGGTAGGTTCCGGAAACCGGATAGGTAATGATTGGATTCGTATCCGTTGAAGTGGCCGGAACGCCGCCCGGAAAAAGCCAGACAAACCCGAGGGCATTGATTGAAGACTGATTGAGAAACGCCACTTCAATCGCTTCACAATCGATCACCGAATCCGGCGCCGAAAAGCCGGCTACGGGCGCCAGCAACAAATTTATCGTTTGTGTAAAAACAGCCGTGTCGCAGGCTGAAATCGCGTATAAGGTTACCGTATAAATGCCCTCGCCGGGAAAATCGTGTTGCGGTGCAGGGAGGTTACTTGTCGTTCCGTCGCCAAAATCCCACCAGTAGGCGCCGGCATTTTGCGATTGATTGTCAAAAACAGCCGTCGTATTATTTAGCGTCACCTCGAAATCAGCCTTGGGAGCGGGAATCACCTGAAGTACCGCTTCCTCAGATAGGATATTGAAACAACCCGGGCGCAGCACGATACAACGAAACCGGTAGCCATTTTGGCCGGCCCCGGCAGCCGGAATTTTTAGCGCAGGCGTTTGGGCGCCCTCCAGTCCCATTCCGGCACTGACCGGCATCCAGCCGGAGCCGGTGTTTACCTCCCATTGATATTGCCAGTTGCCCGGATTAGCGACAACGGAGAACGTCACCGGGTCTCCGGTACAAACGGTTTGCCCGTTCGGTTCGGCCAGGGTTTCCGGGACGAGATTCCGGATTGCCCCTTGCGGCCAGCCGGCAGGCAAGGGCAATATCGCGCCGGGCATACCGGACATGGCGCCGGAGGTGGTGCCGGCGCAAGTATTGCTCGAACCGGTGATTATGCCCGCCGGCGCACCCACCGGCGCAACGATGGCCAGCAAATTCGTGCGGATACAACCGCCACCGCCGCCGCCGCCGGGACCGAAGCAACGGTTTTGATTATTATTAATGGTATGGCCGCCCGGGCCGCCGTTGGCAGTCAGTTGCAGGCTGTCGGGCGTCTCGCCGATGCGCAGCCATAAGGTTCCGCCGGCCCCTCCCCCACCCCCCCCGTCGCCATTGGCAGTATTTCCGGGCAGCCCAATGGCAGAAAACGCGGGCCGGAGGCCGGCGAGTCGACCGGTTTCGATGAGGACAATCCCGCCGCCATTGCCGCCGAAAGAGGTCGTATTATTATTGGCATGGCCGGCGCCACCACCACCGCCCGGAAACAGGCGCGTGGTATCCGGATTAAGCGGTTTTCCGCCCAGACCCGGGAAATAACCGTCGCAGCCGAAGGCAGACGGTTCGTCGTTGTCGCCGCCCCGGCCGGCCGCTCCTGTGTTGGCGCCACCGCCGCCGCCGGCGTTATGGTCGTTGCCGCCGCCGCCGCCGTTGGCCTGCGGCCCGCGACCAAAAACCTGATTGGTATCGGGAATAGCGATGCCTTCTCCTTTAAAACTGCCCCGCCAGCCGCCGGATGCATAATAATAATCGGACTCGCCCAGCAGCCAGGTGCAATTATTTTCCGGCGCCACGTAGGCTGCTCCACCCCTAAAACCGGCGCCATCGGCAACCACCGGCGCATCGAGCGTCAAGGTATTTTGTACGGAAAACGCCAGGATACCGCCTGTTGAGCCATTCCAGCGTCCGGGGCGGAGCGTATCGGTGACCAGCGCATTTTCGTAGTGCGGAAAGGTCACTGCCTGTACCTGGCCTGCCGGGTCATATCCGTTGATCCACTGATTCCGGGTGAACAAGGCGCCCGCTGCCACGGAATCAATCGTGATCCGTTCAAATTTTCCGGCGCCGTTCAGGTCGGTTATGGCGCCAAAACCTGCATTATTGGCGCTGGAAATAGTGGCGCCCTGCATTTGGATCAGCAAAATGGTTTCCCCTGCGCGAAATCCGGTAGTGTCCGAAACGGCGATCCGGCCCGCGCAGGTGTCGATCGCCGTCACGGCGGCATAATGGTTGATTATTCCGGAAAGTTGGGCTTGTTGCGTTTGGGCAGTAACGGGCAGGAGCAGAAAACTTAAATACGGTAGCAAGCGCATCGGTTGGGCGGATTTTGATCTTAAACAAAATTATTAATGGAAATGAGGGGTTTTGGAGTGCGAAAAATAAAACGATGTTTGGTTTTATAAGTTGCATCGCCGTATATTTGCGCCCTCGAAAAGCCCGGCGCTATTTTCTAATAGGGAACCGGGCGAGATTTTATCTCTTCACTTAAATTTTCGTTTACCACATGGCAGTAAAACTGCGTCTCCAACGTAAAGGCCGTAGAAAGGCTCCCTTTTACCACATTGTCGCCGCCGACGCCCGCGCTCCGCGCGACGGCCGTTATATCGACAAAATCGGCACGTACAATCCACTTACCGTACCGGCCACCATTGAACTGAATCGCGAAAAAGCGTACGACTGGTTGATGAAAGGCGCTCAGCCGACTGACACCGTTCAGGCAATTCTGCGTTTCAAAGGTGTACTGTATCAAAGACACTTAGCTGTCGGCGTAAAAAAAGGCGCTATGACAGAAGAACAGGCTGAGACAAAGCTCAACACCTGGATAGAAGGAAAAGAAGCCCGCATCGCCAAACGTAAAGAAGAAACGGTAGAGAAAAAACGGCTGCACGTTGCTGCCGTTGACGGCACGCCGAAGGTTAGGGTTAAACCCGTACCTGTTGTAGAGGCTCCTGTTGTTGAAGAAGCCGCCGCAGAAGAAGTGGCTGAAGAAATCGTAGCCGCTCCGGTGGTGGAAGCAGTTGTTGAAGAAGCCGCTCCGGTGGTAGAAGCTGCTGTTGAAGCAGCCGCTCCGGTTGCAGAAGCCGCTGCTGAAGAAGCCGCTCCAGTTGTAGAGGCTGCTGTTGAAGAGGCCGCTCCGGTGGTAGAAGCTGCTGTTGAAGAAGCCGCTCCGGTTGCAGAAGCCGCCATTGAAGAAGCCGCTCCGGTGGTAGAAGCCGCAGTTGAAGAAGTTGCCCCGATCGTAGAGGCTGCTGCTGAAGAAGTTGCCCCGGTTGTAGAAGAAGCCGCAGTGGAAGCCACGGAAGAATCTGCTCCGGCTGCAGAAGAAAAAACGGAAGAATAAGACGAATTTTGGCAGGAGTTTTTACTTTTGCCGGTATAATTTACGGGTTAATGAGACCTGGCAAAGCCTTTTGTTGCTTTGCCAGGTCTTTTTTCAAAAAAAACTATCTATGCAGCCCTTAGACGAAAAATACTACGACCGCCTGAACGAAATTGCCAACGCAATTCAGGATGCTCCTTCCCTGGCCCAATATCTGGAAGAAGAGGAAGATGAGTTTTACAACGAACTGCGCCAGCAGATCGAACCCCTGCTGTCCACTATGCACCACGAAGTGGCCGCGGAGTCGCCGCTGCAGCTGGTAACCTTTGAAAAATACCTGCTCGAGCCGGTGTTTGAAGGGCTTTACCTGCCCCGGGTGTTGGGCTATGCCGTACTGCGCGGAGAGATCAACGACCAGTACCGTTATGTGCGTCCGAATGACCACTTTAAGGATATCCTTCTGGCTATTTGCCAAAGCCCGCACTTTGAACAACTCAAAAAACGCATCGGTCAAAGTATCCAGGTCGGTTTCGCCCTCAGCAGCGATATCTGGATCACCAACCTGATGAGTCAGATCGAGAACAAACGTATTCGTTATTTCCTGCAGCAGCAGAAAAATGACCGGTTCCGCGACCTGAAAGACCGCATGGAATTGTACAACCGGTATTTGAACCAGTTCCGCAACGAACTTTACTTTTCGGCCGATTTCCCCAAAAATCTGGGTGAAATGAAAGCCAATTTTTCCGCCCTGCGGCAGTTTTTGCTCAAACGATTCGAAGTGGGCGGAGACAATACCAGCCTGAAAGAACAGATTAAGGATTTTTTGAACAATAAAGAATTCCACAACACTGAGGAATACCTTGAAATGTTGACCCTTTACGGCAACTTTATCATAATGGATGCCGAAGAACAAAAAATCTTTAAGGCCCACTTCGAACGGGAACGCAAAGGTTTTACGGAATTCGACGAGAAATACCTGACGTTTTTAGCCTCGCTCATCAAATCCAACCCCTCGATGGGCGCCGAAAACGACGGCCGCATGAGTGCCCTGATCGACAAAGCGGTATTGGACAAAATTTCGGACTACTATCGTATTGCAGACAAAGTACACAGCCTGGGCTACGTACACCCCGATACGATCGAGGCAGTACAGGATTTCTACAACAGCCACGAAGGTTTGTCTATCGAAAGCACCTGCCTGCGCCTGCTGATATTCAATTACTTCGCCCACCTGATCAAAGGTCTTACCGAACGCGAATACGCCGACTATTTCGAACTGACCAAAATATTCGGCATCTACATGAAAATCTTCAGTAACCAGCAATTTAACCAATTGGTGGAAAAAATATCGATGCGGTATGTGGACAAGCTCTTGCATGCCTTCACCGACAAACGCGCCAAAGATTACCAGGATGTGAAAAAATTCGTTTCCACCCAGTTTGTCGACCTGGGCTTTATGAAAGATAAAGAGGTCGTGGAAATGTTTAAAACGCGCCGCAAAAAACGGAAATCGGGAGAGGGGTAAAGACGGTGGGCGGTAGACGGTGGACGGTGGACGGTGGACGGTAGACGGTAGACGGTAGACGGCACCACGTCAATCGACAATTATTATACAACGGTCGAAGTGGCAAAGACACGTTGGAAGTAGCCGTTATCTTCGCCCCCCCAAACCCCCAAACCCCCAAACCTCCAAACCTCCAAACCTCCAAACCTCCAAACCTCCAAACCTCCAAACCTCCAAACCTTCAAACCTTCAAACCTTCAAACCTTCAAACCTTCAAACCCCCAAACCCCCAAACCCCCAAACCTCTAAACCCCTAAACCCCTCAACCACGTTAACCTTACATCCAGCACACCATGTCGGTACTCCTATTTCTGATTGTTTTATACATTTTGCTCGGTTTGAGCATGATGAAGTTATTTGAAAAAGCCGGCATTCCCGGATGGAAAGCGCTGGTGCCCGGGGTGGCCGCCGTGGAATGGTGCAAAATGGTGGGTCGCAAGCCCGCGTATGCAGCCTGGCTGTTGTTTCCGGTCGTCAATTTTTTCATTTATGCCGCGCTGTGTATCGACATGGTGCGTTCCTTCGGTAAACACAGTTTTTGGCAGGCCGCGCTTTCGGTCATTTATGCGCCGATCCCGTTTTTTATGATCGGCCAAAATGCCAATGATAAATACGAAGGCCCCGTTTTGGAGCGCGAGCGCCTGTATCACCGGCAATACCACGAAGCGCAGGAAAAAAAGGACAAAATTGCACTCCGGAAATTAGAGGCGGATAACCCGTTCAGCAAATCGCAACTGCGCGAATGGACCGAAGCGATCATTTTCGCCGTCTTTGCTGCGGCATTTATCCGGATGTTTTTGATCGAAGCGTATGTTATTCCAACCTCTTCGATGGAAGGCAGCCTGAAAGTGGGCGATTATCTTTTTGTGAGCAAGGCGCACTACGGTATCCGCACCCCAATGACCGTTTTGCAATTTCCCCTGGTACACAACCGCTTTAGTACCGGAAGCGGTTTGCTCGCCCGTGAATCCTATCTCGCCAAACCATCACTGCCCTACTACCGCTTGCCGGCTATAGAAGGCATCGACCACAACGAACCGGTTGTTTTTAATTTTCCTGCCGGCGATAGCGTCATTATCTTCCCGGATCGCACCTACGATGTCTATCAGTGGCGTCGGATCATGGACGACATCCGGCGCGCCAACCAGGCGTTGCCGCCGGCCCCTAAAGTCGTAGCCCGGCCTTTGGATAAAAAAGACCATTATATCAAACGATGTATCGGTTTGCCCGGCGACAGTCTGATGATCCGCGGCGGACAGGTATATATCAACGGTACGGCCGTCCAGAATCCCGAACACCTGCAGTTTGCCTATTATATTAAAAATACGTCGGGCAGCCTCAACCTGAAAAAATTAGACGAGATCGGCGTCAGCCTGAAAGATGCCATTCCGGATGGCGGCAACCGGTTGTATTACAACCTCGACGCCGGCCAGGTAGCCAAAATAAAGGCCATCGGCCCGGATATTACCCTCGAACGGTATGCCCCGGGCGCACGACCGGGCAGTATCTTCCCGAACGACGCAGCCCGCTACGGCGACTGGACGGTGGACGATTTCGGGCCGATTTATATCCCGAAAAAAGGCGCCACGATTACCCTCACCGAGAGCAACCTGCCTTTCTTCGAGCGTATCATCCGGGTGTATGAAAACAACGACATGGTGGTGCGCGATGGAAAATTCTACATCAACAGCGCCGAAACGACGACTTATACCTTCAAACAAGACTATTACTGGATGATGGGCGACAACCGCCACAACTCCGAAGATTCCCGGATTTGGGGCTATGTACCGGCCGATCATGTCGTGGGTAAACCGCTGTTTATCTGGTTCTCCACCAAAAACGGCAATATGCGCGAAGGGATCAACTGGAACCGAATTTTCCGGTCGGCTAGTAGTATGTAGAGGGGGATGGGGTTTATATCAGACTGAAATCCAATTTTTTTGATTTAAGATTCAGATCATACGATTGTTGATTTTTGATGTCACGGTACGCTATACGCACATCAAAAATCAACAATCATACAATCTGCAATTTTAAATCCTTCTATAACGGGATACTAACAACGGTCTCCTATTACCGACGTTTCAGGCAAATTCACGCATGCGTCAATATTGTATTACTAACTTCCCCCTGCCCGCAACCGGACCGGAAAATGCCTGAACTTCCACGATATAAAGCCCCTGCGGCCAGGCGCCCGTTTCTATGCGACAAACATTCTCCGCCTGTGTGGTATATTTCAGCCGCCCCGTTTGGTCATAAACAAACACCCGGCACGGTCCTTCGGGAAGCAGTACCGTTGTATTGCCCGAAGCGGGATTGGGTTGAATTTTAATAACCGGTTCGCCCGGCGCTCTGTTGGCGAACTGCCTTTCTCCACCGGAATAATCCCCTTCCGTCAGCGAGCGGGCGGCGTGAATAAAAGTACGGCACTGGTCGGTATATCCGGTGGGCAGTTCTGCCTGCCACAGGTCGGCTACCGGCACGAATGCATCATAAGCTTCTCCGGGCTCTTCGGCCATGATGCGTTCATATCCGGCTAAGAATTGGCTTCGAACCGAGGTTTCCGCATCGGTCAACAAAATGCAATCGCTCCAGCACCCGGCCTGTGGCGGGTCGCAGGTGAACTGTGGCTCACATTCGCGTGGTTCGGCTGAAACTGCGGGCGTCCAGGCAACGGGAATGAGCGGGTTCTGGGCGCTGCAAGGGGTACCGGCGCTCCGGCGCACATCGAAGCCGGGGGTAGGATCGGCCAGCGGCACGATGTTTCCGCCAAAATCCTCCGTACCCCAGAAATTACCCGCGGCCGGAATGCTGCCACCCGGATTTTTAGTCGGGTAACACATCGCCAGGAATTTGTTCTGGCCGAAACCCGGGCCGGATACAGCGGCTAAAAATGTGTTGGGCTTAGGCGTAAAGCTGGGTGTGGAAGTCATCAGCGTTGGGTCGATCAGGAGCGTAATATCGCTGCCGCTGAGGCCGAAAACATTCCAGATAATACGCGCACAGGAGGCTGTGAGCAAGCCCCGCGTGGCATCGCCTTCCATTGAAACACCGACAGTACAATTGGCCAAGGTAGCCCGGTTGGTGAGGACGACATTGGCAGGGACGTGGGTGGGATCGCCCAGGGCGCGGTTGCCGATGCCGATATCGCAATGGTCGATTTGACCGCCGTCCATCCAGAACAGAAAAC